>NZ_JBSFXO010000011.1:0-435030 GCF_053595415.1 Streptomyces sp. NPDC002499
GTGCGTGCAGCTGCAAGGCGGAGGAGGGAGTCGACGCGGAGCGTCGGCGACCGACGACAACGCCGCAGATGTGCGTGCCAGGGCCCGCGACGCCGGACTGATCCGCCGGACAGGCCCTAGCGGTGAGGTGCACCGGGGGTCGTCGTCAGGCGACCGCCGGTAACCGAAATTGAAACGGGCGCTTGTCAGTTGTGTCGACGACGTGAAAGGCTCGGGCCCTGCCGCGAGGCTCCCCACAACTCCGTTGCCAATATGGTGAGTTGACCTCGCTTGTGGATGCAGGAGACCCATGCCCGACCTGCCGACCCCGAAGGACGCCGCCGAGGCCGCGCTGTTCTCGGAGTGCTGGGACGCCGTGCTGTCCTACGCCGACCTGTGCACCGCGGGTTCCACCGCGGCCACACAGTTGGCCACGGAGGCATTCGCGCTCGGCATACGCGAAGCACGCGCCGCCGAGAGCGGCAATGCCAGGAGCACCGGCCGCCGCGCGCCCAACCTCCCCGTGATCCCCCTGCTGCTGACCGCCGTACGCACCACCGCGGCGGCCTGGGAAGCGGGTGGACAGGGTCACGACCTCGACTCCGATCTGCGGCTGTGGCTCAACTCCGACAAGGCCGCGCGCTACACCGGACCGCCGCTGCTGCGCCCGATCGCCCTGCGTGGTCTGCGTGACCTCCAGGAGGCGGACGCCGCGCTGCTGTGGCTGGCCGAGGTGGAGGCGCTGCCGCTGCCCGTGGTGGCCCGCCGCCTCGGTCTCGACGCGGCCCTCGTCGCCGACGAACTCGCCCAGGTGCGCGGCCTGTTCCGGGACCGCTGCCACCGCAACCACGTCGACACCCCGATGGACGCGCAGTGCCGCAGTTATGTGCGGCTGCTCGACGCGGTCACCCGGTCGCCCACCGCCGACATCCCGGACGACCTCTCGCACCACCTCGCCCGGTGCGTGGCCTGCGCGGAGGCCGCCGCCTGTCTGCGGCCCAACAGCGGCGGGCTGCCCGTCGCGCTGGCCGGCGGAGTGATCGGCTGGGGCGGCCTCGCCTACCTGGAGCGCCGCCGCCGGGCCGCCGAGGTGCGGATGGGTGCCGGACGCCCGGAGCTGACCGCCGGCATGGGCGGTGAGCCGCAGGACGCCGCCAAGCGGGCGAAGGCCCTGCGCAACGGTCTGCTCGTCGCCGCCGTCCTGGTGTCGCTGCTGGCGCTGGCCGTGTCCATGATGCCGATGGGCGGTGGCATGGACGACGACGCGTCGGCCTCCGGCGACCCCTCGGCCGGCACCAGCCCGGTGGCCGCGCCGCAGCCGTCCCTGCCGTCCTCCATACCGCTCCCGAAGACGGCCTCCCCGACCCCGTCCGCCACCACGACGGCGACGCCGACCGGCCAGGGCAAGAAGGCGGACCCGGACCCGGAACCCCAGGGCACCTCCTCGTCCACCGCTGACGGCAAGCCGTCCCCGAGTAAGAGCGCCTCGCCCACCTGCGCGTTCGCGTTCGACCTCGTCAACCAGTGGCCCGACGGCTTCCAGGCCACCATCAGCGTCACCACCGAGAAGGCCCTCGGCGACTGGCGGGTGGCCTGGTCCTTCAAGGACGGCCAGCGCGTCGGCCAGATGTGGGACGCCAACTTCGCCCAGAACGGCTCCCGGGTCACCGCCACCGCCGCCGACTACAACAAGTCGGTCCCCGCGAACGGCACGTTCTCCTTCGGCTTCATCGCCACCTGGTCGGGCAAGAACTCCCCGCCGTACGACGTCACGCTGAACGGGCAGAGCTGCGCGAAGTCCTGACCTCGCGACACCCTCCGGACGAGGACCGCTAGCGGTCCTCGTCCCCCAGGAGCAGGGCGTCCAGGTCCCCCGCGAACTCGGCCGTGTTCAGGAACATCAGGTCCAGGGCGTCCGACGCCGGCTCCGGTCGGTTCTCCGGTGTGAACAGGGACTGTTCCGTCCAGATGCACTTTCCCGTGGCCGTGTAGCGCGTGCCCCAGCGCTGGGAGAGGGCCGTGATCAGCTGAAGGCCGCGGCCGCCCTCGTCCGTGTCCGTCGCACGGCGGATCCGGGGCATCGTCAGGCTGCCGTCGAAGACCTCGCAGATCAGCTCGGCGCCGTGCAGCAGGCGCAGCCGCAGCGGGCCCCTGGCATGGCGGATCACGTTGCCCACCATCTCGCTGGCCAGGAGTTCCGTGGTCGGGATCAGATCGTCCAGGCCCCACAGGGTGAGCTGCTCACGGACGTGGCGGCGGGCCTGACCGGCCGCCCGCGGGTCCTCGGGCAGCGCCCAGGACGCCATCCGGTCGCCGGTGAGGGCGTGCAGCCGGGCGACCAGCAGGGCCGCGTCGTCCGTCGTCGCGCTCTCGGCGGGCAGCAGCCCGGCTGTCAAGGTGTCGCAGAGGCGTTGCAGGTCCAGCTCCGTGCCCGGATCGGCCTTGTGCGCCTCGTGCAGCAGACGCGCCAGGTCCGCCATGCCCTCTTCCATCTCGCGCTTGGACGACTCCACCAGACCGTCGGTGTAGAGCACCAGCAGGCTGCCCTCCGGAACCTCCAACTCGACGGTCTCGAAAGGGGGTTCCGCCGCGCCCAGCGGAGGGTCCGCCTCCAGCGGCGGGAAGTGGACCGTGCCGTCGGGGTGCACCACCGCCGGCGGCGGATGGCCGGCCCGCGCGATGGAGCAGATCCGGGAGGTCGAGTCGTAGAGCGCGTACAGACAGGTCGCGTACGACTCCTCGCCCATGCCGGCGACCAGGTCGTTGAGGTGGCTCATGATCTCGTCGGGTGGGAGTTCCAGGTCGGCCAGGGTGTGGACCGCCGTGCGCAGGCGGCCCATCGTCGCCGCCTCCGGCAGGCCGTGGCCCATGACGTCGCCGACCACCAGGGCGACCTGGCCGCCCGAGAGCGGAATGATGTCGTACCAGTCGCCGCCCACGTCCATGCCCTGGCCCGCGGGAAGGTAGCGGGCGGCCGCGGTGCAGGCGGGCAGATCGGGCAGGTCCCGGGGGAGCAGGCTGCGCTGGAGTTCGCGGGACCGGGTGTGCTCGGCGTCGTAGAGCCGCGCCCGCTCCAGGGCCTGGGCGACGAGGGCGCTGATCGTGGTCAGCAGCGTGCGCTCCTCGTCGGAGAGCCGGCGGGAGCGCTCGAAGGCGACGACGCAGACGCCGAAGGTGTTGCCGGACGCCGTCAGCGGCAGGAACGCCCACGCCTGCTTCTCGGCCCGGGCCGGTCTGCCGGTCAGGGCGGGGTAGCGGGCCGTGTACTCCTCGACCGAGGAGAGGAACAGCGGCACACCGGACTCGATCACGTCCCAGGACGGCTCACCGGATGTCCGGGAGTGGCCGTCGACGATGGCGAGGAAGTCGTCCGGGTAGCCGTCCGCTCCCACGGTGTGCAGCCGGTCGCCCTCGACGGCCTGCACCAGCAGGCCGGCCGCGGCGAACGGCGGCAGCACCCGGCGGGCGACCGCGGCCACCACGTCCTGCGAGGTCGTCGCCTTGGCCAGGGCTTTCGTCAACTCGCCCATCCGGGCCGCGCGTTCGACCGCCGCGCGCTCGGACGCCCGGCGCTCCTCCTCGTGCTGCCGCTTCTCGGTGACATCGGTGAAGTAGAGGGTACGGCCGTCGGGACCCGGCACCAGGCGCACGTGGTGGCGCCGCCCGGTGTCCCCCATCCGCACGTCGAACCCGACGGATCTCTCCTCGGCCGCGGCCTCCCGGCAGCGGCTCTCCATGCCGGGCACCTCGCGGGTGGCGGGCAGCTCCCACAGCAGCTGCCCGAACAGCTCCTCCTCGGAGAAGCCCAGCGTGCGCTCCGCCTCCAGGTTGGCGAAGGTGATCCGCCACTCGTCGTCCACCGCCAGGAAGCCGTCGCTCATGTGGCGCAGGGCGCGGCCGAGCGCGTCCCGGGCGGACCGCGACTCGTTGCTCTCCCAGCCCACGCCGATCATCCGGTGGGGCTCGCCGTTCTCGTGGTACGTCACCCGGGCGCGGGCCTGCGTCCAGCCGTACGTCCCGTCCAGCCGCCGTACCCGGTACTCCGCCTCGAACACGCCGTGGTCGCGGATCGCCCGGTCCACCGCGTCCAGCGTCGGCGCCAGGTCGTCGGGGTGGACGCACACCATCCAGTTCTCGACCCTGGCGGTGTAGTCCTCCGGCCGGAAGCCGTACAGCTCCACGGCCGCCTCGTCCCACAGCAGCTCGCCGCCCTGGATGTCCCAGTCCCAGGAGCCGACGCTGACCTCCTTGAGGGCCTGCCGCAGGCGGTCGCGGGAGCCGGTCAGCTCCGTCCGGGAGGGGGTGGAGGGCGGCGCGGCCTGACTCATGCGCTCCTCGGTCCAGGCGACCAGGTCCTGGAGGAAGTCCCACTGCCGCGAGGTCGGCTCGCCCTGGTCGCCCGCCAGCACCGTGAGCGCGCCGATGCTGCGGTCGCCGCCGAACAGCGGCAGGGCGGCGAGGCCGGTGCCGGGCCAGCTGAGGTCCGGGGTCGACGCGGCCACGGGCGCGGGGGCCGACGCGGCCACGGGTGCCGGCTCCAGCGGCAGCCACACGCCGCGGCCCTGGTGCAGGGCCCGGGCCTGGGCCGACGGACCCTCCTGGTCGATGATCTCCCAGGAGCGGGCGAGCGCGGGGGGCAGACCGGTCGACGACACCAGGCGCAGCATCGACATGGGGCCGCGCAGGTGAATCGTTCCCCCGAGGGCGCTCAGCTCGCCCACGGCGTGCTGGAGCGCCAGCCGGAAGACCTCGCTCTCCGCCACGCCGGGGTCCACCGTGCCGAGGAGAGCCAGACGCGCGTTCATACTCTGGACTTTACCGTTCCGGTCTCAGGTGACGTACAGCTTCGCACGATTCCCACCAGCGACTCCGACCGTCGACACGTGCTCAACTGACGTGAATTCAGGGCGAGTTGTGAATTGATCACGCTGGGGTGATGATCGGTGACGGTGCGTGTCGCGCCGGCCCGTGGCGGGGTGAGCCGGCCGCCGTGCGTAGCGCCGCGTTCACAGATCGGGACGAGGGTAGTAATGATCGACGCATACGGTCGAGGCCGGCCCGGAACTCCCCCTGGAACCAGCGGAATTCGCGGAACTCTCCGATCATGCAAGCTCGTTGTCACCCCGTCAGATTCACCCCACCCGTCAGCGAGGAGCGGTATGGACATCGGCGTCTTCATCCCCATCGGCAACAACGGCTGGCTCATATCGAAGAGTTCACCCCAGTACCTGCCGAGCTTCGAGCTGAACAAGGCCATCGTGCAGAAGGCGGAGGAGCACGGGCTCGACTTCGCGCTGTCGATGATCAAGCTCAAGGGGTTCGGCGGCGAGACGGAGTTCTGGGACCACAACCTGGAGTCGTTCACGCTGATGGCCGGCCTGGCCGCCGTGACGGAGCGCATCAAGCTGTACGCCTCCACCCCGATCCTCGCGCTGGAGCCCGCCATCGTCGCCCGCATGGCGGTGACGATCGACTCCATCGCCCCCGGCCGCTTCGGCATCAACATCGTCACCGGCTGGGCCCCCGGCGAGTACTCCCAGATGGGCCTGTGGCCCGGCGACCAGCACTTCGGCAACCGCTATGCCCGCGCCGCCGAGTACGTCACCGTGATGAAGGAGCTGTGGAGCGAGGGCGTCAGCAACTTCAAGGGCGAGTTCTACGAGATGAACGACTGCGTGCTGTCCCCGCGCCCGACGGACGGGCACATCGACATCGTCGCCGCCGGCCAGAGCACCACCGGCATGAAATTCGCCGCCGAGCACGCCCAGTACAACTTCATCCTCGGCAGCGGAGTCAACACCCCGCTCGCGCTCTCGGGCACCACGGCCGGCCTCGTCGAGGCGGCGCGCGAGACCGGCCGTGACGTCGGCGCGCTCTCGCTCTTCATGGTCATCGCCGACGAGACCGACGAGGCCGCCCACGCCAAGTGGCAGGACTACCACGACAACGCCGACCGCGCGGCGCTGGCGTACATGGCGGGGGAGACGGCCACCGACACGACCTCCGACGGCACCTCGACCGCCCGGACCATCGCGCTGCCCGAGGGTGCGGTGAACTTCAACATGGGCACGCTGGTCGGGTCGTACGAGACCGTCGCGAAACTGCTCGACGAGGTCGCCGAGGTCGACGGCACCAAGGGGATCATGCTCGTCTTCGACGACTTCCTCGAAGGCCTGGAGAACTTCGGCACGCGCATCCAGCCGCTGATGAAGTCGCGCTCAGTCCCGCGGTGACCACCGACCCCGTGACCGATCCGCCGGACCTGTGGCCGGCCTGATGTCCGGGGCGCGGCCCGCCGTCCGTGACCCGCGGTGGGTGTTCGCCGCCACCGCCGTGGGCGTGGTCGCCGTGTTCCTCAACATGAGCGGTCTCGCCGTCGCCCTGCCCACGATCGCCCGGGAGCTGGGGGCGGGCCCCGGGCAGGCCGACTGGATCCTGCTCGGCTACATGCTGGTCACCACCGCACTGATCCTCGTCTTCGGCCGGATCGCCGACCTGGTCGGCCGCCGCCGGCTCTATCTCGCCGGACTCGTCGTCTTCACCGTCGCGACCGGGCTCGCGGCGCTGTCCCCGACGGCGGAGCTCCTGATCGCGGCCCGGGTCGCGCAGGGGGTCGGGGCCGCCGCCGTGATCACCAACAACACCGCCCTGCTGACCGACGTCTTCCCCGCGCGGAGCCTGGGCCGGGCCCTCGGCTGGAACGTCACGGTGGCCGCGCTGGCCCAGATCGCCGGACCGCTCGTCGGCGGCGCGGCGACCCAACTCCTCGGCGCGCACGGACTGTTCGTCGTCTGCGTGCCGATCGGGCTGCTCGCGATCGTCGCCTCGGCGCTGGTCGTCCCGCGCACTCCGCCGACCGGAGGCGACACCGTCCGGCGGTCCGGCGGGGCCCGCGAACCCTTCGACCTGCCGGGCGCGCTGCTGTCCTCCGCGATGCTGACCGCGCTGGTCCTCACCCTGACCCCGGGCGGCACGGCCACCGTCGCCGGCTGGCTGCCGTGGGTCTGCGCCGGCGCGACCCTCGCGCTGTTCACGGCCTTCGTCGTCGTCCAGGCAAAGCGGTCGCACCCCCTGGTCGACGTGGCGTTGCTGCGTACCCGGGCGATCGCCCTGGTGCTCGTCGCCGTGCTCGCCAACGCGGTCGGCTCCTACGCCGTCGTACTCCTGGCCTCCCTGCACGAGCAGGCGGTGACCGGTGCCACGTCCCTGCAGGCGGGGGTGTTGGTGACACCGGTCGCGGTCGGCACGCTGCTGACCTCGGCCGTCGCCGGTCCGCTGTTCGACCACTTCACCCCGCGAGCGTTGACGACGGCAGGCACGGCCATGACGGCGTGCGGACTGCTGGGCTTCTCGCTGACGCTCTCGACCACGGCGGTGCCGTTCCCGGAGGTGGCCCCGTTCCTCTTCCTCGTGGGGGCCGGCACCGGGCTGTTCATGACACCCAGCACGAGTGCCCTGATGCTCAGCGCACCGGCGGACCGGCGCGGGATGGCCAACGGCCTGCGGTCGACCACACAGAACGTGGGTTACCTGCTCAGTACGGCACTCGCGCTCGCGTTCACCACGACGGGACTGAGCGAACCGGCCCGGCATGCCGCGTACGACGGGACACTCGGCACGCTGAACGTGCTCGCGTCGGGCGAGTTGAGCCGCTTCGTCGCCAACATCCGCGTCACGGGGTTCGTCCTCACGGGCATCCTCGTGGTGGGGGGAGCGATCTGCCTCGCGTTCCCGACCTCGCTGCGAGCGCCACGTACGACCGACGCGGCCGTCGCCAACGCCCGCCCGGAGTCCGCCACTTCACGAAGGGCATCGCCATGACCGGTTCCCGGCAGGAGGACTACGAGCAGGCCGGATTCGGCGGCCGGCTCACCCCCGGCACCTCCCCGGCGCTCCTCCTGGTGGACCCCGCCCGCGCCTACGTCGACCCGGACTGCCCGCTCTACGCGGGCGTCGAACCGGCGGCCGAGGCCATGAGGCTCCTGCTGGCCGACGCACGCCGGGCCGGGATCCCGGTGATCGTCACGCGGGTGCTGCTGCGGCCAGACGGCAGCGACGGCGGCCTCTTCTTCCGCAAGGTGCCCGTCCTGCGGGCCTTCGTCGAAGGCAGTCCCTTCGGCGACTTCATCGACGGGCTGGCCCCGGCGGCGGACGAGCTGACCGTGACGAAGCAGTACCCGAGCGCCTTCTTCGGCACCGGCCTTGCCGGTCACCTCACGGCGAACGGCATCGACACCCTGTTCATCGGCGGCCTGTCGACGAGCGGCTGCGTCCGCGCCACCGCCCTGGACGCCATGCAGTACGGGTTCGTCCCCATCGTGGTCGAGGAGGCCGTGGGCGACCGGGACGCCGACATCCACGCGGCCAACCTCTTCGACATCAGGCACAAGATCGGCGAGGTCTGGCCGATGGGACGGGTACGGGACCATCTCGATGCGCTGTGATCCGGTGCGCCGCAATTCGGTGCGCCGCAATTCAGTGGCGTCTCGGCCCGAGTGCCTTTAAAGTCGTGCTCGTTCGGACCGTGCTCGTTCACGAGGAAGACCTTGGAGGTGTTGACCGATGACTGTCGTCGCGCTGGGCGCTGCCCGCCCCCACGAGTTCATCAAGTCCACCTCCCTGGCAGCCGGCTGACCTCAACTCCCTCAGCCGGGGCCGTCCTTGTGAAGGATTCCCCTTGACTTCCAGCAGTTCCAGCTCTGTTGCCTCCGTCTCCTCCGCGCTCGCTCCCTACGGCTGGGACGACGCATGGGCCGACGCGTTCGCGCCCTACGACACCCAAGGCCTCCTGCCCGGGCGGGTCGTCCGCGTCGACCGCGGCCAGTGCGACGTGGTCACCGCCGACGGGACCGTACGGGCCGACACCGAGTTCGTCGTTCCCCGTGACCCGATGAAGGTCGTGTGCACGGGTGACTGGGTCGCCGTCGACCCCGCGGGCAGCGACCCGCGCTACGTACGGACGTATCTGCCCCGCCGTACCGCCTTCGTCCGTTCCACCTCCTCCAAGCGGTCCGAGGGGCAGATCCTCGCCGCCAACGTCGACCACGCCATCGTCGCCGTCTCCCTCGCCGTCGAACTCGACCTCGGCCGCGTCGAACGCTTCCTCGCCCTGGCCTGGGAGTCGGGCGCCCAGCCGGTCGTCGTGCTCACCAAGGCCGACCTCGTGCCGGACCCGGTCGGCCTGTCGTACCTCGTCGAGGACGTCGAGACGACCGCCCCCGGAGTGCCGGTGTTGACCGTCAGCGCCGTACGCGGTGAAGGCCTCGACGTCCTCGTCGCCCTCGTCTCCGGCGGTACGTCCGTGCTGCTCGGCCAGTCCGGCGCGGGCAAGTCCACCCTCGCGAACGCGCTCCTCGGCGAGGACGTCCTGGACGTACACGCCACCCGGGACGCGGACGGAAAGGGCCGTCATACGACGACCACCCGCAACCTCCTCGCCCTGCCCGGCGGCGGAGTCCTCATCGACACACCCGGACTGCGGGGCGTCGGCCTCTGGGACGCCGAGACCGGGGTCGGCCAGGTCTTCGCCGAGATCGAGGAACTGTCCGGACGCTGCCGCTTCCAGGACTGCGCACACGAGCGCGAGCCGGGGTGCGCGGTGCTTGCCGCGCTCGACTCCGGGGAGTTGTCGGTGCGGCGGTTGGAGAGTTACCGGAAGTTGATGCGGGAGAACCAGTGGATCGTGGCCAAAACCGATGCGCGGGTCCGTGCGGAGCTTCGGCGGGAGTGGAAGCG
This sequence comes from Streptomyces sp. NPDC002499, assembly GCF_053595415.1. Classification (NCBI taxonomy): domain Bacteria; kingdom Bacillati; phylum Actinomycetota; class Actinomycetes; order Kitasatosporales; family Streptomycetaceae; genus Streptomyces; species Streptomyces sp. NPDC002499. Next base: position 9,715 of record NZ_JBSFXO010000011.1, read on the forward strand.
GAAGGGTTCTGACGGGAAGGCGGCGATGGAGGCGAAGCGGGGTCGGTGGTGACCGGGGTTGTCGTGGCCGTCTGGGGGCTGCCGCCCCCAGGCCCCCGCTGTCGGCCCTGAAGGGGCCTCGTCCTCAAACGCCGGACGGGCTGAAGATCGACGAACCCGGAGTGTCCGGCTTGACGTCTGATTTCCGCTAGCTCGGCGGCTTCTCCCGGCGGAGACTTGGTTCCGTGATGGACGACGACAGCAGGTACGAAGCCGTGCGGAGCAGGGACGGGCGGTTCGACGGGGAGTTCTTCTTCGCCGTGCTGACCACCGGGATCTACTGCCGGCCCAGCTGCCCGGCGGTGACGCCGAAGCGGCGGAACGTGCGGTTCTTCGCCACGGCCGCCGCCGCGCAGGGGTCGGGGTTCCGGGCCTGCCGACGGTGTCGGCCCGACGCCGTGCCGGGGTCCGCGGACTGGAACGTGCGGGCGGATGTCGTGGGGCGGGCCATGCGGCTTATCGGTGACGGGGTCGTCGACCGGGAAGGCGTCGCCGGGCTCGCCACGCGGCTCGGGTACAGCGCTCGGCAGGTGCAGCGGCAGCTCACCGCCGAGCTCGGTGCCGGGCCCGTCGCGCTCGCCCGCGCCCAGCGGGCGCACACCGCGCGGGTGCTCGTGCAGACCACCGACCTGCCGATCACGGAGATCGCGTTCGCGTCCGGGTTCGCGAGTGTGCGGCAGTTCAACGACACCGTGCGGGCCGTGTACGCGGCCACGCCGAGTGCCCTGCGGGCCGCCGCGCCCCGGACCGGGAGGGGTGGGCTGCGGGAGGCCGCTCCGACCGCCGGGATTCCCCTTCGGCTCGCCCATCGCGGGCCCTATCAGGCCGGTGCCGTCTTCGATCTGCTCGCGGCCGAGGCCGTGGCCGGTGTGGAGGACGTGGATGGGGTGGTCGGGCGGCGCGTGTACCGCCGTAGCCTCCGGCTTCCGCACGGCACCGGCATCGTCGCCGTCGACGAGCGGGGCGGTACCGTCCGGTCCACGACCGGCGCTCACCCCGGTGGATGGCTGGATGCCCGGCTGCACCTCACCGACCCCCGCGATCTGACCACCGCCGTGCAGCGGCTGCGGCTGCTGTTCGACCTCGACGCCGATCCGTACGCCGTCGACGAGCGGCTCGGCAGTGATGAGCGGCTCGCGCCCATGGTCGCCGCCCGGCCGGGGATACGGTCGCCCGGTGCCGCCGATCCGGCCGAACTGGCGGTGCGGGCACTGGTCGGGCGGGACGCGGCCGAACGGCTCGTCCAGCGGTACGGCAAGGCGCTCGACGCGCCCTGCGGCAGCCTCACCCACCTCTTTCCCGAACCGGCGGTCCTGGCGGAGGCCGAACCGCACGGCACCCTGGGCGCGCTCACCGCCGCCCTCGCCGACGGCGCCGTACGCCTCGATGCCGGCGTCGACCGGGACGACGCGGCGGCGGCCCTGCTCGCGCTGCCCGGCATGGACGCGGCCACGGTCGCCACGATCCGCGCCCGCGCCCTCGGCGATCCCGACGTCGCCCCGCCCTTCCTCGACGTACCCGACAGCTGGCGCCCCTGGCGCTCGTACGCCTTGCAACACCTGCGTGCCGCAGGGGAGTTGGAGTTCTGATGAGTGGCCCTGTGCGTTATGCGAGTGTCGACAGTCCCGTGGGGCCGCTGCTCCTCACCGCCGACGGCGAGGACGGCACGCTCACCTCCCTGTCCGTGCCCGGACAGAAGAACGGCCGTACGGTTCAGGAAGGTTGGCTGCACACGCCCGACCTCTTCCGTGCCGCCGGTGAACAGCTCGCCGCCTACTTCGGTGGTGAACTCAAGGAGTTCGAGCTGGAGTTGCGCAGCGAAGGCAGTGAGTTCCGGGAGCGGGTGTGGGGTGCTCTCGGGGCCGTGCCGTACGGGGAGACCACGACCTATGGTGCGATCGCCGCGCGTATCGGGGCCTCCCGTGCCGCCGTGCGGGCCGTGGGTGGAGCGATCGGCGCCAATCCCCTCCTGATCGTGCGGCCTTGCCATCGGGTGATCGGCGCGGACGGCTCCCTGACCGGGTATGCCGGCGGTCTGGAGCGCAAGACCGTACTGCTGTCCTTGGAGGGCGTGCTCTAGGCCTCCGTGTCCACCTCGTCCAGGCCCCAGCTGTGGATCCGGCGTGGGTGGACGCGGATCACCTCCTCACTGAAGTGCGGGCCCAACTCGTGCGGTCCGGTGAGGAGTTCGGCCTCGCCGCGGATGTCCACGCCGCGTACCCGCCACGGGCGCAGGCTCGCGATGTCGTCCACGACCAGGGCGGCCTTCGGGTTCTTGAGGAGGTTGCGCCATTTCTTGGTGGTGCCCATCGCGTACCCGCCGATCAGGACGGTGCCGTCGTCCTGGAGGAAGAAGCCGACCGGGTTCGCCTGCGGCTGCCCGTGCGGATCGACGGTGGCCAGCCGGCCCAGCCGCTGCGACTTCAGATACGTACGCTCGGCCTCGGTGAATTCGGTCATGGCGGCAAGCCAAGCACCCACCGTCGGCCCGCGCATCGGCCGCACGGACCAGGACCGCGGGCCTACATCCGCACGAGCGAGCCGGGCGTGCCGTCGAGCGAGCCGGGCGCGTGCCGTCAGCCCCAGATCACCGCGCCCAGCCACGCCCCCGCGATCAGCAGGCAGGTGAACAGTTCCGCCAGCACGCTGGACCCGCCCGAGCGCATCGCCGTCCGCAGTGCCGCCCGTGCCTCTCCGTGCCCGCCCAGGCGGAGCCGTTCGCCGACGTAGATGCCGCCCATGAAGCCGGGTATCGCGCCCAGGACGGGGACGAGGACGAAGCCCAGAAGCGCGCCCGTCCCCGCGTACACGCCCATTCGGGGGGTGGCGCCGCTCGCGCGCAGCCGTCTCGGGGGCAGCATCCAGCGCACCACCTGGCAGACGAGGAGCGCGATGGTGGCACCCACCAGCACGCCCCATGCCACCGGCTGCGGGTCCTTCAGCGCCCACCACAGAACCGCGGCCCATACGAGCCACGATCCCGGCACCCCGGGCACGAGTACTCCACACAGGCCGAGCAGGAGGACCAGGCCGACCAGCAGGAGGTCCCACACTCCCATCTGACCAGAGTGCCGGAGGGGAGACGAAGCCGCAGATCAGGCGTGGCCGGTAAGGGCCGGTCGGGCGTGGGGCGGGAGCGGTGAGCGGTCGCGGGTCGGGCTGAGCCGGCGCGGGTCAGAAGGGCCCAGCGCGCGGCGGTCAGAAGGACCCGTCCCTGGTCACCCAGCCCCGTTCGTACGCGTGCCAGCCCAGCTGGAGGCGGGTCGTCACGCCGGTCAGTTCCATCAGGCGCTTCACCCGGCGCTGCACCGTCCGCAGGCCCAGGTCGAGCTGTTTGGCGACGCTCGCGTCGGTCAGGCCGGCCAGCAGCAGGGACAGCACCTCCAGGTCGATGGTGTCGGGGCCGTCCGGGGTCTCCTCGGTGACCCCGGACGCGCCGAGGCGCAGCGGCAGCGCGTCCCGCCACACCGACTCGAACAGGCCGGAGAGGAGTTCGAGGAGGCCGCTCGCGTGGACCACCAGCGCGGCGGGTTCCGCGGTGTGCGAGGTGAGCGGCACCAGGGCGGTCGTCCGGTCGGCCACCACCAGTTTGGTCGGGACCCGTTCCACCACCCGGATCCGCTCCTCGCGGGCGAGCGCGGCGGACAGTTCGGTCATGCCGTCCGGCAGGTCGAGGACGGACCGCTCGACCACCACCCGGTAGACCACGCCCCGATCGGTCGCCTGCTCCTCCGCCTCGTTCTCGACGCCGGAGACGACGGCCGGGTTGCCGGTGACCAGCGCGCACACCTCCTCGCTCGCGCCGAGCTGGAGCTGGAGGAAGCGCTGGGCGACCGCCGCCGCGCCGATCACCACCTCGACCAGGTCGTGCACGGCGGGCTCGGCCGCCGTCGCCCGGTACTCCTCCGCCAGCAGGGCGGCCGCCAGTTCCGCCTTCTCCAGCTCGTGCCGCTGCTGGGTGAGCAGCGCGCCCAGGGCCACGCCGGGCGGGGCGGCGACCCAGCGGCCGGGGCGGGCCGAGGACTGGGCGGCGAGGCCGTGCCGCTCAAGGCGGCGCAGGGTGCGTTCTGTGTCGCGTTCGCCGAGTGTCAGCCGCCGGGCCAGGTCGGACACGTCGGCGGCGCCCACGGACACGAGGGCGCGGTACGCCGACTCGTGTGTCTCGTCCAGTCCCAGCACTTCCAGCATCAGCTGTCGCCCTCCCCGTCGAACCAACCTCGCGCGTGCCCACGTATGGCGGAAAACAGCCATGGCGCAAACCCGCCTCGGCACATCATCGCCGTACCACCCGGCACTCTGCCAAGGTGGCGCCACCGCGGACGCATTCCTGAATCACAGCTGGTCTTCAGGGTGCGGGGGCACAATCAGGCCGGTCCGGCAGGCGCGGGGCGGGACGCGGTCACTCAGATCGTGATCAGGGTCCGAGACGTGTCGCCGGCACGCAGGGGATCCGGGCCCGGGTCACCTCGGTGTCGCCGGGCGGTTCTCCCGTGGGGGGTGGAACCGTCCGGCGGCTTCAACTCGCCACTCCCGCATCACTGTTCGACAGGTAGCTCGACACGCCGTTCGATGCGCCATGTCGCGCCGGTTTTTCCTGACGCCCCGTTTTCATCGAGCCCGCGCGGTGGACAATTAGGGGCATGAGCCAGCAGGGGGGAAGTCCCACCGGTCACGAGGACGACTGGTGGGGACAGCTGTACGACGACTCCACCGAGGACACGGGCCCGGCGGGCGCCGCCGACTCCCTCGACGACCGTTTCGCGTCGGCGACGGAAGCGGTGACGGACGGTTCAGGTGCGAGTGCCGGCGGCCGTGCGGGGACCGGTGTTCCCCCGCAGCGTCCGGTGATCGCCGACACCCCGGAGCCGCCTCGCGCGGGGCCCGTCCGGGACCGTGTCCCCTGGGAACCGCCGCTCGCGGCACCCCAGAGTCCGGAACCCCTGTCGGCAGCCCCGCCGGCCCCCACGGCACCACCCCCCGAACCCCGTACGCCGCCCGGTACCCCGCCGACCCCGCTCGGGCCCCCGCCGGCCGGGTTCATCGCTTCCGTCCAGGACGCCCCACCCGCCCCACCTGCCGCACCCGTCCCATCCACCTCCCCGGTCCTGCGCACCGCCACCCACCTGGACCTCCCGACCCTCCCCCCACCCAACGTCGACTACGTCGGCTCCGGACCGCCCACCTACGACGCCGAACCCACCGCCCTGCCGCTCGCCGACCCGGACGACCTCGACGATCTGGTCGCGGACACCGTGCTGGACGGCGCCCGGTACGGGGCCTGCACGCTGCGGGCCGTGTCCGTGCGCGGGGACTCCGCACGGTTCCGGGGCGAGCCGCGCCGCGACTCGCTGCTCACCGCGAGGTTCGGCACCGGTGAGCACGCGCTGGTGCTGGTGGCGATGGCGACCGGTGCCCGGGCCACGCCGGGCGCGCACCAGGCCGCCGCCGAGGCCTGCCACTGGATCGGGCGGGCCGTCGGCCGCAGCCATGCCCGGCTCGCGGAGGACATCAGGTCCGGCCGGCGCGGTGACCTGAAGTCGGGGCTGCACCGGCTGACCGACCGCAGTCTCGGCAAGCTCCGGGCGGGCGCCGCCGAGCAGGGCATCGACCCGGAGGAGTACTCCGCGACCCTGCGCTGTCTGCTGCTGCCGGCCGACCCCGAGTGCCGTACGCGCGTCTTCTTCGGCGTCGGCACGGGCGGACTCTTCCGGCTCAGGGGCGGCGAGTGGCAGGACATCGAACCGCGGGTCACCGATGTCACCGGCGACGCCGTCGTCGGCTTCGGCTCGCTGCCCTCCGAGACGCCCGAGGGCGACCGGCTCACCATGGACCTCGGCATCCCGACCCCGCCGAGTCCCTACGAGCCCGCCCCCGAGCCGCCCCACGAACCCTTCCGCTTCCGCGCCTCGGTGGCCCAGCCGGGTGACACGCTCCTGATGTGCACCGGAGGTCTCGCCGAGCCGTTGCGCGGCGAACCCGACCTGTGCCGGTATCTCACCGGCCGGTGGTCCGGGGGCGAAGCCCCCGGGCTCGCCGCCTTCCTCGCCGACACCCAAGTCAGGGTCAAGGGTTACGCGGACGACCGGACCGCCGCGGCCGTTTGGGAGGCGTGAGGCTTCGGGCTGTGAATTCATGGAACCCAGGGGGACCGGAAGACCGCGGAGATCCAGCGGAGACCTAAGGGGCGCCCAGAACCATGGCCAAGCAGAACGTCGCCGAACAGTTTGTCGACATCCTCGTCCGCGCCGGAGTCAAACGCCTCTACGGAGTCGTCGGCGACAGCCTCAACCCCGTCGTGGACGCGATCCGCCGCAACTCCGCCATCGACTGGGTGCACGTGCGCCACGAGGAGACCGCCGCCTTCGCGGCCGGCGCGGAGGCCCAGATCACCGGCAAACTCGCGGCCTGCGCCGGTTCCTGCGGGCCCGGCAACCTCCACCTCATCAACGGCCTGTACGACGCCCACCGTTCCATGGCTCCCGTGCTCGCCCTCGCCTCGCAGATCCCGTCCAGCGAGATCGGCCTCGGCTATTTCCAGGAGACCCACCCCGACCGGCTGTTCACCGAGTGCAGCCACTACAGCGAGCTGATCTCCAGCCCCAAGCAGATGCCGCGGCTGCTCCAGACCGCGATCCAGCACGCCGTCGGGCAGTCGGGCGTCAGCGTCGTCTCCCTCCCCGGCGACATCGCCGCCGAACCCGCCCCCAACAAGGCCGTGGAGACCGCCCTCGTCACCTCCCGGCCCACCGTCCGGCCCGGCGACGCCGAGATCGACAAGCTCGTCGACCTGATCGACCGGGCCGAGAAGGTCACCCTCTTCTGCGGCAGCGGCACGGCGGGCGCGCACGCCGAGGTGATGGAGTTCGCGGAGAAGATCAAGTCGCCCATCGGCCACGCACTGCGCGGAAAGGAGTGGATCCAGTACGACAACAAGTTCGACGTCGGCATGAGCGGTCTGCTCGGCTACGGCGCCGCCTACGAGGCCACCCACGAGTGCGACCTGCTGATCCTGCTCGGCACCGACTTCCCGTACAACGCCTTCCTCCCCGACGATGTGACGATCGCTCAGGTCGACGTCAGGCCCGAGCATTTGGGGCGTCGCTCCAAGCTCGACCTGGCCGTGTGGGGCGATGTGAAGGAGACCCTGCGCTGTCTGACCCCGCGGGTGAAGCCCAAGGAGAACCGGCGCTTCCTCGACAAGATGCTCAAGAAGCACGCGGACGCGCTGGAAGGCGTGGTCAAGGCCTACACCCGCAAGGTCGAGAAGCACACCCCGATCCACCCCGAGTACGTGGCCTCCGTACTGGACGAACTCGCCGACGAGGACGCCGTGTTCACCGTCGACACCGGTATGTGCAACGTCTGGGCCGCCCGCTACATCACGCCCAACGGCCGCCGCCGCGTGATCGGTTCGTTCTCCCACGGCTCGATGGCGAACGCGCTGCCCATGGCGATCGGCGCCCAGTTCACCGACCGGGAGCGGCAGGTCGTGTCGATGTCCGGGGACGGCGGATTCTCCATGCTGATGGGGGACTTCCTGACGCTGGTGCAGTACGACCTGCCCGTGAAGGTCGTCCTCTTCAACAACTCCTCCCTCGGCATGGTCGAGTTGGAGATGCTGGTCGCCGGACTGCCCTCCTACGGCACCACCAACAAGAACCCCGACTTCGCGGCCGTCGCCCGCGCCTGCGGTGCCTACGGCGTGCGGGTGGAGAAGCCCAAGGACCTGGCGGGCGCCCTGAAGGACGCCCTCAAACACAAGGGCCCGGCCCTCGTCGACGTCGTCACCGACCCCAACGCCCTGTCCATCCCGCCGAAGATCAGCGCCGAGATGGTGACCGGCTTCGCCCTGTCCGCCTCGAAGATCGTCCTGGACGGAGGCGTCGGCCGCATGCTCACGATGGCCCGCTCCAACCTGCGCAACGTGCCCCGGCCGTAAGGGCGGTCCGACCGCTTCCTAGTAGCGCTCGGTCGGCACCCAGGCCCGCGCGCCGGCGTCGTTCGTCCCGTACCAGTAGCGCGGCAGGCCCTTGGCGCTGGTGGTACGGAACGGGCTGCCGTGGTCGTCGATGCGGACGGTGCCGGTGCGGCCCTCGGAGGACCACTCCAGCTCCAGGTACCAGCTGCAGTCGCAGGTCGCGGTCGTCGCGTCGACCAGCAGCGCCTCGGGGTCCTGGGCGGAGACCTTGTACGGGAACTTCACCGCCGGGATCGGCGTCCCGGTGTCGTTGCCTGCCTGCGCGCGGGCGACGGGGCGGTCCTTGTCGAGGTTCACCGCGAAGTAGCGCGGGGTGAGTCCGCCGCCGCAGCCCTGGTCCATGGCGTAGTCGATGCCGGCCATCGGGGCGGCGCGGCCGACGACCCGGACCCGCAGGCCTTCGAGGACCACCGCGGTCGAGGACCGTCCCTGCACCGTGATCTGCACCTTGGTCAGCCGCCCGTGCACCGCGCCCTGGGTCGCCGCCCACACACCGGCGTCCTGCTGGGCCGGCGGCGGCGGGACCTCGGTGATCGGCTTGTCGATGACGTAGTCGTGGCCGCAGGTCCCCTCCCAGATCTGGTCGTCGGCCGTCCACGTGAGCGGCGTACCGCCGCCGCCCGAGGCGGGCCCGCTGGTCCCCTTGCCCGCCGGACCCTCCTTCTTGGGGGTCGGGGACGCCGAGGACTTCTTGCCCGACGGCGACGGCGACGACGAGGCCGAGCGGCCGGCGGACGGGCTGCCGCTCGGGGTCGCCGAGCGGGTGGCGGTGCCGGCCTCCGTCGTACCGGCCATGTCCGGCGACTGGGCCGAGCGGGACGGCGGACGGTCGTCCGACAGGGCGGACAGGCTGCCCAGCGTGAGCATCAGGACGGAGGCCGCGGCGGCGCCGACCAGGATGCGGCGCCGGCGGTACCAGGGGTGGCCCGACGCGGGCGCGGAGTCCGGGCCGGGCAGCCCGCCCTCGGCGCTCGCGATCACTTCGGTGTCCTCGGCCGACGCCGCCTCGGCGGCGCGCGGACGCTGCCGGGCCGCCACGGCGAGCAGCCACAGCCGGTGCAGTTCGTGCCGCTCCTCGGGCGTGGCATCACAGAAGGCGGCGAACCGCTCCACGGGCGCGAAGTCCGTCGGCACCGCTTCGCCCGCGCAGTAGCGGTGCAGCGTGGAGGTGTTCATGTTCAGCCGCCGGGCCAGCGAGCCGTAGCTCCGGTCCGTGCGCGCCTTCAGCTGCCGCAGCAGCGCCGCGAACTCCTCGACGTCGTCCCGAGTCGACACCGTACCCCCGTCAATATGTCGGATCCCAGGCTCGGACCCGTATCCCAGGCACTCCATATACCTGCACGTCAGATGGGCTGGGATGGTTCCATCATGGCGCATCGGGCGGCGGCGCTTGCGGTCGGCCGAGGTGACGGCCGATGCTCTTGGTGTCGCACCGACCAGGGCCGGACCGACCATCCGCCGCCGGTACGACTCCGACACCCATGCACTCACCCACGGGGGACACCCATGCCCAAGCGCAGCAAAGCCGGCGCGCTCACCGTACTCGCCATCGCGGGTCTCGCTCTCGGTACCTCACTCGCCGCACCGGCGAGCGCGGCTCCGAAGGCGCCCGGCTTCCTCGCGGCCAAGCAACTGCCGCCGCACCCCAGCTCCGCCTGGACGGCCGATAAGGTCACCGCCGGCGTGCCGGAGGAGACGGAGTGGGACACCTGCCTGCGGGCCCTGCCGGGCCAGAAGAACGCCTGGCACCGTGACTTCCGGACCGACCTCGACACGAACGCCCGCCAGATCTCCGTCACCCTGGCGAACACCAAGGCGGCCAAGGCGCTGGTCTCGAAGCTGAACAAGGACCTCAAGTCCTGCCCGGCCCGGCTCGACGCCGACCCGGACATCAAGGCCTCCGGCAAGGACTACGGGACGCTCGCCGTCGAAGAGGGCGCCCACGTCTACGGCGTGCACACCGAGGCCTCCTGGGGCGCCAGCGACGTCCGTCTCGTCTCGGTCGGCCGGGACGGAAAGACGGTCACGGTCGTGAACTGGGCCCAGATGGGCGATCTCAAGGACGCGCCCGTGAAGGCCTTCAAGAAGACGACCGTCACGGCGGTCAACAAGCTCCACTGACCGCCGCCACCAGCTGGGGCCGCCCTCCCGCACGGGGGTCGGGCGGGCGGCCCCATACCTCTCATCGCACGCAGAGCACGACAGCGACGCTCGACCAGCGACGCACGACACAAAACGGGGAAACAGACATGAGCAGCAAGCAGAGCATCGCCCGCCGTTCCACCGTGGCCGCCGGCCTCGCCCTGGCCCTCGGCCTCGGCATCACCGCCCAGGCCTCCGCCGGAGCGCCGCGCAGCGTCAGCGGGACGCCGTCGAACAACATCACCCGCATCGCCGACTTCTACGGCGCCTACATCGACGCCGTGACCGACGAGGGCAGCGGCGACCTCGGCGACACGCTGCGGGGGCACTACCTGACCCCCGCCTACCAGAAGCAGCTGGCCGCCTGGGAGGACAGGGAGCACGCCGACGGCGTCCTGCGCGCCCAGAACGTCCCGCTCTCCTGGAAGGTCACCGACAACGGCTCCACGAAGAAGTACACGGAGGCCGTGGTCACCCTGACCTGGAGCAAGAACAGCACCACCAAGGTCGTCGTCGACATGGCCCGCGACAGCCGCGAGATCTACCACATCGGGGCGAAGGGCCTGGCGAAGAAGTAGGCCAGGAGGCGGTCACTCCGGGCGCAGTCGCAGGGTGAGGATCTGGAACGGCCGCAGTTCGATGGCCAAGTCGCTGTCGTGCAGCGGCCGTTCCAGCAGGTCCGTCACCTCGGCCCGGGCCACCGGGAACCCGGCGCTCAGTGTGGCCCGCGCCCGGCCGCCCCGGGACTCGTAGAGCCGGACCACCACATCGCCGCTCCGGTCCTCCGCGAGCTTGACCGACTCGACGGTCACGCCCGGGTGGTCGACCCGGACGAGGGGTGCCACGACCGGTCCCTCGGCCACCCGCAGCGGCAGGTTCAGTGCCAGCCCCTCGGCGACCGCGTGCACGACGTCCCCGCCGGGCAACAGGGCGTAGGAGAAGCGGTGCTGTCCCAGGTCCGTCTCCGGGTCCGGGCTGTGCGGGGCGCGCAGCAGGGTCAGGCGTACGGTCGTGCCGAGGCCGTCGGCGTGCGGGGAGCGGGTCACGTCGTGGCCGTACGTCGAGTCGTTGAGGATCGCGACGCCGTACCCCTCCTCCGCGACCCGGATCCAGCGGTGCGCGCAGATCTCGAAACGGGCCGCGTCCCAGGACGTGTTGGCGTGCGTGGGACGGTGCACGTGCCCGAACTGGATTTCCGCGGTGGAGCGTTCGGCGTGCACGTCCAGCGGGAAGGCGGCCTTGAGCACCTTCTCCGACTCCTGCCAGTCGACGTCCGTGACGACGTCCACCCGGCGGCCGGCCGCGGCCAGCCGGATCTCCTGCGTGATCCGTGACTTCCCGAACGTCCGCGTCACCCGCACCGCCGCGAGCAGCGGCCCGTCCGCCACCGGCTCCACCGACTCGACGTCCGTCAGGTCCGTGTGCCGGCGCCGGTAGTGCCGGTCGATGTCCCAGGCGTCCCAGGCATTGGGGTGGTCGGGATGCAGCTGGAGGAGATTGCCGGGACCGGACAGCACCTCGCGATCGGCCCGCAGGTCCCGCACCGAGGTGAGCAGACCCCGTGCGTCCACGGTGACCCGGAGCCGGGAGTTCTCCAACACATAGGTGTCACCGACCTGTTGGGTCCGGACGCTCTCGTCCGCCGTGTCCGGCACCGGCGCGCTGCCCAGCCCGGGCACGGTCACCAGACCGTCCCCCACGACCTCGGTCCGCGCGTACGGCGAGGCGTTGAAGACGCTCCGCCCCTCGCCCGACGCACTGCCCGGCCCGTCGGCCGACCCCAGCGCGGTCACCGCCGCGGCCGTGATCTCCTCGGCCTCCGCCAGCACCCGCGCGTACGTCTCGCGCGCCTCCCGGTGCACCCAGGCGATCGAGGAGCCGGGCAGGATGTCGTGGAACTGGTGCAGCAGCACCGTCTTCCACAGCCGGTCGAGCGCGTCGTACGGGTAGGCGTACGAGGGATCCCGCACCGCGGCCGTCGCGCACCACAACTCCGCCTCGCGCAGCGCGTGTTCGGAGCGCCGGTTGCCCTGCTTGGTCTTGGCCTGGGTGGTGTAGGTGGCCCGGTGCAGCTCCAGATACAGCTCGCCCGACCACACCGGCGCCTGGGGACCGTACTCCTCCTCGGCGGCGGCGAAGAAGGCGGACGGTCTGCCGACCGTGACCCGCGGTGAGCCCTCCAGGGAGCGCAACCGCCGTGCCTTCTCCAGCATTTCGCGGGTCGGACCGCCGCCACCGTCGCCCCAGCCGAAGGGGACCAGTGAGCGCGTCGCCCGGCCCTTGTCGGCGAAGTTGCGCTCCGCGTGCGCGAGTTCGCGACCGTGCAGTTGCGAGTTGTACGTGTCGACCGGCGGGAAGTGGGTGAAGACGCGGGTGCCGTCGATGCCCTCCCACCAGAAAGTGTGGTGGGGCATCCGGTTCGACTGGTTCCAGCTCAGTTTCTGGGTCAGGAACCAACGGATTCCGGCCAGTTTCGCGAGCTGCGGGAAGGCGGCCGTGTAGCCGAAGGAGTCCGGCAGCCAGACCTCCTCGGTCTCGGTGCCGAGCTCCTCGGCGAAGAACCGCTTGCCGTGCACGAGTTGGCGGGCCAGTGCCTCGCCGCCGGGCATGTTGGCGTCCGACTCGACCCACATAGAGCCCACGGGCGCCCAGTTGCCCTCTCGCACGGCCTTCCTGATCCGCTCCCAGATGTGCGGCTGGTGCTCCTTCACCCACGCGTACTGCTGGGCCTGCGAGCAGGAGAAGACCAGCTCGGGGTAGTCGGCGGCGAGCGCGGTGACGTTGGCGAAGGTGCGCGAGGCCTTGCGGACCGTCTCGCGCAGCGGCCACAGCCAGGCCGAGTCGATGTGCGCGTGTCCGGTCGCGAAGACCCGGTGCGCGCTCGCCGACGCCGGCCGGGACAGCACGTCCGCGAGGGCCGCGCGGGCCGCCGGCGCCGTGCCGGACACGTCGTGCAGGTCCAGCGCGTCGAGCATGTCCTCCAGGGCGCGCAGCACCTCGTGCCGCCGGGCCCGGTCCATCGGCAGCTCGTGCATCAGCTCCGACAGCACCTCGATGTCGAGGCCCAACTGCCACACCTCTTCGTCGAGTACGGCCAGGTCGGCAGCCCGGAATCGGTAGATGGGCGCATCGCCGGCGGTCAGGACGTCGCCCAGGTGCGTAGGCTCGAAGCCGTGCAGTACGGCCGGATTGGCGGCCGCCTCCAGGAGCAGATGCACCGGTTCGCCTCCGCTCGCCGGGGCCCCGAGAGTCAGGTGGCGGTTGCGCGGGTGAACGCCTTTGAGGGGGACGCCCGCGGCGTCGTACAGCAGTCCCTCCGCCTGGAAACCCGGTCCGTCGCCGGTGAATCCGGGGTCGATCACCGCCTCGACCCGTCGGCCCGCCCACTCCTCGGGCACCCGCCCGGTCAACCGGAACCAGCTTGTCGACCAGGGCTTTCCCCACTCCGTGCCGGTCGTGAAGGGCTCGTAGGCGGCCTGCAGCGCCTGGTCCACCGGCACCGGCTCGCCCGGCACATGCCACACGGACAGGGCCAGCGGCACGCGCGCCCCGTACCGCGCGGGCTGCACGAACTGCCGTACCGCGCGCTCCAGTCGGGCCTCAACCAACAGTCGGTCGTCGTGCACGGCGGCTCCTTCGACGCTCGGACGGCTCGGTCCAGGGTGTCATCCACCCGACGGGCAGCGCCGTATCCGTGGCCGAACACCTGGTCGTCCAGGATTGGACATGACTGGCGCGTGTCCCAGAGGGCATGGATCCCCGTGAACGTGTTCGACAAGGAGGGGAGCCGACATCGGCACGCGGGCGGGGGTCATGAAGAGGTACGCACGAGGGGGCGGTCCTGTGGCGATCGGGGCCTCCTCGGCCAGGACAGTGGAGGAAGAGGACGACAGTGCCATGGAGCAGGCGCGGTCGCCACAGCTTCGGCGCCGACTCGGGCGCGCCGATCTGAAGGAAGTGCCCGAGGCACGACGGGCGTTGCGCGAGCTGCTGCGGCAGTGGGGCAGGCCCGGACGATCGGAGATAGCGGAACTGCTCACCAGCGAGCTAGTCACCAACGCGCTCATCCACACCGACCACGACGCGGTCCTGACGGCCACCGTCGGACCGCACGGACTCCGGGTGGAGGTACGGGACTTCGTGGCCCGCAGGCCGCGGCTGCGCGTGCCGAGCGCCGACGAGGGCACGCACGGCAGAGGCCTGGTCCTGGTGCAGTCCCTCGCGGACGCCTGGGGCGTGCGCGCGCACGCGGTGGGCAAGGCGGTGTGGTTCGAACTGGACGACGCCGAGATCGCCTGAGGCCCGCGGGCACGCGATCGACATGTCCGGGCACGGCGGAAGGGGCGCGACCCGTGTGGGTCGCGCCCCTTCCGCCGTTGCAAGAGCCCGCTCGGCTAACCGAACTGCTGCTCCAGGTCCTTGAGCTTGCGCTCCAGGGAGTCAAGGCGCGGCAGGGCCATTGTGTCGTCCTCCGCGGTGAGGTCGACGGTCAGCGACTCGGCGCCGGCCTTGCGGACGGGCTGGAGCGAGGGCCGCGAGCGGACGGGCAGCGGCTCGGGCGCCGATATGGCGGTCTCCGCGGAGGCCGGCGCGGACGCCCGCTCCAGGGCCTCCATCTGGCGCCCGCCGTTGCCGCCGCCACGGCCGACGAAGCCGCGGTGGCCCCGGCTGATGGCCTTGAGCTGCGCGCGCTCCAGACGGTCCTGCTCCCGGCGGCGCAGCCGGTTCTGCTCGTGCTGGCGCTTGTCCTCGCGCACCTCGTCGACCGCCTCGTCCAGGCTGCGCACGTTCTCCAGCAGCATCAGCGACCAGGCCCTGTAGGTCTCACGGGGAGCACGCAGCCAGCGCACGATACGGATCTGCGGCAGCGGACGCGGCACCAGACCCTGCTCGCGCAGCGCGGCCCGGCGGGTCTGCTTCAGCGCGCGGTCGAACAGCACAGCCGCGGACAGCGACATGCCGGAGAAGAACTGCGGAGCGCCGTCGTGGCCGAGACCCCTGGGCGCGTGCACCCAGTTGAACCAGGCCGCGGCACCCGCGAACGTCCACACCAGTATCCGGGAGCCGAGCGCCGCGTCACCGTGGCTGGCCTCGCGCACCGCGAGGACGGAGCAGAACATGGCCGCGCCGTCCAGGCCGAACGGCACCAGGTACTGCCAGCCGCCGGAGAGGCTCAGGTTCTCCTCACCGAAGCCGACCAGGCCGCGGAAGGAGAGGGCGGCCGCCACCGCCGCACAGCAGAACAGAAGGACGTAGGAGGCGGTGCCGTATATGGCCTCCTTGCGCCTGCGGCGCTCCTCGCTGCGCTCCCACGAGTCGTCTTTCGCGTGCTCCCCGCCGGACCGCTTGCTCCGCGCGAGCACCGCTACCGCTGCCAGCATGCCCAGGAGCAGTACGGCGCCCGGAAGCAACCAGTTCAGCGATATGTCGGTCAGTCTCATCTAGGGGTCCCTTGCATTGGGATAGGGCGTAACGCCCGCCATAGTGGCCCAATCCCAACGGCCCTCAGGCGTTTTCGGGGCAAGAGGCCGCCAAGGAAGTGCAAGGGGATGCCCAGGGCGGCGTTCTGCTCGAACTGCCGCATGAGGGGCGGGAGTTGAGTTCGAATAAGACTACCCGTACGGGTGGTTCCACGGAAAGTTCCTGCGGCAAGTGAGGAAATTGTGAATCCCCTGTAACCCGCCGGAAGCCTAGTTCGCGGGTGATCTTACGGGACGGCTCGCGGGCCCTGCGCCTGAGGGTCCCTCAACTCGCCTCTGCCAGCAGCCTGGTGACCCGGTCGGCGTCACAGGTGCGCGGGCAGGTGGCGCAGGTGTCCTCGGAGACCAGCGTGTAGGACAGGCAGCAGCTCGCCCGGTCCCGGGTGGGCAGCGACTCCCCGCGGGGGCCGGTGAGTTGACGGAACGCCGCCGAACCGACGTAGGGCCGGGTCGCCCCCGGCAGCAGCGCCTCCAGCTCGCGCTTGGACCGCTCCTCCTCGCCGACCAGATGACCGACGTACCAGAGCCCCTCCACGATCTCGTCGGTCGCCATGCCCCACAGGGCCCGTCCGCGCCGCCGCATGCGCGGGCCGAAGCCGGCGAGTACGGGTTCGAGGTGCTCGGCGACGGCGGCCCGCACCTCGGCCCGCAGCGCCTCTTCGTCGGCGACCACCCGGGCGCCGGGCAGGGCCGCCGCCGGATCGCCGGGCAGACAGGCGAAACCCTCCGCCCGCACCGACAGGCGGCCCATGCCGAGATCCGGCACGGTGCGGTCGTACGAGACGTGCGTCACGGGGTAGCGCGGCACGCGGCGCAGCAGGAACCACGGCACGGTGATCAGCAGACAGGCCGGCCAGGCGTACCGGTGCAGTCCGAAGCTGGCCACGACATCAGGGCGGGCGCGCTGTCCGTAGTCCCGCACCACCTGGTCGTCGTCCCAGGTCAGGAACGTCTCCAGCCCTTCGTCGCCCGCTGCGAGCGAGTCGGCGGCGACCCAGCCGGCGCCCCGCGGGGCCGGCTCCCCGGCCGACCGCTCCACGATCTCCAGGTCCGGAAGGACCCCGGTCAGGCGGGTGTACGCGGCAGTGAGCGGCGAACCCGGCACCGGCATGCGAGGACCACCCAATCCACGATCGTCTAGAGGTAAGGCTTACCTTACCCAAGATCATCGGTATTTGAACTGACGGCTTGTGCCCTTATGGTGCTTGACGGACGAGTAACATCGCGCCGTTAATGACCCCAAGTACCGAAACGTCCGAGGAGGACCCGTGAGGCAGAGCACGCAGAGCTCCGCGGAGACGGGAATTCCTCAGACCTGGACCGGCGCGACCCGGGTGCCGCCGCAGGCCGGCGCGGCCGACGTGCGGCGGGAGCGGGCCGTCGCCGCCGGCACCACCCGCGGCGAGCACACCCACAGCGAGCTGCCGATCCCGGGCCCCCGCCCGATCCAGCGGGCCTCCGTCCGCGGCCAGATCCTCGACGCCCTGCGCACCGCACTGGTCGCCGGCGACCTGATACCCGGCGAGGTCTACTCGGCCCCCGCTCTCGGCGACCGCTTCGGCGTATCGGCCACACCGGTCCGCGAGGCGATGCAGCAACTGGCCCAAGAAGGCGCCGTCGAGGTCGTCCCCAACCGCGGCTTCCGGGTGATCGAACGCGGGGCGCGCGAGCTGGCCGAACTGGCCGAGATACGCGCCCTCATAGAGATCCCCGTCATGCTCCGCCTGGCCCGCACGGTCCCGCCGGAACGCTGGTCCGACCTGCGCCCCCTGGCCGACGCCACGGTCCGCGCCGCGACCTCCGGCTGCCGGGCCACCTACGCGGAATCCGACCGCACCTTCCACCGCGCGGTCCTCTCCCTCTCCGGCAACGACCAACTGGTCCAGATAGCCGACGACTTGCACCGCCGAGCCCAGTGGCCCCTGGTAGGCGGCCCCCCGACCCGAGGCCGAGCCGACCTCTTGGCGGACGCGTCAGAACACACGGTCCTGCTGGAGGCGTTGATCGCCAAGGACGTGGAGGCGGTCAGGGGCTTGGCGGGGGAGCACTTCACAGGCATGTCGTAGGAAACGGGCGGGTCCGTCAACGCCCTTAGGGGCGCGGGACTGTATTGATATGCGGCTCCGCCGCGTGGGCGCGACCAGCCACGACGGCGCAGCACCGGACACACAACCCGGCGCGGCACCACCTCTGAATCTCTAAGCGCTGGCCGCATCCGCCGCCGGCGGAGCCAACTGCCGCGCCAACCAAGTCGGCACCCCGCCCAGCAACCGGAACAACCGCCGAGCCTCCTCCCGCAACCGCGAAGCCTCCGGCTCGGACTCCGCATCGGCCAGCGAGACAAGGGCGGGCGCGGTCCCCACGAGGTACCCCAACTCCTCCCGGATCCTCAGCGATTCGGCGAAGCCGTGCCGCGCCTCGACCAACTCCCCGTCCCGCAAAGAGAGTCCGGCCAGGTGTCGCCACGTGAACGACAGCAACAACGGATCCCCCAACGCGGTGGCCCCCGCATGCGCCCGCCGGTACGCGGCCCGCGCGGACTGCGGAGACCCGGTCAGATTCTCGGCAAGCAGCCCGCGCCGAAAGTCCAACAGAGCCCGACCGGAAGCCCCCGGAGGGATCAGTGCCGCAGCCCGACCGAGCGCGGCCCGCGCCTCGTCGGCCCGGTCCCGCACGGTGTGCAGCGTCGCCGCGTACGCAAGGTACCCGCGTTCACAAGCGGCAGCGCCCCGCTCCTCGTCGGCATGGGCCAGCGCCTCCGCCGTACGCAGCGCGTCCTCCGCGTCCTCCCAGCCCTGCTCGGTGTACAGACACCGTTCGACCAGCAGCGACGCGCGCTGCAACGCGGCCGGTGCCGTGACCGGTTGGAGCAGGGCCGCCGCGTCGGCCCAGCAGGCCCGCGAGCGCAGCCGCCATACCGCGGTCTGGAGGGGATCGTCACCTGCGGTCGTTCCGGTACCAGACATGGCGGTATGCGCCACGTTGCCCTCCCCGAGCACGCCATCGAGCTTTGAGTGGTGGCCGCATCTCAGCACGAATCCAGGTACCGGGCCAAGGGGGTAGGTGAAGGATTTCACAAAGTCGTGGGTGACTGGGGGGCCGCAGGCCCCGCCCGAGATCAGCTCATCCGCAGTGCCAGGAAGAAATCCAGCTTGTCCTCAAGGCGGGAGAGATCACGGCTCGTCAACTGCTCGATCCGGCCGACGCGGTAGCGCAGCGTGTTGACGTGCAGGTGGAGCCGGGTCGCGCAGCGGGTCCAGGAGCCGTCGCAGTCCAGGAAGGCCTCGAGGGTGGGGATCAGCTCGGCGCGGTGGCGGCGGTCGTACTCGCGCAGCGGGTCCAGCAGGCGGGCGGTGAAGGCGCGCCGGACGTCGTCGGGGACGAACGGCAGCAGCAGGACGTGCGAGGCCAGTTCCTGGTGGCCCGCCGCGCTGACCCGGCCGGGGCGGGCCGCGGCCACCCGACGGGCGTGCCGGGCCTCCTCCAGGGCGCCGCGCAGGCCCTCCGCCGAGTGCACGGCCGCGCTGACGCCGAGCGTGACCTGTCCGTCGTCGTCGAGACCGGCCGACAGCGGCTGCCGTACGGACTCAAGGAGCGCGTCGGCGACGATCCCGGACTCCGAGCCGTCGTGCTCGGCGGAGACGGCGGGCAGCGGGACCAGGGCGACCGCCTCGTCGCCGGTGTGGGCGACGGCGATGCGGTCGGAGGGTTCGGGTCCGGTGGCGAGCGGGTCGACCAGGATCTCCTCCAGGAGGGCCTGTGCGACCGGTCCCGGCTCGATGTCGGTGCCCGCCCAGTCGACCCGTGCCACGACCACCTGCCAGTGCGGGGCCGCGCCCAGGCCGGGCAGCAGTACCGGCGCCGCGACTCTCAGCCGGGCCGCGATCTCGCCGGGGGCCGCGCCGGCCTGGACGAGTTCGAGGACCTCCTGGGCCAGGCGCCGGCGGACCGTGCGGGCCGCGTCCCGGCGGTCGCGCTCGACCGAGATCAGCTGGGTGACGCCCTGGAGCAGGTCGAGCCGCTCCGCGGGCCAGTCGCCTGCGTCCGCCTCGACGGCCAGCAGCCAGTCCGACAGCACGGTCTCGCGCACGTCCCGGCCGGCCTGCGCGGGCCGGCCGGTGCTGCGGATCGGGAAGAGGCTGTACGTCGACGGGCCGAGCGTCACCCGGTGGGGGCCGCGGCGGCCGGTGCGGGCGGCGGCGAGCTGCGCGCCGGCCAGCTTGGCGCAGGTGTCCGCGGGCAGCGCGCCGGTCACCTTGGGGCCGGCGATCAGGCGGCCGGTGGGGGACAGGACCCAGGCCCGCAGGTCCAGGTCGGAGCCGAGCAGGTCGAGGACCACGTCGGGACCGCCGCCCGTCGGGCCCGAGGTCATCATCCGGCGGTGCCGGTCGACGACCGCCGCCAGGTCCCCGGCGCGCTCGCCGCTGACCTGCCGTACGACATGCTCGGTGATCGTCGCGAAGGCAACGGACTCGTGCACCGCGAACAGCGGCAGCCGGTGCTGGGCGCAGGCCGTCACCAGGTCGTCGGGGACGGCCCCGAGCTCGGCCTCGCCGGCCGCCAGGCCCGCCACCCCGGCCTGCGACAGGAGTCGTACGAACGGCTCGGAGTCGGTGGCGTCGTGGCGCCAGGCCAGACCCGTGAGGACCAGTTCGCCGCCGGACAGATAGCGGCTGGGGTCCCTGAGGTCGGTGGTCATGACACCCCGGACGGTGCGATCCAGCTCGTCCGCACCGCCGAGCAGCCTGAGGCCCAACGCATCCGTGTCCAGAAGCGCGCGCAGCCGCATCTCGTCGCCGCCGTTCCGTGTCTCGAAAACTACGATGAATCCTGAGGGGCCGTGGGCGCGGGACCGTGTCCCACGTTTCCACAGGAAATCCGAGAGGTTGCTGATGACCTCTATTCATACGAATCTACAAGATGCCCGCGTTGGCCAGCCAACTCCTTCATGGTTTCGGTGACTGACCCTGGTGGAGTACGGCGCTGTGTACTGAGCCCACTCCGCGTAAACAGCACATGAACGAGCCGGGGCCGCCGCACACGATCTGGCTCATTCCGTACGACGCGTACGACCCGTACGACCCACGAGACGAAGAAGAGAGCCGGTCATGGACTTCCTTCGCCCCGCCAGCTGGGAGGAGGCGCTCGCCGCGAAGGCCGAGCACCCCACCGCTGTGCCGATTGCGGGCGGCACCGACGTGATGGTCGAGATCAACTTCGACCACCGCCGGCCCGAGTACCTGCTCGACCTGACCCGCGTCGCCGACCTCTACGAGTGGGAGACCGGCGAGGACAGTGTGCGGCTCGGTGCCTCCGTCCCGTACACCAGGATCATGGAGCACCTGCGGTCCGAGCTGCCGGGGCTCGCCCTCGCCTCGCACACGGTCGCCTCCCCGCAGATCCGCAACCGCGGCGGTGTCGGCGGCAACCTCGGCACCGCCTCTCCGGCCGGCGACGCGCACCCCGCGCTGCTGGCGGCCGGCGCCGAGGTCGAGGCCGAGTCGGTGCGCGGCACCCGACTGATCCCCATCGACGCCTTCTACACCGGCGTGAAGCGCAACGCGCTGGCGCCCGACGAGCTCATCCGCGCCGTCCACATCAAGAAGGCGGACGGCCCGCAGCAGTACTCGAAGGTCGGCACCCGCAACGCCATGGTGATCGCGGTGTGCGCCTTCGGCCTCGCGCTGCACCCCGAGAGCCGCACGGTCCGCACCGGCATCGGCTCCGCCGCCCCCACCCCGGTGCGCGCGAAGACGGCCGAGGAGTTCCTGAACGCGGCCCTCGACGAGGGCGGCTTCTGGGACAACGGCAAGGTCATCACCCCGTCCGTCGCCAAGCAGTTCGCGGACCTGTGCGCCGCCGCCTGCAACCCGATCGACGACGTCCGGGGCACGGCGAGCTACCGCCGCCACGCGGTCGGCATCATGGCCCGCCGCACCCTGACCTGGACCTGGGAGTCCTACCGCGGCGCCCGCCGCGCCTCGGAGGGAGCTGCGTAATGCGCGTCAACTTCACTGTCAACGGCCGCCTGCAGGAAGCGGACGACGTGTGGGAGGGCGAGTCCCTGCTGTACGTCCTGCGCGAGCGGATGGGCCTGCCCGGCTCCAAGAACGCCTGTGAGCAAGGCGAATGCGGCTCCTGCACGGTCCGCCTGGACGGCGTGCCGGTGTGTTCCTGTCTGGTCGCGGCCGGACAGGCCGAGGGCCGGGACGTGGTGACCGTCGAAGGCCTCGCGGACTTCGCCAAGCAGCGCGCCGAGCACGGGAGTTGCGGAACGGGATCCTGCGGTACGTCACTCGACGAGGCCAAGGCCTGGAACGCGAAGCCCCTTGACTCGCAGACCGGCGAGGGCGTCGAACTCGCCCCCATCCAGCAGGCTTTCATCGACGCCGGCGCCGTCCAGTGCGGCTTCTGCACCCCCGGTCTCCTCGTCGCCGCCGACGAGATGCTGGAGCACAACCCGAACCCGACCGACGCGGACATCCGCGAGGCGCTCTCGGGCAACCTGTGCCGTTGCACCGGCTACGAGAAGATCATGGACGCGGTGCGCCTGGCGGCCGCCCGACAGGGAGAGGCGGTCTGACATGCCCGGCACCTCCGCAAAAGGCGCCCCCATCGGCACTCCCACCAAGGTCACCCAGGGTTCCCAGACCAAGGGCGGCATCGGCGAGTCCACGCTCCGCCCGGACGGCACCCTCAAGGTCACCGGCGAGTTCGCGTACTCCTCCGACATGTGGCACGAGGACATGCTCTGGGGCCAGATCCTGCGCTCCACGGTCGCGCACGCCGAGATCGTCTCCATCGACACCGTCGAGGCGCTCAAGACCCCGGGCGTGTACGCCGTCATGACGTACGACGACCTGCCGACCGACGTGAAGAACTACGGCCTGGAGATCCAGGACACCCCGGTCCTCGCGCACGGCAAGGTCCGCCACCACGGCGAGCCGGTCGCGATCGTCGCCGCCGACCACCCGGAGACCGCACGCCGTGCGGCTGCGAAGATCAAGGTCGAGTACCGCGAACTCCCGGTCATCACTGACGAGTTGTCCGCGACCGCGCCGGACGCGGTCCTCGTCCACGAGGGCCGCGACGACCACCACATCGGCCACGTCCCGCACCCGAACATCGTGCACCGGCAGCCGATCGTCCGCGGAGACGTGGAATCCGCCCGCGAGCGCGCCGACTTCATCGTCGAGGGCGAGTACACCTTCGGCATGCAGGACCAGGCGTTCCTGGGCCCGGAGTCCGGTCTCGCGGTGCCGGGCGAGGACGGCGGCGTGGACCTCTACATCGCCACCCAGTGGCTGCACTCGGACCTCAAGCAGATCGCGCCCGTCCTCGGCCTGCCCGAGGACAAGGTCCGGATGACGCTGTCCGGCGTCGGCGGGGCGTTCGGCGGTCGCGAGGACCTGTCGATGCAGATCCACGCCTGTCTGCTGGCCCTGCGCACCGGCAAACCCGTGAAGATCGTCTACAACCGCTTCGAGTCCTTCTTCGGGCACGTCCACCGCCACCCCGCCAAGCTCCACTACGAGCACGGCGCGACGAAGGACGGCAAGCTCACGCACCTCAAGGCGCGGATCGTCCTGGACGGCGGCGCCTACGCGTCGGCCTCCCCGGCGGTCGTCGGCAACGCCTCCTCGCTCGGCGCCGGCCCCTACGTGATCGACAACGTCGACATCGAGGCCATCGCCCTCTACACCAACAACCCGCCCTGCGGCGCGATGCGCGGCTTCGGCGCGGTCCAGGCGTGCTTCGCCTACGAGGCCCAGATGGACAAGCTCGCCGACAAGGTGGGCATGGACCGGGTCGCGTTCCGCCAGCTCAACGCGATGGAACAGGGGACGGTGATGCCGACCGGGCAGGTGGTCGACTCCCCGGCGCCCGTCGCCGAACTCCTGCGCCGCGTCCAGGCGATGCCCATGCCCCCGGAGCAGCAGTGGCTCGCGGCCGGAGAGGCCGCCGACGTACGGCAGTTGCCGGGCGGCCTGTCCAACACCACACACGGCGAAGGCGTCGTACGAGGTGTCGGCTACGCGGTCGGCATCAAGAACGTCGGCTTCTCCGAGGGCTTCGACGACTACTCAACAGCCAAGGTGCGTATGGAAGTTGTCGGCGGCGAGCCGGTCGCGACCGTGCACACCGCGATGGCGGAGGTCGGCCAGGGCGGCGTCACCGTCCACGCGCAGATCGCCCGCACGGAGCTGGGCGTCACGCAGGTGACGATCCAGCCGGCGGACACCCGGGTGGGCAGCGCCGGTTCGACCTCGGCCTCCCGCCAGACCTACGTCACCGGCGGCGCCGTCAAGAACTCCTGCGAGCTGGTCCGCGAGAAGGTCCTGGAGCTGGGGCGCCGCAAGTTCGGTACGTACCACCCCGCTTGGGCCACCGCGGAGCTCCTCCTGGAGGGCGGCAAGGTCGTCACCGACGGCGGCGAGGTGCTGGCCCACCTGGTCGACGTGCTCGACGGAGAGGCCGTCGAGGTCGAGGCGGAGTGGCGGCACCGGCCGACCGAGCCCTTCGACCTGCGGACCGGACAGGGCTTCGGCCACGTCCAGTACACCTTCGCCGCGCACCGGGCCGTCGTCGAGGTCGACACCGAGCTGGGCCTGGTCAAGGTCATCGAACTGGCCTGCGCCCAGGACGTCGGCAAGGCGCTCAACCCGCTCTCCGTCATCGGCCAGATCCAGGGCGGCACGACCCAGGGCCTGGGCGTCGCGGTGATGGAGGAGATCATCGTCGACCCGAAGACCGCGAAGGTCAGGAACCCCTCCTTCACGGACTACCTCATCCCGACCATCCTCGACACGCCGACCATCCCGGTCGACGTCCTCGAACTCGCCGACGACCACGCCCCGTACGGGCTGCGCGGCATCGGCGAGGCGCCGACCCTCTCGTCGACGCCGGCGGTCCTGGCCGCCATCCGCAACGCGACCGGTTTGGAACTGAACCGGACGCCGGTACGCCCCGAGCACCTCACGGGAACGTGATCCTCCGGGAGTTGTGACCGGCGCCTCTTTTCCTGGGGGATCGTCCCCCAGGTCCCAGCTGTTCGTCCTGGGCCGTCCCCCGGGTCGTGCACATCCCAAATCCCGCTGAACGCGAGGACGTTCACGGGTGCACCTTTGAACCTTGGGAGACGGCACCATGACCCAGCAGTCCCTGGAGCCCAGGACCACGGCCGAAGACGCGGGCGAAGGCACCCGCGTCCCGGCCGGCAGGTCCTGGCTCGACCGGTACTTCCACATCACCCAACGCGGATCCTCCGTCGCACGCGAAGTGCGCGGCGGCGTCACCACCTTCATGGCGATGGCGTACATCCTCCTGCTCAACCCGCTGATCCTGTCCGGCAAGGACGTGGCGGGCCACACCCTCGGCCAGAACGCGTTGATCACCGCGACCGCGTTCGCCGCGGCCTTCACCACGCTCCTGATGGGCTTCTTCGGCAAGGTGCCGCTCGCCCTCGCCGCCGGCCTGTCCGTCTCCGGCGTGCTCTCCTCGCAGGTCGCCCCGCAGATGACCTGGCCGCAGGCCATGGGGATGTGCGTGATGTACGGCGTGGTCATCATGCTGCTGGTCGTCACCGGCCTGCGCGAGCTGATCATGAACGCGATCCCGCTGGCGCTGAAACACGCGATCACCATGGGCATCGGCCTGTTCATCGCGCTCATCGGCTTCTACAAGGCCGGTTTCGTGCACCAGGGCAAGGCGACCCCGGTCACCCTGGGCCCGACCGGTGAACTGGCGGGCTGGCCCGTGCTGTTGTTCGCCGTGACCCTCCTCGCGATCTTCATGCTCCAGGCGCGCGGCATCCCGGGCGCCATCCTGATCGGCATCGTCGGCGGCACCGTGCTCGCCGTGATCCTGAACGCCGTCGGCGCCATCGCCCCCAAGCAGTGGGCGAGCGGCGCTCCCGAACTGCACGGCAGCGCGGTCTCCATGCCGGACTTCTCGATCTTCGGCAAGGTCGAGTTCGGCGGCTGGGGGCAGGTCGGCGCGATGACGGTCGGCATGATCGTGTTCACGCTCGTGCTGGCCGGCTTCTTCGACGCGATGGCGACCATCATCGGCGTCGGCACCGAGGCCAAACTGGCCGACGCGCAGGGCCGGATGCCGGGTCTGTCCAAGGCGCTGTTCATCGACGGCGCGGGCGGTGCGATCGGCGGTGTCGCGGGCGCCTCGGGGCAGACCGTGTTCGTCGAGTCGGCGACCGGCGTCGGCGAGGGGGCCCGTACCGGACTCGCCTCCGTCGTCACCGGCCTGTTCTTCGCGGCCTGTCTCTTCTTCACCCCGCTCACCGCGATCGTCCCGGGCGAGGTCGCGGCCGCCGCCCTGGTGGTCATCGGCGCCATGATGATGATGAACGCGCGGCACGTCGACTGGGCCGACCGGGCCACCGCGATCCCGGTCTTCCTGACCGTCGTGATCATGCCGTTCACCTACTCGATCACCGCGGGTGTCGCGGCCGGTGTCGTCTCGTACGTCGCCATCAAGATCGCCCAGGGGCGGGTGCGGGAGATCGGTGCCTTCATGTGGGGCCTGACAGTGATCTTCCTGGTCTATTTCTCCCTCAACCCCATTGAGAGTTGGATGGGCGTGCACTAGCGCCCCGCCA
Organism: Streptomyces sp. NPDC002499; assembly: GCF_053595415.1. NCBI lineage: Bacteria > Bacillati > Actinomycetota > Actinomycetes > Kitasatosporales > Streptomycetaceae > Streptomyces > Streptomyces sp. NPDC002499. The sequence goes on from NZ_JBSFXO010000011.1 coordinate 35,969, forward strand.
ACTGCCCTTCGCGCAACCGCTGTTAAGGAGACCGAGAGATGCTGGACATCGCCGAGGAGCTGCACCGCTGGGTCGAGCGGGGCCGCGACTTCGCCGTGGCCACCGTCGTGGCCGTCGGCGGCAGCGCCCCCCGTCAGCCGGGGGCCGCCCTCGCGGTGGACGCCGACGGCACGGCGATCGGCTCGGTCTCCGGCGGTTGCGTGGAGGGTGCGGTGTACGAGCTGTGCCGGCAAGCCCTCAAGGACGGCGAGACCGTCCTTGAGCGCTTCGGCTACAGCGACGAGGACGCCTTCGCCGTGGGTCTGACCTGCGGCGGAGTCATCGACATCCTCGTGACCCCGGTACGGGCCGGCGATCCCGCCCGGCCGGTGGTCGCCGCCGCGCTGGCCGCCGCCGCGAGCGGTGAGGCGGCGGCGGTCGCGCGGATCGTCTCCGGCCCGGCGGACCTGACCGGCCGCGCGCTCGTGGTCCGCCCCGACGGCTCCTACGAGGGTGGCTTCGGTGCCCATCCGGAACTGGACCGCACGGTCGCCGCCGAGGCCGGCGCCTTCCTGGACGCGGGCCGCACCGGCACCCTGGAGATCGGCGAACAGGGCTCGCGCTGCGGGGCGCCGCTCACACTCCTTGTGGAGTCCTCGGTGCCACCGCCCCGGATGATCGTCTTCGGTGCGATCGACTTCGCGTCGGCGCTGGTCCGCATCGGCAAGTTCCTGGGCTACCGCGTGACGGTGTGCGACGCGCGTCCCGTCTTCGCGACCGGCACCCGCTTCCCGGATGCCGACGAGATCGTCGTCGAGTGGCCCCACAAGTACCTGGAGCGGACGCGGGTGGACGGCCGAACCGTCCTGTGCGTGCTCACCCACGACGCCAAGTTCGATGTCCCGCTGCTCGAGCTGGCGTTGCGGCTGCCGGTCGCCTACGTCGGCGCGATGGGCTCCCGCCGCACCCACCTGGACCGCAACGAGCGGCTGCGCGAAGTCGGCGTGACCGAGATCGAGTTGGCGCGGCTGCGGTCGCCCATCGGCCTCGACCTGGGCGCCCGGACGCCGGAGGAGGTGGCGCTGTCGATCGCCTCCGAGATCGTCGCCGACCGGCGCGGCGGCAGCGGGGTCTCCCTCGCCGGCGCCCACACGCCGATCCACCACGACCCCACGTCGGCGCCACCCCGGCGGATCGGGTCGGTGGCCTGAACGGGCGTCACTGACAAAGGCGTTGGGAAGGGCCGGTCACTTCGCGACGGACTTCGGCCTGTCCGGGCGTACCGAGAAGGCCGTGTCGCCCGCGACGGCCACGATCGCGTCCTTGACGAGCAGGACCGACGGCACGGTGTCGCTCGCGGAGTCACCGGGGTCCTGGAGCGCGGAGGTGCGCCAACGCACCACACCGGTACGGGCGTTCAGGGCCAGCAGCCGGCCGTACTGGTTGGCGAGGTACAGCGTGTCGGACTTCGCCGAGTACACCGGCGTGGAGAGGTTCTCGATGTCCGTCTCCCGCTGCCACAGGCGCTTGCCGTCGCTCACCCGCACGGCGGTGACCGTGCCGTTGGGGCGGACGAAGTGGACGGCATCCCCGACCAGCGTGGGCGTGCCGCGTGTCGTGCCGGGCAGCGGGATCCGCCGGCCCCCGCCGAGGGGGTCCACCGCCATCAGGGTGGTGTACGGCTGGTCCTCGCCGCTGCCGAAGGAACCCTCCGCCAGTTCCGGTACCGCGAACAGCGGCCGTCCGTCGGCGGTGCCCAGCGGCACGGCCCCCGTGGGCAGGGTGGCGATCTCCTTCGCCGTGCCGTCGACGGGGTCCAGGTGCACCAGGGCGACCTCGCCCTTGGAGGGATCGTCCGCGGGTGTGCACAGGCCGTACGGGGTGCCGCCGAGGACCGCCGGGGTGCAGGCGTCGCCGACGCTCGACGAGGCGCGCGTGGTCCACAGCTGGTGGCCCGTCTCGTCGTAGGCGACGTACTGCGTCGCCTTCTCGTCCATCGCCAGGACCCCGCTGTCGAAGAGGACGGCGTCACGGTCCTCGCTGACCGGGCGTGCCCACAGTTGGGCGCCGGTCCCCGCGTCCAGGGCGACCAGGCGCCGGGGGATGTAGGTCTCGGTCGAGTCCGGCTTGACGTAGGTGTAGACGCGGCCGTCCCGGACGCCGACGGGGCGCGAGGTCTCGGGGCTGGTGCCCTTCCGCCACGCGACCCGGCCGGAGGCGGCGTTCAGCCGGACGGTCGTGAAGCCGGTGCCCGCGCAGTACACGGCGGTCGAACCGCCCGCCACGCAACCGGGCTTGAGCTCGTCGAGGGGGTCGCCCTTCTTCGCGGAGAGCAGGCTCGCCCGCCAGGGGCGCCAGTCGGCGGGCAGGCTCACGGCGGGCGCGGTCGGGCTCGCGGAGGCGTCCGAGGAGGCCCCGCCGGTTCCGCCGCTCGCTACGAGGTGCGCGGTGGTGATGCCGATCGCGGTCACCGCCAGGGCCGCGCCGACGCCGAGCAGAACGCGCCGCGTCCGACGGCCGCGCCCCGCGACCGCCCCGGATCCCGTGTCCGTCGCGGTGTCCGCCTGGTGGGCCGCCGGTCCGGGGCGCGGGCGGAAGCTTCGGCGACGGCCGGACCCCGTCCCCGTCGTGCCGTCCGGCACGGTGAGGTCGGAGGCCAGGTCCGGCAGGGACTCCGCGGACTCGTCCACCGGCAGCGCCAGCAGGTCGCGGTGGAGTTCCTCCAGACCGGGCCGGGCCGCCGGGTCCTTCTCCAGACAGCGGGCGGCGAGGGAGCGGAGGGGCTCGCGCACCCCGTCCAACTTCGGTGCCTCGTACATCACCTGATAGCCGGTCAGGTACGGACTCCCGCCCTCGAAGGGGCGGTTCCCGGTGGCCGCGTACACCAGGAGCGAGCCCAGCGAGAAGACGTCCGAGGCGGCGGTGACGTCCCTGGGGGAGGAGAACTGCTCCGGCGACATGAAGGGAGGGGTGCCGATCAGGCGGCCCGTCACGGTGAGGTCCTCGTTGTCGGCGGCGCGCGAGATGCCGAAGTCGATCACACGCGGACCGTCCTCCGCGATCAGGACGTTGCTCGGCTTCAGGTCCCGGTGCACGACCCCGGCCCGATGGATGTCCCGCAACGCCTCGACCAGGCCCAGTGCGAGGGTGCGCAGCCGGCGTCCGCTCAACGGGCCCTGTTCGGCGACCACTTCGGTCAGCGTCCGGCCCGGCACGTACAGCGTCGCCATCCACGGCTGCTCGGCGTCGGGATCAGCGTCCACGACCGGCGCGGTGAACGCGCCGCTCACCCGTCTCGCCGCCGCGACCTCCTGGCGGAAGCGGGCCCGGAACTCCTCGTCGAGCGCGTACTGCGCGTGCACGACCTTGATGGCGACCTGCCGCCCCGAGGCCGAGAGCCCCAGATGCACCACGCCCATGCCGCCGCTGCCCAGTCGGTCGATCAGCGTGTAGCCGGCTATGGACGCGCCGGTGGACTCGGCATTTCCGGAGCTCAGCGACATGCGCCGGTCACCTTTCCCCATTCCCTCGCCTGGACGGACCACTCAAGGGGTTCACACTAGGGCGTCGGTTCGCGGGCCGGTGCACCGACCGAGGAACCGACCGGTCGGTCACCTTCCGTCACTCCATCCTGAGCAGCCGGTTGACCGCCCGCCCGAACACGAAGCGGCCCGCCCGCGCGAGCACCGGGTCGAAGAGCCCCGGCAGCAGCCGCACCCCCAGCTCCTCGCGCCACACCACCCGGCTGCGTCCGCCGGGGCCCGGCCGCACCTCGATCTCGGCCCAGCCCCGTACGACCCGCCCCCGCTTCTCCAGCCGGCACAGGCCGGGCTCGTCGTCCGACGGGGGCTGCCACAGTGTGACCTCCATCCGGTCGTCGAAGCGGAGCGGGCCCAGCCCCGAGCGGGCCACGAACACCGTGCCCACGTGCGTCGGGGCGGGCGTGGCCACGGTGACCCGGGTCAGCGGGACCACCTGACCGTGCCGGGGCCACTCGGTGAGGCGGCGCCATGCCTCGGCCAGGGGGAGGGGTGCCGTGCGTTCGAGCTCGAAGGTGACCACGACACGATCGTAAGGAATCGCGGCTGCTCAACGGCGTGTTCGTCCGCCCGTCACGCACTTGGCCCAGTGGCGCGACCGTCGAAAGACGCAGCCCGGTCGGGGAGCCGCTCACTTAGTCCGTGAACAGGATACTTTCCGCAGGAAGCAATAATTTCCCTTACCGAGATGTCGCCAACCGCGCATCCCTGGCCGCCTGTTGATTCTTTTGCCGTGCGTCAAGCGCAACGGTTCATCAATCGCCGCGAAACGCGAAGGAAACAGGCCCGGCGCAGTCTGTGGTCCGCGCTTCCGCAGCTCAGGCCGCCACGCTGGCGGTTCGTATTTCCCTTCCCGAATTTCACGATCTCTTTTCATCTGCCTTCGGGCAAGGAGGTATTGCATGTCCGGGTTCAGCATCAGCCGACGTGGTCTGCTGGTCGGCGCCTCGGCCGTCGGCGCGTCCGCCGCGCTCAGCGCCTGTGGCGCGAAGACCGGCACCGAGACCTCGTCCGGCGCCGGCGCCAAGGCCGACACCTCCGGCAGCACCGTCAAGGTGGGTCTGCTGAACTCGCTCTCGGGCACCATGGCCATCAGCGAAGTGACCGTCCACAACGCGCTGCTGCTCGCCGTGAAGGAGATCAACGCGGCCGGCGGCGTGCTGGGCAAGACGCTCAAGCCGATCAGCCAGGACGGCGCCTCCGACTGGCCGACCTTCGCCGAGAAGGCGGAGGCCCTGATCAAGGACGACAAGGTCGTCGCCACCTTCGGCTGCTGGACCTCGGCCAGCCGCAAGGCCGTCAAGCCGGTCTTCGAGCGCTACAAGTCGCTGCTGTTCTACCCGGTGCAGTACGAGGGCCTGGAGCAGTCGCCGTACATCTTCTACATCGGCGCCACCACCAACCAGCAGATCGTGCCCGCCCTCGACTACCTCAAGAAGCAGGGGCTGACCCGCCTCTACCTGGTCGGCAGCGACTACGTCTTCCCGCGCACCGCCAACAAGATCATCAAGGCGTACGCGAAGGCCAAGGGTATGACGGTGGTCGGCGAGGACTACGCGCCGCTGGGCTCCACCGAGTTCAGCACCATCACCAACAAGGTCAAGAGCGCCGGCGCGGACGCCGTCTTCAACACCCTCAACGGCGACAGCAACGTGGCCTTCTTCAAGGAGTACAAGTCCGCGGGCCTGACCGCCAAGAGCCTTCCGGTGCTCTCCGTCTCGATCGCCGAGGAGGAGGTCAAGAGCATCGGAACGCAGTACCTGGAAGGCCAGTTGACCGCCTGGAACTACTACGAGACCACCCCGGGCACCGCCAACACCACGTTCGTGAAGGCCTACCAGGCCGCCTACGGCAAGGACAAGCCGACCTCCGACCCGATGGAGGCCGCCTACATCTCCCTCTACCTGTGGAAGGAGATGGTCGAGAAGGCCGGCTCCTTCGACGTCGCCAAGGTCAAGGCGGCCAGCGACGGCATCCTCCTCGACGCTCCCGAGGGCAAGGTCACCGTCGACGGCGCCACCCAGCACGTCTACAAGACGGCCCGCATCGGCAAGGTCGGCTCCGACGGCCTCATCGAGGAGGTCTGGAACTCCGGCAAGCCCATCAAGCCGGACCCGTACCTGAAGGGCTACTCCTGGGCGAGCAGCCTGTCCTGACTGCCCGTCACTTCCTGGTCGCCCCCACCGGCACCCGCACCCCCGTCCCCTCCCGGAGCCCCCGGAGCCGCTTCATGACGGTCGTCCTCAACCAGTCGTTCACCGGCATCAGCATCGGTGCCGTCCTGCTTCTCATCGCCCTCGGACTGACCCTGACGTTCGGTCAGATGGGCGTGATCAACATGGCCCACGGCGAGTTCATCATGGCCGGCGCCTACACGACGTACGTCCTCCAGAAGTCCATCAGCAGCGCCGGCGCCTCCCTGCTCGTCGCGCTGCCGCTGGCCTTCCTCGTGGCCGGTGCCATGGGCGCGCTGCTCGAATGGCTGCTCATCCGGCGCCTCTACACCCGCCCGTTGGACACCCTGCTGGTCACCTGGGGCGTCTCCCTGATGCTCCAGCAGCTGGCCCGGGACGTCTTCGGCGCCCCCAACGTGCAGACGGCCGCGCCCGATCTGCTCACCGGCAACATCTCGGCCGGCGGGGTCACCTTCGCCAACAACCGCCTGTTCATTCTGGGGTTGGCGCTCCTGTGCGTCCTCGGCCTCACGCTGGTCCTGCGGTTCACCCCGCTCGGCCGCCGGATACGGGCCGTCGTGCAGAACCGCGACCTCGCCGAGGTCTCCGGCATCGCGACAGGACAGGTCGACCGGATCACCTTCTTCATCGGCTCGGGCCTCGCGGGCGTGGCCGGTGTCGCGCTCACCCTGGTCGGCCCGATCGGCCCGACGATGGGCACCAACTACATCGTCGACGCCTTCCTCGTCGTGGTCGTCGGCGGCATCGGACAGCTCAAGGGCGCCGTCATCACGGCCTTCGCACTGGGCGTGCTCCAGTCGGTCCTGGAGTACTCGACCACGGTCAGCGTCGCCAAGGTCGGCGTGCTCGTGGCGATCGTCGCCTTCCTCCAGTGGCGGCCCCAGGGCCTGTACACCCTGCGCACCCGGAGCCTGGCATGACGACCACCCTCACCCGCCTCCGCGTCCCGGGCGCCTTCCTCCTCGGCGCCGTCCTGCTGCTGGGCGTCGCCCCGCTCGCCCTCTCCGACTTCCGCCTCTCCCTGTTCGCCAAGTACCTCTGCTACGCCATCGTCGCCGTCGGCGTCAGCCTCGCCTGGGGCCGCGGCGGCCTGATGGTCCTCGGCCAGGGCGTCTTCTTCGGCCTCGGCGGCTACGCCATGGCCATGCACCTCAAGCTCACCGACGCGGCCGCCACCGGCGAGAAACTCCCCGACTTCATGCAGCTGTACGGGACTTCGGACGCGCTTCCCTGGTGGTGGGAGCCGTTCACCAACCCGCTCTTCGCGCTCGCCATGACCGTGCTGCTGCCCATGGCCGTCGCCGCGGTGCTCGGCTTCTTCGTCTTCCGGCGCCGGGTGAAGGGCGCGTACTTCGCGATCCTCAGCCAGGCGCTCGCCGCCGCCCTGTCGATCTGGCTGATCGGCCAACAGGCCACCACCGGCGGCACCAACGGACTCACCGACATCCAGGGCTTCTTCGGCTACTCGCTGGACGACCCGGTCAACCAGCGGATGGTGTACTTCATCATCGCCGCCGTGCTGCTCGCGCTGATGGCCCTGGCCCGCCAGTTGTTCGTCAGCCGCTACGGCGAACTCCTCGTCGCGGTACGGGACTCGGAGGAACGGGTCCGCTTCCTCGGCTACGACCCCGCCAACGTCAAGCTCGTCGCGTACGTCGTCGCCGCGGGCATGGCGGGACTCGCGGGCGCCCTGTTCGTACCGGCCGTGGGGATCATCTCGCCCGCGCTGATCGGGATCGTGCCGTCCATCGGCTTCGTGATCGGCGCGGCCGTCGGCGGCCGGGCCTCGCTGGTCGGCGCGGTGCTCGGCGCGATCGCCGTGGCCTGGGCGCAGAGCACGCTCTCCGACGCCTTCCCGGCCGCGTGGACCTACCTCCAGGGCCTGCTGTTCGTACTGGCGGTCGGCTTCCTGCCGGGCGGACTCGCGTCCCTGTGGGTGGTCCTGCGCAGGCGGCGTGCGGGGCCAACGCCCTTGATCCGTACGGAAGAACCGGTTGCTGTGACGGTGGGGGAGACGGCATGAGCGGCGAGGTACTCAAGGGCGAGGGCATGAACGGCGGGGGCCTGACCGTTCGCGATCTGCGGGTCACCTTCGACGGCTTCACCGCGGTCGACGGTGTCGACCTGGACATCCGCCCGGGCGACCTGCGTTTCCTCATCGGCCCGAACGGGGCCGGCAAGACGACACTCGTCGACGCGGTCACCGGCCTGGTCAAGGCGACCGGATCGGTGCGCTTCGGCGGTGACGAGCTGCTGGGCAAGCCGGTGCACCGGATCGCCCGCCTCGGGATCGGCCGTACGTTCCAAACAGCCACGGTCTTCGAGCAGTTGACGGTGCTGCAGAACCTTGACATCGCCGCCGGCGCCGGGCGCGGACCGCTGACCATGCTGCGGCGGCGTACAGGCATTCCCGAGTCGGTCACCAAGGCGTTGGAGACCACCGGCCTGACCGAGCTGCGCGACCGCCCGGCCGGTGTTCTCGCGCACGGGCAGAAACAGTGGCTGGAGATCGGCATGCTGCTCGTGCAGGACGTCCGACTCCTGCTGCTGGACGAGCCGGTGGCGGGCATGAGCCACGAAGAGCGAGAGGCGACGGGCGAGTTGCTGCGCCGCGTCAGCGCCGAGCGCACGGTCGTCGTCATCGAGCACGACATGGACTTCATGCGTTCCTTCGCGCGCAGCGTGAGCGTCCTGCACGCCGGCAAGGTGCTGAGTGAGGGCACGGTGGCCGAGGTGCAGGCCGACGCGAAGGTGCAGGAGGTCTACCTGGGGCGGGCCTCGGAGCCAGAACCCGCCGCTGTCGCTGTCACCGAGGAGGCGTGACGCCATGCTGGAGTTGAGCAACGTCCGGGCCGGTTACGACCGCAGCCCCGTCCTGCACGGCGTGACCGTCTCCGTCCCCAAGGACGGTGTCGCGGCCGTCCTCGGTCACAACGGCGCCGGCAAGAGCACGCTGTTGCGTGCCGCGATGGGCCTGTTGAAGCCGAAGTCGGGGACCGTGCTGCTGGACGGCGAGGACATCACCCGTCTCGCCCCGCACCAGCGGGTGGCCCGCGGCATGGCCTATGTGCCGCAGGGTCAGCAGTCCTTCCCGCACCTGACCACCGCGGAGAACCTCCAACTCGTCGCCGACGGGCGGCCGGACGGGAAGGAGGCGATCGCGGAGGCCCTCGACCTCTTCCCCGTGCTGCGTGAACTCTCCGGCCGCCGGGCCGGGTTGCTCTCCGGCGGCCAGCGTCAGCAACTCGCCCTCGCACGTGCCCTGGTGACCCGGCCGAGGCTGCTGCTGCTCGACGAACCGACCGAGGGCATCCAGCCCTCCGTGGTCGCCGAGATAGAGGAGACGATCCTGGCGCTGTCCCGGCGCGGCGGTCTGTCGGTCCTGCTCGTCGAGCAGCACGTCGGCTTCGCCATGCGCGCGGCCCAGCGGTACTACGTGCTCGAGGCGGGCCGGGTCACCTCCACGGGAGCCGGCGGCGCGGAGTCCGAGCAGACGGTGCGGGAGGCGCTCAGCGTGTGAGGCGCGCGGCGGGAGGCACCCCGCGCTCAGCGATTTAGGTCGGCCCCGGGGACCGGCAGCGGCTCCAGGACCGGGTTGGCCAGATGCTGGTAGATGATCATCGTGCGGAAGCTCAGGATCTCGCGGCGGTTGGTGAACCGGTCCAGCAGGAAGGCGTGCAGGTGCTCGATGTCCTGGACCGCGACATGGACCAGGAAGTCGTCGTTGCCCGCCATCGTGTAGACGGACAGCACTTCGGGCAGCCGGGACACCGACTGCTCGAAGGCCGCCACCACCTCCCGGCTCAGCGGCCGGACCGTCGCCGCCACCATCGCCTGCACCCCGCGGTTCAACGCCGGCAGCGCGACCTGCGCGCGATAGCCCCGGATCACCCCGCGCTGCCGCAGCAGCCGGATGCGCTCCAGACACGTGGAGGGGGCGATGCCGACCTTCTCCGCGATCGCCCGATTGGACTGCCGCGCATCCTCCTGCAGATGCCGCAGGATCGCCGTATCAAGTTCGTCCACGATCGCCTCCGTGCGGGCGCTGCCGAATTTCGTTCGGGATCTTCACCACGGTCCGGAACATCACCCTAGCTTCTCGACCATGACGCAAACATTCGAGCACGAAGAGGTGACCCTCCGTCGTGGCCCCCGCTCCGGGCTGCCGATCATCGTCGCGATCCACTCCCGGGCCCTGGGCCCCGCCGTCGGAGGCTGCCGGATGCGGCGCTACGGCAGTTGGCGCGACGGACTCACCGACGCCCTGCGGCTGTCCGAGGCCATGACCTACAAGTGCGCCGCGTCCGGCCTTGACTTCGGCGGCGCCAAGAGCGTGGTCGCCCTCGACGAGCGCACCGAACTCACCCCGGAACTACGGGAGTCGGCACTGGCGGACCTGGGCGAGGTCATCGCCTCCTTCGACGGCTCCTACCTCGCGGGCCCCGATGTGGGCACCACGCCCGACGACATGGTCGTGCTGCGCCGCTCCTCCCCGTACGTCTTCTGCCTCCCCGAGGAGCACGGCGGCACCGGCGACTCCGGTGTCCCGACCGCCACCGGTGTGCTCGCCGCCCTGCGGGCCGGTGGGGACCACGTCTTCGGGAAGCCGTCCCTCGCCGGCCGCACCGTCCTGGTCAGCGGCTTCGGCTCGGTCGGCGGCCGGGTCGCGGCCGGCCTCGCCGCGGACGGCGCGCGGGTACTGGTCTCCGACGTGGACCCGGCCAAGCGGGCGGTCGCCGCGCGCTCCGGCTTCGACTGGGTCGACCCCGACGCGGTGCTCGACACGCAGGCGGACGTCCTGGTCCCGGCCGCCGTCGGGGGAGTGCTGAGCCCGCGGACGGCGCCCCTGCTCGACGTACGGCTCGTGGTCGGCCCGGCGAACAACCAGCTCACCGACGACTCGGTCGCCGACCTCCTCGCCGAGCGGGGCGTCGTCTGGGTACCGGACTTCGTCGCGAGCGCGGGTGGCGTCGTCTACACCCTCGGCCGCGAGATCGACCGGCTCGACCAGGAGCAGGCGGTACTCCGGGTCGAGGGCATCGGCGACACGGTCACCGTGCTGCTGGACGCGGCCCGCAGGAACGGCACGACTCCGCTGCGCGAGGCTCAGCGGCTCGCCACGGAGAGGCTCGCGCCGCGTGGAGGGAGGGTCACTGTGGGCCGGGGAGCTTGAGCGGACCGCCCTCTCGTCGACTGACCTCTCGTCGCGGCTGACGATCCGTCAACAGCCCTTCGGCTCCCAGATGTTGGTGTCCCAGTCCAGGTGCCGGACGAGGTCGTCCTCGCCCGGGCGGGACGGGGGCGCGGGCGGGCCGGGGTGAGTCGGTGGTGCGCTCGGGTCGGGCCGCCGGTTGGGCGGCGCGGCCGTGTCCGGTCGGGTTGGTGGCGCGCTCGGGGCCGGTCGGGGCGGAGGCCCACCGGCGCCCGGCCGGGACAAAGACCCCTCGGCGCCCGGCCGGGACGGGGCCTGCGCACCTCGGGAGATGTTTCCGCTGACCGTGATGTTGTGCTCCACGCGCGGGCGGCGGAGTGTCTCGTAGCGGCTGAGCGCGGAGTCGGTGTCCGGGGCGTCGCGCAGGCACTTGGCGAGGATGACGGCGTCCTCCATCGCCATCGACGCGCCCTGCCCGGTCGCGGGCGAGGCGGCGTGGGCGGCGTCGCCGATGAGCAGGGTCCGGCCGGAGCGCCAGCGGGTGCCCGTGGGGATCTCGGTGGCGTTGGTGACCATGAGCTCGTCGGCGGTGGCCGCGACCAGGTCGGCGGCGGGCGTGCTGTCCTTGCGCAGCAACGGCACGAGCAGCTCGCGCCAGTCGGCGGGCGTGCCCTGCGCCAACTCGTCGGCGGACAGCGGATCACCGCCCACGCGCGCGAACCAGAACGTTTCCCCGGCGGGCGACACCGTGTATCCGAAGGCGACGGAACTGCCACGCACCATGGTGATACGGGCGTCCTCAGCGGAGGCGGGGGACGGCGAGGTGGCGGATGAGGGGTCCGCCGAGGGCTCGGCCCCCGCCCCACCCCGGCCGCCCACATAGCCGTAGAACACCCGCTGCCCCGCGTAGACCGGCCGCACCTCCGGGGCGAACATCGTGCGGACCGTGGAGTTCAGGCCGTCCGCGCCGATGAGGAGGTCGCCCGTGGCCGTGCTGCCGTCGGTGAAGTGGACCGTCACTCCGGCCGGGCCCTCCTCGACGCCGGCGAGCCGTGCGCCGTGCCGGATGTCGATGCCCCGGCGCCCCGCCTCCGCCTGGAGCGCGGTGTTGAGTTCGCCGCGGCGCAGGCACCGGTATCTCAGCGGCGGGTCGTTCGCCTCGCCCAGGGGCACCTGCGCCAACTGCGCACCGTTGTCGTCGAGTACGCGCATCGAGGTCAGCGGGAAACCGGCCGCGCCGACCGCCGCCGACGCGTCGAGCTGGGCGAGGGCCCGCATGCCGTTGCTCGCCAGGGTCAGGAACGCGCCGATGTCCTCGGCCGAGTCGGGGTGCGCCTCGTACACGACGACGTCGAGTCCCGCCTTGTGCAGGGCCAGCGCCGTCGTCGTACCGGCGATGCCGCCGCCGATGACCAGTACCCGTACCCGTGCCATGTAGCTCCCCGTTCCGGCTCCACCACGACCGTCCTGATGACTCCTGACGATCTCTGATGATCCAACGCCCGACCCGCCGCCCGGGTTCCTCGGTCGGTTCTCAGCCGGTGCCGGGCTGGACGAGTTTGAACAGGAGGCGGGCGGCCGCTCGGCGAGCGGTTTGCCGCAGCTGGACGCGAGGAGCGGGGGCCGGTGTGCCGCCCAGGCGGGGGAACAGGGCTTCGGCGTTGGTGCGGTTGACGGCGTGCAGGAGTTCGGGCGGCACGCCGGTGTCGAGGCCCTGGGCGAAGTACTGGCCGGCGGGCACGGGCGCGAACGGCCAGTCGCTGCCGAACAGGACGTGCCCGGGCCGGGCGAAGGCCAGCAGCGTCGGCAGCGCGGCCGGGCTGGAGGACAGCGCGGTGTCGAAGTAGAAGCTCCGGAAGTCGTCCAGGGTGTCCAGCGGGCTGCGCCCGATGTCACCGGCGAGGGAGATGGCCATGCGGTGCGAGGCGTACGGCACGAACCCGCCCGCGTGGCTGAGGATGAACCGGATGTTCGGGTACGTGCGCACAATGCCGTTGCGTACGAGGAGGTAGGCGGCCCGCGTGGTGTCCAGGAGGAAGTCGGCGGCGAACGGGGGGATGCCGTCGACCGCGGGGGCGGGCAGCTCGGCCGGGTGGACGAACACCACGGCACTCCGCTCGTCCAGGGCCCGCCAGAGCGCGTCCTGACCGTCCGCGCCCAGGTAGACCCCTTGGTTGTTGGCGAGCAACGTGACGCCGTCGGCGCCGAGTTGGTCCAGCGCCCGTACGGCCTCCGCGGTGGAGGCTGCGACATCGGGCATCGGCAGGGTGGCGAAGTACCCGAAGCGGCCGGGGTGTTGGGCGGAGAGGGCGGCGGAGTGGTCGTTGAGCCGGCTCGCCACATCGGCCGCCTCTGCCGGTGGGTCCAGGAAGGCCGTGCCCGGCGTGGAGACCGACAGGAAAGCCGTCTCCGTCCCCAGCAAGTCCATTGCTTCCAGAGCCGATTCGGCACTCCACGCCGGCAGCGCCCGCCCACCGGCCTCGGTGAGCCCCGCCTTGGCGAGCAGGTCGCGGTAGAAGGGCGGTACGACGTGCTGGTGGACGTCGATGCGACGGGCGGCGGCGGTCATCCCTGGTTCCTCTCGGCCGTGCTTGCCGTGTCTGTCGTAGCTGCCGTGCTCGCCATGCGGACGGCCGCGTCGTGGACCAGCCGGGCGTGCAGTTCGAACATCGCCACCAGGTCGACGGAGTCGCCGTTGATCTCCCGGTGTACGAACAGCCCGTCGGCACCGGCGATGGCGTAGGCGGTGAGCGTCTCCACGTCCTTCGCGCCCAGGTCGGGGAAGAGGCTTGCGGTCACCGCGGCGATCCGCTGCCGGGAGATCTCGCGGACCTGGAGGAAGACGGTGCGTCCGCGCGGTTCGGTCGGCCGGCGTTCGAGCGCGAGCATCAGGCCGAGGCGGAGGAAGTCCGGTGCGTCCAGGAGTGAGTTGGCGATGTTCGCGGCCATGACCAGGACACGTTCGAGAGGAGTTCCGGTGTCCTCGTCGGGCAGCTCGACCGCGGTCAGCCAGGTCTCGAAGCTGCGCTCGATGACGGCCGCGATGAGGTCGTCCTTGTCCTTGAAGTGCCAGTAGATGGAGCTGGCGGGCAGTCCGCACTTGGCGCTCACGGCCGCGATGGACGTGCCCTCGTAGCCGCGCTCACCGGCGATCTCCACGGTCGCGTCCAGGATGCGCCGCCGCGACTCCACCCCGTTGGCGCGCTGCTTGCGCGTGGCGTTCCCGCTGGTCATGGGATGCACCCTCCTGTCCTGCTCAGCTCCCGCCCGGCCCTTGACCGGCTCTGGCGACGAGCTTACCGTATCGACCACTCCAATTGGAGTGAGCGTTACAGCAACGAGCCGCGGCAGTACAGCACGACCACAGTGAGGTGGCTGATGGACACAGACGGTGCCTACGACGTGGCGGTGATCGGCTACGGCCCCACGGGCGTCACCGCCGCGAACCTGCTCGGGGCGACGGGCCTGCGGGTGGTCGTCGTGGAGCGGGACGCCGAGGTCCACTCCCGAGCGCGGGCGATCTCCACTGACGAGGAGGTCGTACGGATCTGGCAGCGCGCGGGCCTCGCCGAGCGGCTGAAGCAGGACATGCTGGCCGAGCGGCCGGTCGACTTCGTGGACGCCCGGGGCCGGTCCTTCCTCAGCGCCCGCCCCACACCGCGCGGCCACGGCCATCCGCCGCAGATGTTCATCTACCAGCCGGCGTTGGAGCAGGTCCTGCGCGAGGGCGTCGACCGCTACCCGAACGTGGAGGTGCTGCTGCGGCACGAGTGCCTGCGGCTGCGCCAGGACGCCGACGGCGTCGAGCTGACCGTGGTCTCCACCGACGACGACTCGGTACGACGGATCCGCGCCGCCTACGTCATCGCGGCCGACGGCGGCTCCAGCCTCACCCGCGCCCAGTTGAACGTCGGGTACGAGGGACGGACGTACGAGGACCGCTGGGTCGTCATCGACACCGAGATGCTGAAGCCGTGGCCCGGCCACGACCGGCTGCGGTTCCGCTGCGACCCGGCCCGGCCCGCGGTGGACTGTCCGACCCCGCTCGGCCACCACCGCTGGGAGTTCCCGATCCTGCCGGGCGACGACGAGAGGCAGTTGACGACCGACGAGGCGATCCACCGGCTGCTCGCGCGGTACGGGATCGGCAGGGACGACGTCAGGATCCAACGGGCCGCGGTCTACAGCCATCACGTCCGCTTCGCCGACCGCTTCCGGGTGGGCCGGGTCTTCCTCGCGGGCGACGCCGCGCACGCCATGCCGCCGTGGATCGGACAGGGGATGGCGGCCGGGGTGCGCGACGCGGCCAACCTGTGCTGGAAGCTCGACGCGGTGCTGCGGGGCGAGTTGGGCGCGGACGTGCTCGACAGCTACGAGGCCGAGCGGAAGCCGCATGTCAAAGAGGTCACCAGGAGAGCGGTGTTCGTCGGCCGGGTCATCACCGAGCGGCGGCGGGCGGTGGCGGCCGCGCGCGACAACGGGCTGCGCGTCCTCGGACGGGTGCCCGGCTTCGGCGACCGGTTGCAGGACTCCCAGTGGATACCCGTCGCGCGCTACGCGGCCGGCTTCCAGGCCCGGCCGCGCACCAAGGCGTCCGGCAGCCAGATCCCCCAGCCCTGGGTGACCGCACCCGACGGAACACGCGTCCGGCTGGACGACGTACTAGCCGGCCGTTGGCTGCTGCTGCACGCGCGCACCGCCACGGCCCAACCCCGCTGGAACATCCCCGCGTTGACCGTCACGCCCGCCGGATCCCGCCCCGCCGAGGGCACGGTCGTCGACAGCGACGGCGTGCTGCTGCCCTGGCTGACCGAGCACCGCGCGACCGTCCTCGCCCTGCGCCCGGACGGCTACGTCTACGCGGCGGCACCCGCGGGAGCCCAACTCCCGCCCCCGCCGGCCGGGTTCACCCCGGCACCCCTTACTACGGTCACGACCACGGGATGAGGACCGCCATGACCACGCACACCGAACTGCCCACCATGCAGGAGTACGTGCTCGACGTCTCCGGCAAGGAGATCTTCGTCGCCGAGACCGGTGACGGCCCACCCGTGGTGCTGCTGCACGGCGGTGGACCGGGCGCCTCCGGGGTCGCCAACTATGCGCGCAACATCGCGGAGTTGGCGAAGACGTACCGGGTGATCGTGCCCGACCTGCCCGGCTACGGCCGCAGCACCAAGGGCGTCGACGCCGCCGACCCCTTCGGACACCTGGCCGACGCGCTACGCGGTGCGCTGGACCGACTCGGCCTGGACCGCCCCCACTTGGTCGGCAACTCCTACGGTGGCGCCTGCGCGCTGCGGCTCGCCCTGGACACTCCCGACCGGGTCGACCGTATGGTCCTGATGGGTCCCGGCGGTATCGGCACCACCCGCTCGCTGCCCACGCCGGGCCTGCGCAGCCTCCTCAACTACTACTCGGGGGACGGCCCTTCGCGGCCGAAACTGGAGAAGTTCATCCGGCAGTACCTCGTCTTCAACGCGGCCGACGTGCCCGACAGCGTCATCGACGCGCGCTACCGGGACAGCATCGACCCGGAGGTCGTCGCGGCACCGCCGCTGACCCGCCCGTCGGGCCCGAACGCGCTGCGGACGCTGTGGAGGATGGACTTCACGCGCGACGAACGCCTGTCCCGGCTGCCCGTGCCCACCCTGGTCCTGTGGGGTGCCGCCGACCAGGTCAACCGGCCCTCCGGCGGCCGCATGCTGGCGGAGCGGCTGCCCAACTGCGATCTCTATCTGGTCGCCAACACGGGCCACTGGGTGCAGTTCGAGCGTGCCGACCTGTTCAACCGCGTGTGCGCCGACTTCCTGGCGGGCCGACGATGAGCGCCCCTGGACAGGCGTCCGTCTTCGGCGCGGTCCACCTCGGCTACCTCGTCGTGGAGACCCAACGCCTCACGGACTGGCGCCGCTTCGGCACCGACGCCATCGGCATGCACCACGACGCCCTCGACAGCGGCCTGATGCGGTTCCGCCTCGACGACCAGGAGTGCCGTTTCCTGCTGCGGCGCGGGCCGGCCGAGGACGTCGTCGCCACCGGCTGGCACATCGACGACCACGTCAGCTTCGAGCGGATCGAGGCACGGATCCGGGCCCATGGCGTTCCCGTCACCCAAGGGACCGCGGAGGAGGCGCAGTTGAGGGGTGTCGAACGCCTGCTGCGCTTCCCCGGTCCGAAGGGCATCGCCCAGGAGATCTACACGACCCCGCTGACCTCGCCCGAGCCGCTGCGCATGCTCGCGTCCGGCTTCGTCACCGGCGACTCCGGCATGGGGCACATCGCGCTGACGTCCACCCGACCGGAGCGGATCCGCGGCTACTTCACCACCGTCTTCGACGCTCGCTTGACCGATTACATCGACGAGACGATCAGTGGCGCCAAGATCCGGATCCGCTTCCTGCGTGTCAACGAACGCCACCACTCCATCGCGGTGGCCGCGCTCAAGGGACTGCCCGTCGACCCGGTCCGCACCCGCGTCCAGCACCTCAACATCCAGGCGGCCACCCTCGACGACGTGGCCCGCAGCTACCAGCGGGTGCACGAACTCGGCTTCGACATGGCCCTGTCCGTCGGCCGGCACACCAACGACAAGGAGCTGTCGTACTACGCCGTCACCCCGTCGGGCTTCGAATGGGAGGTCGGCTGGAACCCGGTCGTCGTCGACGAGTCCACCTGGCAGCCAAGTACCCACCAGGGCATCAGCATCTGGGGCCACACGCCGGTCGGGCAGACCATCGTCGACAGACTCGCCCAGTTCCGCCTAGGCGCCCGCTCTCTCGCGCGCACCGAGGAGACCGTCAGCGCGCTGAGCGGCATCGGCGTACCGGACGACTGAGTGGCACCGGCGTGATCAGCCGGCCGCGCCGCGTCGGGACGCGGGGATGGGGTGGCGCATAGGGACGGTCGCGGCCGTGGACGCGATCAGGACGGTGGCGTCGGCATCCTCGTCGTTGAGGACACGGTGCTCCTTCGACGAGTCGAAGTGCACCGAGTCGCCCGCCGCCAGGTCCAGCGACCTGCCGGAGATGTCGAGCGTGATCGCCCCCGACAGCACGTGCAGCCACTCCTCGCCGACGTGCTTGGCCATCTTGGTGTGCTTGCCGGACTCCAGCACCACCCGGATCACGGACATCGTCTCGCGCGGTCCGCTCAGGACCGTGTACCGGCCGTCCTGGCCGTCGCGGGTCATCGCCGCGTCGGCGCGCACCAGATGGAAGTCGTCCGCGTCCGGTTCCTGCACCAACTCGCTGATGGAGACGCCGTAGACGCGGGCGATCTGGAGCAGGCTCCCGATGGACGGCTTGCGCAGCCCCTTCTCCAGGCGCGACAGGTGCGCCGACGAGATGCCCGTCTGCTCGGCCAGCGTCGTCAGGGTGATGCCACGCTCGCTGCGCAGGTCCTTGAGGCGCTGGGCCACCCAGAGATCCGCGTCGTCCTCGATCGACATTTCGGCACGATAACACGCCTGTGAGGCAATTCGGCGCGCCTGTCGGGTACGGTCGGTCGGCGGCTGTCCTCCGTCTGTCGGCCGTCAATCCGCCGCCGGGACCAGGGCCAGCAGCTCGTCCGCGAGCGTCCGCGGCTCGGTCAGCAGGCCGATGTGGTTGATCCCGGTCAGGCCGACGACCCGGAACCCGCGACTCTGTGCGGAGGGGATCAGGTCCGCGAAGAAACCCTGATCGGCACAGTGGAGGTAGCTGACCGGTTTCGCGGCGAGCACCTGTTCGCTGCCCGGTCCGAGCGGTTCCTGGTGGGTGCGCAGGGGCATCGGCGTCAGCCTGCCGGCCAGCCAGGCGGCGCCCTCCTCGTCCGCGCCGAGAAGGGTGGGATCCAGCGGTGCCACCTCCCACTCCACCGGCGCGGGCGTCTCGGCGAACGCCTTCTCCAGCCAGGGCACCAGGGAGAACGCCGAGTCACCGGTCGTCGGCGAGAACGCGTCCGCGTACACCACCTGCCCGACACGGTCGGGGACGAGCGCGGCCGCCCCCGTGATGACCATTCCGCCGTAGCTGTGCCCGACCAGGATCGCGTCCTCGACGCGGTCGAAGGTCAGCAGCTCGGCGATGTCCTGGGCGTGGAGGCTCACCCCGACGTCCGGCGTGGAGAGATGGTGCCGTTCGGCGAGACCGGTGAGGGTGGGCGTCAGCACGGTGCGGCCCGCCTCCTCCAGCAGCGGCCGCAGCCGGTCCCAGACCCAGCCGCCGCCCCACGAACCGTGCACGAGTACGAAGGTCGCCATCGCTTCCACTCTCCCTGAGGTCCGACCCGGGCTTCGACGGCCCGAGGTCCCACGACCGCGCGGCCGATGCGTACAGGATCGTGGGCAGACTCCACCCGGGTCAACCTGATAGGCAAGTTTTATTGCCTGCTAGGCTTGGTTGGTCTGAGGTGCGCCTACAGCAGAGCCAGCCCCGGCTCGTGCAGCACGGCCGCCACATCCGCCAGCAGCTCGGACCCCTGCTTGCCGTCCATGAGCCGGTGGTCGAACGAGAGCGCCAGTTGGGTGACCCAGCGCGGTTCGATGCGCTCCTCGCCGCGGTCGTCCTGGACCACCCAGGGCATACGGCGGATGGCGCCCACGGCGAGGATGGCGGCCTCGCCCGGGTTCAGGATCGGGGTGCCGGTGTCGACGCCGAAGACGCCGACGTTGGTCAGGGTGACCGTGCCGCCCTGCATGGCTTGCGGAGACGTGCGGCCGGAGCGGGCCGTGGCGGTCAACTCCGCGAGCGCGTCCGCGAGGTCCCGCAGCGACATCCGGTCCGCGTTCTTGATGTTCGGCACGACCAGACCGCGGTCCGTGGCCGCCGCGACCCCGAGATTGACGTAGTGCTTCAGCACGATCTCCTGCGGGTCCTCGTCCCAACTGCTGTTCGCCTCGGGGGTCTTGGCCAGGCCGATCAGGAGAGCGCGGGCGAAGAAGAGCAAGGGAGTGACCCGTACGTCCCGGAACTCCCGCCTGCCCGCGACGAGTTCGCGCAGCCGCATCGTGGCGGTCACGTCGACCGTGATGAACTCGGTGACATGCGGTGCGGTGAACGCCGAGGCGACCATGGCGGCGGCCGTGTGCTTGCGCACTCCTCGGACGGGGACGCGGGTCTCGGCGGCGGGCTCGGTTGCGATGGGTGCCGTTGGTGCCGTTGGCGTGCGTTCGGCGGCCCGGTGGACGTCGTCGCGGGTGACGGTTCCGCCGGGGCCGGTGGGGGAGACGGTGGCGAGGTCGACTCCGAGGTCCTTGGCGAGCTTGCGTACGGGGGGTTTGGCGGCGGTTCGGGTGACGGCGGCTCGGGTGACGGCGCCGTTCGCCGGCCCGGCTTCCGGAGGCGTGGCCGGGGGAGCGGTGACGGGCGTGCCGCGCCGACGTCGGGTGCTCTGCTCCTGCGGCCCGTATCCGACCAGGAGCGCCGCCTGTTCCGGGTCCGACTGCTGCTGCGCGGGCGCCACCGATGCGGAGCCGATCGTGATGAGGGGCTTGCCGACGTCGAGCGAGTCGCCCACCTCGGCGTGCAGGGCGATCACCACACCGGCGTACGGCGAAGGGAGTTCGACCACGGCCTTGGCCGTCTCCACCTCGACGAGGACCTGGTTGACCTCGACGGTGTCGCCGGGCTGGACCGACCAGGTGACGATCTCCGCCTCTGTCAGGCCTTCGCCGACGTCGGGGAGCAGGAACTGCTGCGGGTTCGACACGGTGACGGACCCTTCCTAGTAACTCAGGCTGCGGTCGATGGCGTTGAGGATCCGGTCGACACCGGGGAGCCAGTCCGACTCCAGCCGGCTCGGCGGGTAGGGGGTGTCGTACCCGGTCACGCGCACGACGGGTGCTTCGAGGTGGTAGAACTCCTCGTCCTGGAGCCGGGCGGCGGCCTCCGCGCCGAACCCGTGGGAGCGGGCGGCCTCGTGGACGACGACGGCCCGGCCGGTGCGCCGCACGGACGCGCGGACGGTGGCGGTGTCCCACGGGGAGAGGCTGCGCAGGTCCACGACCTCCACGCTGCGCCCCTCCTCGGCCGCCGCGTCGGCCGCCTTGAGCGCGACGGGGACGGTGGGCCCGTAGGCGATGAGGGTCACGTCGGTTCCGGCGCGTCGGATCTCGGCCCGGTGCAGGGGGAGTTGGACGTCCAGGCCGACCTCGCCCTTGGCCCAGTAGTGCCGCTTGGGTTCGAGGAACACCACGGGGTCGTCGTCGCTCACCGCCTGCCGGATCATGTGGAAGGCGTCGTGCGGCGAGGAGCAGGTGACGACTTTCAGGCCGGCCGTGTGGGCGAAGTAGGTCTCCGGCGACTCCGAGTGGTGCTCGATCGAGCCGATGCCACCGCCGTACGGGATACGGATCGTCACGGGCATGGACAGCAACCCCGCCGAGCGGTGCCGGAGTTTGGCGAGCTGGCTGACGATCTGGTTGACGGCCGGATAGACGAAACCGTCGAACTGGATCTCGCAGACCGGCCGGTAGCCGCGCATCGCCAGACCGATGGCGGCGCCGACGATGCCCGCCTCGCCCAGCGGGGTGTCGAGCACTCTCAGGTCGCCGAACTCCTTGCGTAGCCCGTCCGTCACGCGGAACACGCCTCCGAGCCGGCCGATGTCCTCACCCATGAGGAGCACTTTGGGATCGTCGCGCAGGGCCTGGCGCAGGCCGTCGTTGAGGGCTTTCACCATGGACACGGTCACCGTGGTCCTCCGTCCTGCTGCCCGAGGGCGACGAACTCCAGGTGGTCGTCGAGCTGTTGGCGCAGTTCGGCCGGCATCTCCGCGTACGCGTGCTCGAAGGGGGCGGCCGGATCCGGTTCGGGCAGGGCACGGCAGCCGGCGCGCAGCCGATCGGCCAGTTCGCGCTCGCGCTGGTCGACACCCGCGAAGTACTCCTCGTCCACGGCACCCACCGACACCATGTGGGCGCGGAGCCGGGCCAACGGGTCACGCGCGGCCCAGTCCTCGGTCTCGGCGGCGTCGCGGTACCGGTTCGCGTCGTCGGCCGTGGTGTGCGCGTTGATCCGGTAGGTGACCGCCTCGATCAGCGTCGGACCGCCGCCCGAACGGGCCCGCTGGAGCGCCTGCCGGGTGGCGGCCAGACAGGCGAGTACGTCGTTGCCGTCGACCCGTATACCGGGAAAGCCGTACCCGGCCGCGCGCCGGGCCGCCGGGACCGGGCTCTGCACGCTGTAGGGCGCGGAGATCGCCCACTGGTTGTTCTGGCAGAAGAAGACCACCGGCAGACTCTGCGCGGCCGCCCAGACGAACGCCTCGTTCGTCTCGCCCTCGCTGAGCGCGCCGTCACCGAGGAACGCCAGCACCGCCGTGTCGCGATCGGCCCGCCCCGAGCCGGTGCGGTCGTCCCGGAACAGGCCCATCGCGTACCCCACGGCGTGCAGGGTCTGGGCCCCGATCACCAGCGTGTACAGATTGAAGCGCTGGGCGTACGGGTCCCAACCGCCCAGCGTGGTGCCCCGGAAGAGCCCCAGCAGGGACACCGGGTCCAGGCCGCGGCACCAGGCCACACCGTGTTCGCGGTAGGTCGGGAAGACCATGTCCTGGCCGCGCAGTGCGTGCGCCGCGCCGATCTGCGCCGCCTCCTGACCGCGCAGCGACGGCCACAGCCCCAACTCGCCCTGCCGTTGCAGGGCGATGGCCTCGGTGTCCAGGCGCCGGGTGAGCGCCATGTCGCGGTACAGGGCGGGGAGATCGACGGTCGCGGGATCCAACTCCAGCCGGGGATCGGTGCGGAGCGCTCCCGCGGGGTCCAGGAGTTGCAACGGCGGGTCGGCGGACGCCACTTCGGGATCCGGGTGTTCGGGGTGTGCCATGTGAGGTCTCTTTCCGGGAGTGCTCTGCGTCGGACGGGTCACCGGAACGGGCGCCGGCTCACTCACCGGCTCACGCACCGGTTCACTCACCGGCCAGATGCCGGCTGATCACCAACCGCTGGATCTGGTTGGTGCCTTCGAAGATCTGGGTGATCTTGGCTTCCCGCATATAGCGCTCCACCGGGTGCTCCCGGACGTACCCCGCCCCGCCGAGCACCTGCACCGCGTCCGTGGTCACCGACATGGCCGTGTCCGAAGCGATCAGCTTGGCGATGCTCGCCTGCCGGCTGTACGGCTGCCCGGCGTCCTTGCGGCGGGCGGCGGCCAGATACGTGGCCCGGGCGGCCTCGGTCCGCGCGGCCATGTCGGCCAGCAGGAAGCCCACCCCCTGGTGCTCGATGATCGAGCGCCCGAACGTCCGCCGCTCACGGGCGTATCCGACGGCGTGGTTCAGCGCGGCCTGCGCGATCCCCACGGCCACGGCGGCGATGCCGAGCCGGCCGGCGTCGAGTGCGGACAGGGCGATCTGCAGCCCCTGCCCGGGCTCACCGATCAGCCGGTCGGCGGGGATCGCCACGTCGTCGAAGTGCATGACCGCCGTCGTCGAACTGCGCAGGCCCATCTTGCGTTCCGGGGCGCCCGCGCTGAGCCCGGGGGCGGTGGCGTCGACCAGGAAGCAGGAGATCCCGCGCCGGGCGTCCGGCGAGGTCCGGAGGAACACGGTGTAGAAGTCCGCCTGTCCGCCATGGGTGACCCAGGCCTTGGTGCCCCGGGCCAGCCAGCGGTCCCCGTCCTTGTCCTCGTCGGCGACCGCGCGCAGAGCCGCGGGATCGGAGCCCGCGTGTTCCTCCGACAGGCAGTAGGCCCCGAGGGCCACACCGCTCAGCTGCCAGGGCAGCAACTCCTCGTGCTGCGCCGCCGACCCGAAGGCCGCGACCGGGTGGCAGGACAGGATGTGCACGCTGACCCCGACCGCCACGGCGGCCCACCGCGCGGCCAGTTCTTCGAGGACCTGGAGATGGACGACGTAGGGCTGGCCGCCGCCGCCCGCGTCCTCGCTGTAGGGCAGCGTCAGCAGTCCGGCCTCGCCGAGCAGGCCGAACACCTCGCGCGGGAAGCGTTCCGTCTCCTCGAACTCGGCCGCGCGGGGCGCGAGTTCACGGTCCGCGATGTCGATCGTCAGCTCCAGCAGCTCGCGGGCTTCGCTGGAGGGCAGTTCGCGCTCAACCTTCACCGCTGGGCCCCTTGTCTTCTGCCCCCGTCGTCCGGGGGTCGGCTGCGGGCGGATGCAGACAGTGGAGCCCGCGCTCCGAGGGCATTGCAATTAAGTGGCGGACATCTTGCGCACGACGCAAGGAACTCCGACGATGAAGCGACTTCAAGCAAAGAACCTGCACCTATGACCGAGGTGGCACATGAAAGACACGGAGCTGATCGACGGCGTCGACCGGGCCATCCTCGACCTGCTCGTGGAGGACGGCCGCCGGACCATGACCGAGATCGCCGACCGTGTAGGGCTGTCGCCGTCGGCGGTCAAGCGGCGGGTCGACCGGCTGGAACGGGTCGGGGTGATCTCCGGCTACACCGTCCTGCTCGACCACGGCAAGCTCGGCACCAGCCTGGAGGCCTTCGTCGAGCTCCGGTTCGCCGGGGACGTCAAGGTCGAGACGATCGCCATGGCCGCCGCCAGCGTCGCGGAGGCCCAGGAGGTGTTCACGGTGGCCGGTGACCCCGACGCCCTGGTGCGTGTCCGGGTCACCAACGTCCAGCACCTGCGTGACGTCATCGACCGGCTTCGGCGTACGGGCGCGGTGATCGGCACGAAGACGCTGATGGTGCTGGGCACCTGGCGGCGGGGGGACTGACTCGCCGGCGTCCTGTGAGCCGGCGTCCTGTGAGTGGCGTGTCGAGTTGCCCAGTAGGCAAGTCCTGTTGCCTGGGAGGTTGACGCGTGGAGGGAGATGGTTGCAGTCTGAACGGAACTTCACTTCACTTCGGCGCATGGGAGGGCGGGACTCGATGGCCGTCACCGCTGACAGCAGCACAACGAACACGGAAGACGTCCAGGAGCTGGACATCCCCCAGCTCGCGGAGGCGCAGGACAGCGTCGAGGCCGAGCGGGCGCACCGGAAGCGGCAGCTCGCGGTGGCGTTCCGGATCTTCGCCCGCTACGGCTACGACGAGGGGATCGCGGGGCACATCACCGCGCGGGATCCGGAGTTCCCGGACCGGTTCTGGGTCAATCCGTACGCGGTCCACTTCTCCAAGATCCGGGTGAGCGACCTGCTGCTCATCGACGAGGAGGGGCGGGTGATCGAGGGGGAGCGCCGGACCAACAAGGCCGCCTTCTGGATCCACTCCTCCATCCACCACGCGCGCCCGGACGTCGTCGCGGTCTCCCACGCCCACACGATCCACGGCCGCGCCTTCGCCTCCCTGGACAAGCCGCTCGCGCCGATCGTCCAGGAGTCGTGCGCGTTCTACGACGACCACGTCCTGTTCGACGAGTACAAGGGCCTGGTCCTGGAGAAGTCCGAGGGCGAGCGGATCGCCGTCCGCCTCGGCGCTCGCCGGGCGGCCATCCTCCGCCACCACGGGCTGCTGACGGTCGGCCGGTCCGTGGAGGAGGCCGCCTGGTGGTTCATCACCATGGAACGCGCCTGCCAGATGCAGCTCCTGGCCGATGCCGCAGGCACCCCGCGCGTCATGAGCGAGGAGGAAGTGGTCCTCGCGCACCGCCAGTTCAGCAACGCGAACATGGCCCGGCACAACTTCAACCTGCTCGCCGACCTGGTCGTGGAGCAGGAGCCCGACGTCCTGAAGTAGCCGGCCCGCCCTCCCGTGAAGTAGCCGACGAGCTCTCCCGTGAAGTAGCGAACAAACCCTCCCGGCGCGCCGGTTCACCCCCGGTCGTGCCAACAGCTGGGCGACCGCTGGCAAAGGCAGGGGCAAGGTTCTCCTACCCCGCCCGTCCCACGCGGCGCAACGACCAACTGGCAACGCAACGTTCACTCAGGGGCCTTTGTGGCCCGCCAGGGTGCGGTCGTTCAGCTCAACTGCTCGTCAGGGAGGGCACCATGACCGCACATGCGGGGACATCGGACGGGTCGACCAGTACATCCGAATCTTCCGAGGGGTTCAGCCGCCGGCACGCGCTGGGCCTCCTCGGCACCGCGGGGGCCGGCGCCGCCGTCACCCCGCTGCTGGGGGCGGGCACCGCGGAGGCGGCTCCGCTCGCCGACCCGGCCTTTCACCTCACCGCCGACTCGTCCGGCGCACCCCCGGTCCAGGGGCTGCACCTGACCTTCGGGGCCGATCCGCGCACCCAGATGACGGTGTCGTGGATCACCGACAGACCCGTCTCCAAACCGCTGGTGCGCTACGGCACCCTGGAGCACGGCTTCGGCTCCAGCGCGAAGGCCCGGACCGTCACCTACGTCGACGGCACCTCCAACCGCACGGTGTACGTCCACCACGCCGCGCTCAACCGGCTCACCCCGGGCACCGACTACATCTACCTCGCCACGCACGAGGGCACGACCCCCGACAGCGGTACGTTCCGCACGGCCCCGCGCGGACGCAAGCCGCTCACCTTCACCAGCTTCGGCGACCAGTCCGCGCCGCAGGTGACCTGGGCGGCCGACGGCACGGTCGCGCTGGACGCGAACTCCACCCCGGCGACCAAGGACATCGTCACCGGCATCGAGCAGGTCGCCCCGCTCTTCCACCTGCTCAACGGCGACCTCTGCTACGCCAACCTGGACGTCGACCGGGTGCGCACCTGGAACAACTTCTTCACCAACAACACCCGTTCGGCGCGCTTCCGCCCCTGGATGCCGGCGGCCGGCAACCACGAGATCGAGAAGGCCAACGGCCCGATCGGCCTGGGCGCCTACCAGACCTACTTCGACCTCCCCTCCACCGAGACGGACGCCGAACTCGCGGGCCTCTACTACGCGTTCACGGCCGGTTCCGTCCGGGTGATCGTGCTGCAGAACGACGACAACTGTCTCCAGGACGGCGGTGACGTCTACATCAGCGGCTACTCGGGCGGACGCCAACTCGCCTTTCTGGAGAAGGAGTTGAAGGCGGCGCGGGACTCCCGTGACGTCGACTGGGTGGTCGTCGCCATGCACCAGGTGATGATCAGCTCCTCCGACGCCAACGGCGCCGACCTGGGCCTGCGCCAGAAGTACGGCCCGCTCTTCGACCGCTACGGCGTGGACCTGGTGCTGTGCGGCCACGAGCACAACTACGAGCGCTCACTGGCCGTTCGCGGTGTGGTCAACGGCAGCGAGACGCTGACCCCCAACCCGGTCTCGCATGCTACCGACTCCATCGACACCGGCCTCGGCACCGTGCACATGATCCTCGGCGGCGGAGGCGTCTCCGGCACCACCAACCAGGCCTTCTTCAAGGACGGCACCGGCAAGGTGATCACCGCAGTGTCGGCGACCCCCGGCTCCAACGGCAAGCGCACCTCCACGTACGTCAAGGAGGAGGCGGTCTGGATCGGCGTCCGGGACACCGAACACCCCTACGGCTTCGCCGCGTTCACCGTCGACCCCGGCCGCCACCCGGGCGACACCACCCGCATGCACGTCACCTACTACAACGTGAACAAGCCGCACGGCGAGCTGTCGGTCTTCGAGAACTTCACCCTCCACCGCAAGCGCTCCGACGGCCAC
The DNA here is from genome assembly GCF_053595415.1 of Streptomyces sp. NPDC002499. Taxonomy (NCBI): domain Bacteria; kingdom Bacillati; phylum Actinomycetota; class Actinomycetes; order Kitasatosporales; family Streptomycetaceae; genus Streptomyces; species Streptomyces sp. NPDC002499. The sequence continues at coordinate 63,329 of NZ_JBSFXO010000011.1, forward strand.
GGCAGGTAATCGCTCAGACGGATCCGGCGCCGGCGGCTGGTGTCTGCGCGGCGGAAGCGAGCAGCGCCAGTCGGTCGGCGCTGTCGGTGCCGGGGTCCGGGTGGTAGACGACGAGCGTCTGGCCGGCCGCGCCGTCGATGCTCAGCCGCTCCCGGTTCAACCGCAACCCGCCGACCTGCGGGTGGTCGATGTACTTGGGCGCGGCCTCGCAGGCCAGTACGTCGTGCCGGGCCCAGAGCCGGCTGAACAGCGGGCTGGCGAGGGAGAGTTCGCCGACCAGCTCGATGAACCGGGGGTCGTCCGTGTCGGTGCCGACCGACTCGCGGAAGCCGGCGACCATGCCCCCGGCCGCGCCTTCCCAGTACGGGTAGAGCGCCTGTTCGGCCGGGTCGAGGAACAGGGACCGCAGCCGGTTGGCGCCCGCCGTGAAGCGCGGTGACAGCGCCGTCGCCAGGGAGTTGGCGGCGAGGACGTCGAAGTAGCGCCCCTCGACCAGCGCCGGGAGTGGAAGCGTGGCGACGAGCTTTGCGATGCCCGACGGGACCGTCTCCTTCCGCGGCCGGGGCCTGGTGCGATGCCGCCGGGGCCGGTCGGCGCCGAGCAGCAGCAGGTGCGCCGTCGCGTCCTCGTCGAGCCGCAACACGCGCGCGATGGACTCCAGGACCTGCACGGAAGGGTTGCGGTCGCGGCCCTGCTCCAGGCGCAGGTAGTAGTCGGCGCTGATACCGGCGAGCATCGCGACCTCTTCCCGGCGCAGCCCCGGCACCCGTCGTACCCCGATCACGGGGATACCGACCTGCTCAGGGGTGACGAGCTCGCGGCGGGCGCGCACGTACTCGCCCAGCGGATTCGGTTCGTCCGGCATCTCCCCACTGTAGGTCGCGTGGTCGCGGGCCTGCCTGGTCCTGTCACCCCCAGGATCGCGGGGGCCCTGGCTCGGTCGGAGCCCGGGCGGCAGCGTGACCGGTGGCCGGCGGAGGGCGCGCCGATCAGCGGCGCCGACCACTCCCGCCACGACGAGGCGCCGGCCATCCCACCACGACGAGGAGCGACAGCCATGTCCACGTATCTACTGGTCCACGGTGCCTGGCACAGCGGACGGGCCTGGGAGCGGGTGGTCCCGCTGCTGACGGCGGCCGGACACCGGGTGCTCGCGCCGTCGCTGACCGGCCACGGCGACAAGGCGCACCTGCTCGGCCCCGAGGTCGGCCTCGACACACACGTGGACGACGTGGTCGGCCTGATCGTCGAGGAGGACCTCACCGACGTGGTTCTCGTGGGGCACAGCTATGCGGGGCTGGTCGTCTCGGTCGCGGCGAACCGAGTCCCCGAACGCATCGCGCACCTGGTCTACCTCGACGCGATGGTCCCGCGGGACGGCGAAAGCGCGGTCGACGTCATGCCCGTGACGCAGACGCTGATCGACCTCGCCGCGCGGTCCGGCACCGGCTGGCGGATTCCGCCGCTGCCCGAATTCCCGCCGCCCGGCGGCCTGTTCGGGGTCACCGACCCGGCGGACATCGCCTGGCTGCGCACGACGCTCTCGGACCAGTCGGCGCGCTGCCTCCAACAGCCGGTCCGCCTGGACAACCCCGCCGCGAACGCCGTCCCCCGGACCCACATCCACTGCGTGGGCAGCGAGCCGGAAGGCTTCGAACGGCGCCCCGTCCCCGCGACCCAGCCCAACGGCACCCCGACCCAGGTGTGGGAACTGACCGCCGGCCACGACTGCATGATCACCACGCCGGCCGAACTCACCGACCTGCTGCTCAAGCTCGCCTGACCGGCCCGCGCGCTGCTACGACGAGGTCAAGGCGCAGGTGATGCCCGCCGTGCCGAAGGACCCTGTCACGCCGATCCCCTGATCACCAGTTCCGTCGGCAGGATCAGGGGCGTCGGCTCCTCGCCGTCCAGCACGCGCACCAGCATGCGGGTCATCTCGCGGCCGAGGGCGACGATGGGCTGGTGGACCGTCGTCAGGGCCGGCTGGGTGTGCCGCGCCGTGAGGACGTCGTTGAACCCGACGACCGCGATGTCCTCGGGGACGGCCCGGCCGCGCTCGCGCAGGACTTGCAGAGCACCCGCCGCCATGGCGTCCGAGGCGACGAACACCGCGTCCAGATCGGGGTGTTCGTCGAGAAGCCGGGCGGTCGCGGTGGCGCCGCCCACCTCGCTGAAGTCGGCGTGGACCACGCGGTGGTCCGACAGACCGGCCAGTGCGACCGCCTCGCGGAAGCCCAGATAGCGGGAGACGCCCGCGTGCAGGTCCTGCGGGCCGGTGACGGTCCCGATGGCACGGCGGCCCGTCGAGATCAGATGCTCGACGGCCTGGCGGGCCCCGCCCCGGTTGTCGGCGTCCACGTACCAGCGCGGGGTCCGGTCCAGGGAGCGGCCGCCGTGCACGACGGGCACGCCCCCCGCCTCGGCCACCTTCGCCAGCGGATCGTTCTCGCGCAGGGCCAGCAGCATCACGCCGTCCGCGCCCCGGGACTGGAGGATGCGGGACAGCCGGGTCCGGCCGCGCTCGGAGGCGGCCAGGACCAGCAGCAGTTCGAGGTCCGTCTCCTCGATGACCGCGTTGACGCCGGTGATCACCTCCGCGAAGAAGAGGTTGGCGAAGAGCGCGGGGTCGTCGCTGGAGATCGCCAGCACCACCGCGCCGCGACGCTGCGAGGCGAGCGAACGCGCCGCCATGTTGGGCACGTAGCCCAGCTCCGCCACGGCACTCTCCACCGCCCGGCGCGCCTTCGTGCTCACGTGCTGCCGGTTGTTGATCACCCGCGAGACCGTCCCGACCGACACCCCGGCGCGCAGCGCCACCTCGTCGAGCGTCGGCGGCCGTCTGGTCATGTGGGGCGGCTCCTGTTCCTGCGGACGGGGCGGGCGGTAGCAGCACTGTAAGCGCGAACGGAGTCCGCGGTGTCACAGGCCGCCGCGCCGGATGACCGCCGCGTACCAGCGCGCGCTGTCCTTGGGTGTGCGGCGCTGGGTCGGGTAGTCGACGTGCACGATGCCGAAGCGGGGTGCGTAGCCGAAGGACCACTCGAAGTTGTCGAGGAGCGACCAGACGAAGTAGCCCTTGAGCGGCACGCCGAGGTCGATCGCCGCCGCGCAGGAGCGGATGTGGCCGTCCAGATAGGCCACGCGGTCCGCGTCGTGCACCCCGTCGTGCGCCACCACGTCCTCGAAGGCGGCCCCGTTCTCCGTGATGTACAGCGGCAGGGCCGGATAGTCGTCCTTGATCCGCAGGAGCAGGCGCAGCAGTCCCCCCTCGTCGATCTCCCAGCCCATCGCGGTCCGTGGCCGGCCCCCGTCGGCGACGCGGACCAACGGCGAGCCCACATAGGCGGATTGGGTCGGAGTCGCACTGCCGGCGACCAGCATCGGCGCGTAGTAGTTGATGCCGAGGTGGTCCGGCGGGGCCCCGATCCGCTTCAGGTCGCCGTCGTGGATGTGGCCGGCGTCGGTGACCTCGCGGAGGTCGTCGAGTACGTCGGCGGGGTAGGTGCCGCGCAGCAGCGGGTCGAGGAAGAGCCGGTTCTGCATGCCGTCGATGCGGCGGGCCGCGTCCAGGTCGGCGGGTTCGGTGGAGAGCGGGGTGACGTGCGTGAGGTTGAGGGTGATGCCGACGCGCGTGCCGGCGCTCCGTATCGCCTCGGCGGCCAGGCCGTGGCCGAGCAGCAGGTGGTGGGCGGCGCGTACGGCGGCGGCGGGTTCGCGGCGGCCCGGGGCGTGCCGGCCGGTGGCGTAGCCGAGGAACGCCGAGCACCAGGGCTCGTTGAGGGTGGTCCAGTGGGTGATGCGGTCGCCCAACGCGCCGTGCGCGAGAGCGGCGTACTCGGCGAACCGCTCGGCGGTGTCCCGGACCGGCCAGCCGCCGGCGTCCTCCAGCGGCTGGGGCAGGTCCCAGTGGTAGAGGGTGGGCCAGGGCTGGATGCCGTGGTCGAGGAGGGTGTCGGTGAGGCGGCGGTAGAAGTCGAGGCCGCGCCGGTCGGCCGGACCGGAGCCGGAGGGCTGGATCCGGGGCCAGGCGAGGGAGAACCGGTAGGCGCGCAGGCCGAGTTCGGCCATCAGCGCGATGTCCTCGGGGAAGCGGTGGTAGTGGTCGGCCGCGACGGCTCCGGTGTCACCGTCCCGGACGGCGCCCGAGGTGGCCGCGAAGGTGTCCCAGATGGAGGGACCCCGGCCGTCCTCCGTGACCGCGCCCTCGATCTGGTAACTCGATGTGGCGGCACCCCACAGGAAGCCGGGATCGAACGTGCTCACTGCGGTGAACCTCCGTCTGTCGAAATCCGAGAGCGATAACAGCCGGGAGTCCCATCGACCCCGACGTGCATTTCGCTTCTGAACAGGGGTAAAGCTGGGGTGACGCCACAGCTCGGCCGGTACCTGCGTGATGCTTCCCGTCGGAATTGGAAGCGCTTACAGTCGCAGAGTAGGAGCGGTGGGTTCAGTCTGTGAAGGGTCCGGACGCGGAAAAGGCTCCTGTGTGTGAAGTCTTGACAGCCTCGTCGCCCCCACCCACCATCTGGCACTGACGCCGCACCGAGCCGGGAACCCTGTCACCGAGAAGGGCCCGGTATGTACCGCAGGACCAGACTCCGCAAGCACAGATGGGGCGCGGTGTTCCTCGCGCCCGCCCTGACCGCCGCCACCCTGGCCGCGACCGCCACAATGCCCGCGCACGCCGCGGAAGCACCCTACGAACGTTTGCTCAACGGCACGTTCGACAGCGTGAAGACACCGTGGTGGAGCAGTGGCAACACGCCGTCCACCGTCGACCTGGGCCGCCTGTGCGCGAACGTCCCCGCGGGGACCGTCAACGTATGGGACTCCATGATCGGCCAGAACGACATCCCCCTGGAGGCCGGACAGCCCTACACGCTCCGCTTCACCGCGTCCGCCACCCGGGACGTGTCGATCCACGCCGTACTGCAGGTGCCCACCGCTCCGGTCACGACCACCCTGAACAAGACGGCCGCCGTCACCACCACACCCAAGACCTTCCAGTTCACCGGCACCTCCACGCGCGCCGACCTGCACGCCCAGCTCTCCTTCCAACAGGGCGGCGCCACCCAGCCGTTCACCCTCTGCCTGGACGACGTCTCGCTCACCGGCGGCGCGACACCCCCGGGCGGCGGACGCGACTTCGGCTCCCCGGTGCGGACGAACCAGTACGGCTACGCGGTCCACGGCCCCAAGAGGGCGTCCATCGTCAACTCCTCGACCGAACCGGTCCGTTGGCGCCTGCTCGACGCCTCCGGCGCGGTCGTGAAGGTCGGACGCACCCACGTCCAGGGCACGGACACCGCCTCCGGCGACCACGTGCACATCGCCGACTTCAGCTCGGTGCGCAAGGCCGGTACGGGGTACACGCTCGCGGTCGGCGACGCGACCAGCTACCCGTTCGCCATCGCGGACAACCCGTACACCTCCCTGCGCAAGGACGCGTTGGGGTACTTCTACGATGTCCGCAGCGGCACCCCCATCGAGGCCCGGTACGCGGGCGACGCCTACGCCCGGCCCGCCGGTCACATCGGCGTGGCCCCGAACAAGGGCGACACCGACGTCCCTTGTCTGCCAGGCACGTGCGACTACTCCCTGGACGTCCAGGGAGGTTGGTACGACGCCGGCGACCAGGGCAAGTACGTCGTCAACGGGGCCCTCGCGGCATGGCAGTTGATGGACTCCTACGAACGCTCCCGCGCCCAGGGCGACTCCGCAGGCCTGCGCGACGGACTGCTGAGCATCCCCGAGAACCACAACGGCGTCCCGGACGTCCTCGACGAGTCCCGCTGGGAGACGGAGTTCCTGCTGAGCATGCAGGTACCCGCGGGCGAGCCGCTGGCCGGCATGGCCCACCACAAGATCCACGACCTGGCCTGGAGTGCCCTGCCCACGCAGCCCGACCAGGACTCCGAACCCCGTTACCTGCACGCGCCGTCCACGGCCGCGACCCTCAACCTGGCCGCCGCGGGCGCCCAGTGCGCCCGGGTCTGGGCCCGATATGACGCCGGCTTCGCCCGCACCTGCCTGACCGCCGCCGAGACCGCCTGGAAGGCCGCGCTCGCCCACCCCGACGTGTACGCCCCGAGCAGCGACAGCGTCGGCGGAGGAGCGTACGCCGACACGGACGTGACCGACGAATTCTCCTGGGCGGCAACGGAGTTGTACGCCACCACGCACGACCGTGCCTATCTGTCCCGGATCGACACGAGGATGACCCCGGCCGGGTTCTCCTGGCGGGACACCGGCGCGCTCGCCGACCTCACCGTCGTCCGGCTGCCGAACCGCTTCCCCGACCGCATGGTCGCCGCCGCCCGCAAGCGGGTCCTCGCGGTCGCGGACGGGTTCGTGCGGGACGAGCGGTCGCAGGGCTACCCGAACCCCAGCCTGCCCGCCGACGGCGCCTACGCCTGGGGCTCCAACAGCGTCACCGCGAACAACGCCATGGTCATCGCGACCGCGTACGACCTCACCCACCGGGACGTCTACCGCGGCGCCGTCCTGGAGTCGCTGGACTACCTGCTCGGCCGCAACGCCCTGAACCAGTCCTTCGTCACCGGCTACGGCACCCGGTTCAGCCACAACCAGCACAACCGCATCTGGGCCCACCAGATCGACCCCAAGTTGCCGAGCCCGCCGCCCGGTTCACTGGCCGGCGGCCCCGACTCGGCCCTCCAGGACCCGGTCGCGCAGCAGAACCTGGTCGGCTGCGCCCCCGCCACCTGCTACATCGACGACATCTACTCGTACTCGACCAACGAGATCGCCATCAACTGGAACTCCGCGCTCGCCTGGGTGGCGACCTTCGCCGCGGACTCGGCCCGCTGAGAGGAAGGGATTCCCATGCGCTGGAAAGGCCTGCTCACGACCGCCTCACTCAATACCCGCTCGCTCAAGACCGCCTCACTCAAAACCGTGGCGCTCCGAACCGCCCTGATCTGTCTGCTCGTTGCGCCGCTGCCGCTCCTGTCAGCCGGTTCGGCGGCCGCCGCCAGTCCGATCTCCCTGACCAGCGGCTTCTACTCCAACCCCGACTCGGGCCCGGCCGTCTGGGTCCGGAACAACCCCTCCGACACCCGGGCCGCACGCATCCAGTCGGCCATCGCCTCGCAGCCGATCGCCCGCTGGTTCGCCGCCGAGAGCGGGGGCATCGGGCCGGCCGTCTCCAGTTACGTCGGTGCGGCCGACAGCCACGACAAACTGCCGGTCCTCGTCGCGTACAACATCCCGCTCCGGGACGCGTGCGGCGGCCACTCGTCCGGCGGCGCGGGCAGCGTGGCCGAGTACCGCACCTGGATCTCCACCTTCGCGGCGGCGGTGGGCGACCGCCCCGCCGTGGTCGTCATCGAGCCGGACGCCCTGTCGGACTTCGGCTGCCTGACGAGTGCGCAGATCAGCGACCGCCTCGCGATGCTCGCCTACGCCGCCCAGATGTTCCAGCAGAAGGCACCCAACACCTGGGCCTATCTGGACGCCGGGCACACCAACTGGGTCGCCCCCGCGACCATGGCGAGCCGACTGAGGTCCGCGGGCGTCGCCACCGTCCGCGGCTTCTCCGTGAACGTCTCGAACTTCTACACCACCTCGTCCTCGGAGACCTACGGCAACTCGATCAACTCGGCGCTCGGCGGCGGCTCCCACTTCGTCGTCGACACCAGCCGCAACGGCAACGGCTCCAACGGCGAGTGGTGCAACCCGGCCGGGCGCAGACTCGGCGTCACCGCGCGCGTGGGCGGCGCCGAGGACCTGCTGCTGTGGGTGAAGACACCGGGCAACTCCGACGGACAGTGCGGCATCGCCCCGACGGTCCCCGCCGGCCAGTTCAGTCCAGCGATCGCGGTCCGGCTCATCGACGGCACGTGATCGAGACGTACGGCGCCTGATCCCGGCGCACGGGTCAACTCGACGGCTCCAGACGGACGTTGTCCTCGGTTCCGTCGGGCCAGCTGACGGAGGCGAGCGCGGTGCCGTCACCGTCGTACGCGACCTCCAGACGTACGGCTTCGGCGGCACCCGGGCCTTCGACCACTCCGGAGAGACAGACCAACGCGGCGTACACCGCGCCCGGTTCGACCTCCTCGGTCGTGGCGAGCCAGGGTGTCGCCGAGTACGGGCCGAAGGCGTTGGCGTCCCGCGCGGTGGTGATGCCTGCTCGGTCGAAGCCGCGCAGACCGACCACCGTGCTGGACGGGCCGGTCGAGCGGCTCACCCACGCGGCAGGCCCGGTCTCCTCGTGGGCGAGCGGCGGCTCGTCGGCGGCCAGACAGTAGCCGCCGAGCCGCAGCCGGAGTGGTTCCTGGAACGGGCCGTCGACGCGAGCGAGCCGCACCTCCAGCGGGCCGTTCAGCACGGATGCCGTCGTGAGCCACGGACCCGTACGGAAGGCGGGCGCGGGGTCGTGGGCGTACGGGGCGGGTACCGGGCCGAGCGGCCAGTGGGCGCGGTGGCGGGAGACGGCGGTGCGCACACCGAGGTGCAGCCGGGTCAACGGGCGGCGGTGGGAGGGGCGTTCGTCGGCGTCGAGCAGCGCGAAGTGCGAGTCGAGCGGGTCGTTCAGGCTCGCCTCCGTGCTGTCGGGGGCCGCGTGGGTGGCGTAGGCGAGGCGGGTGTACGTCGGGTCGTCCGCCTCGACGTCGACGCCGTCACCGAAGGCGTGGTCGCTGCCGTGGTTGACGACGCGTACCACCCCGTCCGCGGCCGTGCCGGAGACGAGCCAGCCCGGGGCGGTCACCGTCCGCCGCACGTCCCGGGTCTCGATCGGCAGGGCCTCCTCCTTCTCCGTCCACACCGGGTGTTCCGGCGGCAGCACCAGTCCGGCGAAGCCCTTGCTCGACCAGTACGGCGAGCCGGGCCCGGAGTAGGGCTGTCTGATGGCCGGGAACTCCCCGTGCCAGCCCAGCGGTTGGAGCCCGCGCTCGTCGAAGCAGCCGGCTTCGGTGAAGTGCCGCAGCACTCCGCTCGCCAGGCGGCGGGTGCGGCCCGCGGGCAGGGGAGTGGCGTCGAAGACGGCGCCCACCCACAGCGGGCAGAGCGTCGCGTAGCGGTAGGTGAGGGAGCGGCCCTGGTACAGCGGGGCGCCGTCGGCCGCCACGAGGTGCTGGACGTCGTCGAGGTAGCGGCGCAGCCGGGCCCGGTAGCGGGGGAGCAGGTCTGGGTGCGCGGCCGTGCCCGAGATGCGGCAGTACCAGAGCGGGTAGTACTGCATGGCCCAGCCCGAGTAGTGGTCGAAGTGCCGCAGCGTGCCGCCGGTGCCGCCGTCGGCGTACCAGCCGTCGCCCGCGTACCAGTCCTCCGTCCGCGCGATCGCGTGGTCGATGTCCGGCGCGCTCCACGGGGCGCCGACCGAACGCAGGAACGCCGACGTGATCGCCCTGAACCAGACCCAGTTGTTGTCCGGCACGTCACTGCCGAGCAGCTCCGTCATCCAGGCGACGATCCGTTGTCGTACGCCGTCGTCGAGCCGATCCCAGATCCAGGGCCGGGTCTCGTGCAGCGCGATGGCCACCGACGCGCACTCGACCTTGGCCTGTCTGCACTCGCGCATGCTCGGCCAGTGGTCCGGGGAGCCCGGGTCGGTGCCGGCGGTCAGGCCCTCGGCGTACCAACTCGCGTGACCGCCCGGGTCGTTGTCGCCGGAGTGGGCCAGGCGGAACCCGGCGAGCAGGAAGGTGCGGGCGAAGCCTTCGAGGCCGTCACTGTGCCGGCCGGAGCGGCTGGCGGGGCCGGGCAGATGGAGGAGGGCGTGGTGGTCGGTGGCGTACGGGCGGACGGCGGCCAGCTGTGCGTCGGCCAGTGCCTCCCAGTGCGTACGCGTCCAGCCGGTGTACGGCGAGAGGAGCCGGTCTTCGGATGTCAACTGTCCGCCTTTCCGGCGGTGTTGAGGCGGGCCGGGGGTGCCACCGACCGGCGTACGACGACGTGCGAGCCGAGCACCACACGGCGACTGGGCGGATCCGTGGCGCGGCGGTGCAGGGCCAGGCGGGCGGCGGAGCGGCCGAGTTCCTGCTGGGGGACGTGCACGGTGGTCAGGCGCGGGTAGAGGTCCTCGGCGAGCGGGATGTCGTCGAAGCCGACCACGGAGAGCTCGTCGGGGACCGAGCGGCCCAGGTCGCGGGCGGCGGCGATGGCGCCCGCCGCGCTCATGTCGCTGGCGCAGAAGATCGCGGTGGCATCGGTGTCGGTGAGGAGGCGCACGGCCGCCTCGTAGCCGGACTCGCGTGTCATGTCGGTCTCGGCGACGAGTGCCGGGTCGGGCTTGATGCCGTGTGCGCGCAGCGCCCGTTCGTATCCTTCGAGGCGCTGGCCGGCCACGCTGAACTCGTGCGGGCCCGCCAGGTGGGCCACCCGGGTGTGACCCGCGGAGAGCAGATGACTGGTGGCGGCGAAGGCGCCGGCCTCCATGTCGCACTCCACCACGTCCACCGGCGCCTTGGTGCCCTTCCACGGCCGGGCGCAGAGCACCAGGCGGGCGCCGGCGCGGTCCATCCCCTCGGCGGCGGCGGCGAGTTGGGTGAGATGCTCCTCGGTCTCGGCCATGCCGCCGACCAGGATGATCGCCTCCGCGCCGCGCTGGCGCATCAGGTTGATCACCGACAGCTCGCGCTCCGGGACCCCCTGGGTGGAACAGACCAGGCAGACCCGGCCGTCGGCGACGGCCTGCTCCTCCACCCCGGAGGCGACGTTCATGAAGAACGGTGAGGTGATGTCGTTGACCACCATCGCCACCAGCCCCGAAGTCGTGCTGAGGGTGCGGGCGTTGGCGTTGACCACGTAGTCGAGGTCGCGCACGGCCTGCATGACCCGCTCGTGCGTGGCCGGAGGCGCCGTGTACGCCTCGCTGAGGATCCGCGACACGGTGGCGACGGACACGCCCGCGCGCGACGCCACGTCACGGATCGTCGCCCGACCTGCGGAACCCCGACCTTGAGCCATGCGCTGCTTCTCCTTGCCCCGGTGAACGGCCGATGTAAGTAACACCGATGAAAAAGTTACACAACCGGCGCGGGATTCTCTACGCCCAGGTGCGGGTGCCTGTCCGGAGTTTCCCCAGCATTGCCGAACCTCTTGACGGCTGTGGGGCGCCCCCTTAACGTCCCCGTTACTGTAAACGGTTCAGTGAACGTTACATGCCGGAGGAACACCAGATGACTTCGTCGAACGTCTCCAGACGCGCCCTCCTGCGCACCGCCGCACTCGGCGCCGGCACCCTCGCGGTGGGCGGCGGCCTGAGCGCCTGCGGCTCCGGCTCGTCCTCCTCGTCGGCGGACGCGCTCACCTACTGGGACTGGTACGTCACCCAGGCCCCCTGGGTCGACAAGGAGATCGACCTCTTCGAGAAGGGGCACAGCGGGGTCGGCGTCAAGAAGACGACCCAACAGAACGCCAAGTACGCCGACTTGGTCGCGCTCGCCAACCGCAGCGGCAACCCGCCGGACGTCTTCATGATCCCGCAGGTGCCCAGCGTCGCCGAGCAGGTCGCCAAGGGCTGGCTGCACCCCCTCGACGAGTGGGCGACCCCGAAGTGGCGGGCGCGCTTCCCCGAGGGCACCTTCCTGGAAGGCGCCAACGTCTTCGACGGCAAGGTCTATTCGGCCCCGCTGAAGGGCTCGGGCCCGCAGTACCAGCTCTACATCCACAACGGCGTCTTCAAGTCCGTCGGCCTCACGAACCCGGACGGGAGCGTGAAGGTGCCCAGGACCTGGGACGAAGTGACCAGTGCCGCCCAGACGATCACCAAGAAGAGCGGCGGCAAGGCGTACGGCCTCGGTTTCGGCAACGCCGACGGCATCGGCGTACTCGCCTGGTGGCTGGACCTGTTCGTCCGCGGCGCGGGCGCACCGGGCGGCGCCCCCACCCTCCCCGGCGCCGGCCTCGACTACCGCGTCGGGAAGTGGACCTTCGCCACCGACCGCGCCTACGCCGACTTCCTGGAGCTGTTCGTCGAATGGAAGAAGCGCGGCTTCTTCCACCCCAACTCCGTCAGCCTCTCCGACGAAGCGGCCCGCGCGTTCTTCGAGCGCGGCAAGTTCGGCATGACCGTCGGCGGCGTGTGGAACCAACCCGAGTGGACCCAGCACAAGTTCACCGACTACAGCCTGGTCACCCTGCCCTCGCCCACCACGACACCGAAGGGCTACTACTACGCCGACCCGGTCGGCAACGGCTCCTTCGCCGCGGTCTCCGCCAAGACCAAGAAGGCGCACGAGGCCTTCCAGTGGCTGGACGCGCTGACGTCCCCCGCCGCCGGGCGCCGCTGGGTCGAGGACCTCAACGGCGTCTCCGCGCACCCCGCGAACAACAACCCGGACGGCATCGACTCCAAGCCCTTCGCCGCCTTCGTCGGCATGACCGAGCAGGTACTGAGCGGTCCCGTGCCCCTCGTGCGCAACCCGGAACTGGCCGCCGTCGCACCCAGCGTCCCCAAGCCGGACATCAGCGACGTGGTGACCGGCGTCTACACCGGCCAGATCAAGGACGTACAAGGTGAGTTGAGCAGCCTGGCCGACAAGAAGTTCCAGCTCCTGTCCGACGCGGTCGCCGCCGTGGCCGAGCAGGGCAAGAAGGTCAGCACGTCCGACTACGTCTTCGCGGACTGGGACCCCACAAAGCCGTACACCACGAAGAAGGCCTGAGCCGCCGCCATGTCACTCCTCGCCACCCGCCGGCGCGAACTGCCGCCCCCCACCGCACCACCGGTCGCCCCCCCCGGCCCGGCCTCGGCCGCCGCATCCGCGCCGCCACGTGGTCGTACGTCTATCTCGCCCCCATGGCCGTGCTGTTGCTGGCCTTCGTGATCTACCCGATCATCGCCTCCTTCGGATACACCTTCTACCGCTGGAACGGCATCGGTGAACCAGGCGACTACGTGGGCCTCGCCAACTTCCGGCAGATCCTGCACGACCGCATCTTCTGGGGCGCCGTCGAGCACACCTTCGTCTACGCGTTCGTGCTCGTCCCGGTGCAGCTCCTGCTGGCGTTGGCGCTCGCCCTCGTACTGAACAACCCGAAGCTGAAGTTCGCGCTGTTCTTCCGGACCGTCTACTTCATCCCCGTCGTCACCTCGGCGGCGGTCGTCGGCGTCGTCATCCAGCTCATGCTCGCCAACTTCGGTGACTCGGCGGGCAGTCTGCTCGCCAAGACCGGGGTGACGGACGGACATGTCGACTGGCTCGGCGACCCGCACACCGCCCTGGCCGTGATCATCGCGATCGGCATCTGGCACACCCTCGGCTACAACCTCGTCTACTTCCTCGCCGGACTCCAGACCATCCCCGCCGAGCTGTACGAGGCGGCGAAGCTCGACGGCTGCGGGCCGGTGCAGTCCTTCTTCCGCATCACCATCCCGATGCTGCGCCAAGTCGGCGTCGTCATCGTGGTGTTGGCGTTCATCGGCAGCTTCCAGGTCTTCGACCTGGTGCAGGTCCTCACCGGTGGCGGTCCGTACTTCGCCACCGAGGTCGTCAACACCTACATCTACCACCTGGCGTTCGGCGGCTCGGCCGGTGCCGCCGCGCAACCGGACGTCGGCCTGGCCTCCGCGGCCTCGTTCCTCTACGGACTGCTCCTCATCGTCTTCTCCGCGCTGCAGGTCCTCGCCCTGCGCCGGCTCACCCGTCGGCGCACGGCCGCCAACCAGTAAAGGGTTACGTCGATGTCCACACTGTCCCAACGTCCGCGCCTCCGAACGCGGTTGAGCCTGCGCCGAGGCCGACGCGGTCTGCTCTATCTCGCACTGCTCGGCGGCGGCCTCGTCTGGCTCTATCCGTTCCTGTGGGCGCTGGGCAGTTCACTCAAGAGCACCGACGGCTTCTTCTCCGGCGGGCTGAACCCGATCCCGGACGAGTTCCACTGGTCCAACTACAGCGAGGCCTGGACACAGGCCGACTTCAGCCGGTTCTTCGTCAACACGGTCCTGTTCGCCATGGGGACCGTCGTCGTCACGCTGCTGGCCACCTCCATGGCGGGCTATGTCCTGGCCCGCACCGACTTCCCCGGCAAGAAGATCTGGCTGGGCCTGGTCGGGGTGACGCTCTTCCTGCCGCACGGCTACACGATCATCCCGGTCTTCGACCTGATCCAACGCCTCCATCTCCTCAACACCCTCTGGTCGGTGGTCATCGTCCAGTCGGCGGGCGGGATGGTCTTCGGCACCTTCCTCTTCATGGGCTACTTCACGACGATCGACCGGGGCCTCGAGGACGCGGCCCGCGTGGACGGGGCCAACTTCCACCAGATCTTCTGGCGGATCATGCTGCCGCTGTCCGGGCCGATGCTGGCGACCGTCGGCCTGTTCGCCTGCATCACCGCCTGGAACAGCTTCTTCATCCCGCTGGTCTTCACCCTCTCCCGCCCCGAACTGCACACGCTGTCGGTGGGCATGTTCAACTTCATCGGCCAGAACTCCACCGCCTGGACCCTGGTGTGCGCGGGGTCGGTCATCACCCTGCTGCCCATCGTCGTGATCTTCATCGTGCTGCAGCGGTTCTTCATCAACGGACTGGCCGGCGCGGTCAAGCAGTAGCGGGGTGAAGTGGCGGGCCGCGATCAGGACGAGCATCGCCAGGGCGGCCGGTGCCGCGTAGGCCAGACGGAACTCGCCGGTGGAGCCGAGGAGTCCGCTCACGGCGCCGCCGGTGACGACACCCGCGTAGTTGAAGAGGTTCAGGCGTGCCAGGACGGCCTCCGCGGCGCCGGGCCGCAACCGGGCCGCGGTGGCCAGACACAGCGGGGCCAGCACGGACGCCCCGAGCCCCACCGCCCCGGCCGCGAGCACGGCGAACGGCCAGGTCGGCGCGGCGGCCATGCCCGCCAGCGCACCCGCGACCAGCACAGCCGCGGTGCGTACGACGGCCACCGCCCCGAACCTCCGCACGAGACGGTCGGTGGCGGCACGGCCGGCGACCGTGCCGGCCTGGTAGGCCGCGTACGCCATCGGCGCCACGGCGAGGGACGCGGCGAGGTTCCGGCGCAGATAGACCGCGGACCAGGCGGAGACCGTCGAGTCCACGACGTAGACGACGAGGAGGACCAGACCGAAGGGGAGGAGCCGGAGCCAGAGGCGGCGGCCCAGGGGCGGCTGCGCCGACGGGGACGACGATTCCGCGGCGGCGGGCAGGGTGTGCGTGCGCAGGCAGCAGGCGACGACCAGGAGGATGCCTGCCTGCATGGACAGACCGCCGGACACGGGCCAGCCCAGCCGGGCCGCCCCCGCGGTGAGCAGGGCCGAGACGACCCCGCCCGCGCTCCACGCCGCGTAGAAGGAGCCGAAGACGCTGCGGCCGTAGGCGCGTTCGATCGCGGCGGCCCGGGTGTTGATCCCAACGTCGAGGGCACCGATCGCGATGCCGAAGACGACGTACGCGCAGACCGCGGTCGCCCGGCCGGGGGCCGCTCCGATCAGCGTCAGCGCGGCGGCGGCCGTCACCAGGGCCCCGCGGGTCGTCGGGACGGGACCGGCGACGCGGACCGCGGCCAGGCCGAGGAAGCTGCCGGCGCCCGCCGTCAGAGCCACCGCGACCAGCGTGACGGTCGTCAGGAGCGGGGGCAGCCGCAGGTGTTCGGTGACCGCCGGGACGGTCGTGTACACGGCGGCGACGGACACACCCTGCGCGGCGAACGCGAGGGTCGCCGACCTGCGGGCACCGGCCTTCGCGGCGGGGCGCCCGGCCTGGGCTCGACCTGGAGCGCTGAGGGACATGCACGGACCGTAGTCAGCCGCGGCAGGGCGGACGCAGGACGGCGGGGGCCGTTGAGGGGACCCGGGCGGCCAGGGCCGGCGTCCCCCGGCGCCCGGGTGCTTACGGTGGGCGCACACGAGAAGGTGAGTGCGATGCTCCCTGCCCCCACCCCGCCGGACCCGTCGGGGACCAACCGCAGCACGTCGGCGACGATCCAGCCGAACATCCTGCGCTATCTCGTCATGGTCGCCGACGAACGCGGCATCGACCTGCGGCCCCTGCTCGGCCGGGTCGGCCTGGACGAGACGCTCATGCGCTCCGCCGCGCTGCGGGTGTCGTACCGGCAGGGCAGCGCGGTGATCAAGCGCGCGCTGGAACTCACCGGGGACGAGCGGCTGGGGCTCAAGGTCGGCGCGGCCCAGCACCTGACCGCGTGGGGGCTGCTCGGCTTCGCGCTGCTGGCCGCCGACACGCTGCGGCACGCCATCGAGACCGGGGTGAGGTACCAGAACATCTCCGGCGCGATGACCGTGTGGTCGACCGGCGTGCACGAGGACGGCGCCTTCGTCCTGCGCGCCGACCTGCCCGACCCCGCCATCGACCCGAGCGTGGCCTCCTTCCTGATCGAGGAGGGGTTCGCCTCCGTGGTCACCCTGTCCCGACTGGCCGTCGGCCCGGACTTCGTCCCGCGCGTGGTGGAGTTCTCCGCGCCGCCGCCCCGGCAACGCGAGCTGTACGGCGCCCTGTTCGGCTGTCCGGTCCGCTTCCGCGCCCCGGCCGACCGCATCGTCGTCGACCCCGCCTGGGCCGGCGCCCGGATGCCCGGCCGGGACCCGGTGACGTACGCCGCCACCCTGGAGACGCTCGACGCCCAACTGGCCGCCCGCACCGACCAGCAGGACCTCCTGGAAGTGCTGGAGATCTCCGTCGCGCAGAGCCTCCCGATGATCCCGTCCTTCGGCGAACAGGCGAGACGGCACGCGACGAGCGAACGGACCCTGCGCCGCAGGCTCGCCGACTGCGGCACCACCTACGAGGCACTCGCCGAGGGAGTACGCCGCGAGCGCGTCGAACAGCTGCTGCTGCGCCCGGAGTTGACGCTGCGTGACATCGCCCACCGGGCGGGTTTCTCCGACGAGCGGGCCCTGCGTCGCGCGGTGCGCCGCTGGCACGGCACCTCCCCGGTCCGACTGCGGGAGGAACTGCTCCGGGCGGCGGCGCACCGCGAGTGACGGACGCGGACGGGGTCGACGGGTGTGGACGGGATCAACGGGTGCGGATCCAGACCGTCTTCTCCCGGGTCCACTGGTCGAAGGCGTTCGTGGACTTCTCCGCGCCACCGAATCCGGACTGCTTCCAGCCGCCGAAGGGCGTGGTGATGTCGCCCTCGCTGTAGGCGTTGACGGAGACCACGCCCGCCTCGATGCCACGGGCCAGCCGCAGCGCGGTGTCGAGGTCACGGGTCCAGACGGAGGCGGCGAGCCCGTACTCGGTGGCGTTCGCCATCCGTACCACCTCGTCCTCCGAGCCGAAGGTCTCGACCGTGACCACGGGGCCGAACAACTCCCTTGTCAGGACGGCACTTTCGGCGGGGACGCGGGTGATCACGGTGGGCGGGTAGTAGGCGCCGCGCGGGGGCAGCCCGTGGGGGAGTCCCGCGGTGTGGATCTGGGCTCCGGCCGCCCGGGCGGCGTCCACGGCACCCGCGACCCGGTCGAAGGCGGCGCGGTCGATGAGCGGTCCCTGCCGGGTACGGGGGTCGGCGGGATCGCCGATGACGAGCTCCCGTGCCGCCGCGGTGAACCGTTCCACGACCTCCTCGGCGATGGCGCGGTGCACCAACACCCGTGATCCGGCGGTGCAGTTCTGGCCCATCGTGAGGAACGCGGCCTCGATCATGTCGGCGATGAGGTCGTCGCCGTAGGAGAGCGCGTCGGCCATCAGCACCTGGGGGCTCTTGCCGCCCATCTCCAGGGAGACGCGCTTGAAGTTGCTGTCGGCGGCGGCCTTGAGGATGCGGCGGCCGGTGGCGTTGGAGCCGGTGAAGGAGATCGCCCGTACGAGGGGATCGCGGGCGAGGGCCGCTCCGGCCTCCTCGCCGTGGCCGGGCAGGACCGTGAGCACGCCGTCGGGCAGGCCGGCCTCGGCGGCGAGGGCGGCCAGGTGCAGGGCCGAGCGCGGGGTCGCCTCCGCGGGCTTGACCAGCAGACAGTTGCCCGCGACGAGGGCGGGACCGATCTTCCAACTCGCCATCGCCAACGGGTAGTTCCATGGGAGGATCGCCGCGGCCACGCCGACCGGTTCGCGGGTGACGAGCCCGAGGCCGTCGGGTCCGCCCGGTGCGACCCGGCCGAAGACCTTGTCGGCGGCCTCGGCGAACCACCGGATCGACTCGATCGCACCCGGTACGTCGCCCGTACGGCACTCCGTGATCGGCTTGCCCGCGTCCTCGCAGTCCAGCCGGGCGAGGATCTCGGCGTCACGGCCCATCAGGTCGGCCAGGCGCAGCAGCACGGCGGCCCGCTCGCGGACCGGCCGCCGTGACCAGATGCCGGAGTCGTACGTGAGTTGGGCTCGTTCGGCGGCCTTGGTGACGTCGGCGGCGCTCGCGGCGGGGAGGGTGGTGATCGGTTCGCCGGTGGCGGGGTTGCCGATGTGCAGCGTCTCGTTCCTGGTCACGCCTCCTCCACCAACTCCCAGCGCCCGTCGGTCTGTCGGGCCAGTCCGCGGCGGCGGAGCTCCTCCAGATAGCGGGCCATGCCTCGGTCGCCGCGCTTGCGGAACAGGGGGAAGAGCCTGGGCAGCAGGTTCGGTACGAGCATCGCGAACCGCACGAGCCGGGACTCGCCGACCCGCGGATAGGCCTCCAGGCGGGGCCTGTCCAGCAGGCTCACGACGGCCGCGACGACGTCGGCGGGCTGCTGCGGCGGTTCCTGGAACTGCATGGAGTTCCCGCCGTCGACCGCCTCCTGGCGCAGCATCCGGGTGTCGGTCGCCGACGGGAGCACCGACCCGGCCAGGATGCCCTTGCTCCGCAGGTCGAGCCCGATGGCGAGCATCGCGCCGCGCAGCCCGAACTTGGACGCCGTGTAGATCGGGGTCTCGCCCAGGGGGAAGACCCCGCCGAGGGACACCGTGGTGACCACCCGGGCGTCCCGGGCGGCCTTGAGCAGGGGGAGCGCGATCCTGGTCGCGACCAGCGGGGAGATCAGGTTGAGGCTGATCTCCCGCTCGATGCTGTCGACGCTGCGGACGTCGAAACGCTCCGAGCTGGTCATGCCCACGTTGTTCACGAGCACGTCGAGGCGGCCGTAGCCGTCGGCGACCTGCTCGAACAGCCGCTCCAGCTGGGCGCGTTGCGACAGGTCGCAGCCGATGCCCGTGTGCCCGGCGCCCGGCAGCCCCGCGGCCACCTTCTCGGCCCGGACCCCGTCGATGTCGACGACGACACAGCGGGCGCCGGCGGCGGCGAAGCGGCGGCACAGCGCACTGCCGATACCGCCCGCGCCACCGGTGACCAGCATGACCTTGTCGGTGAAGTCGAACCGGCTCATGCCGTCGCCTCCACGCGCCGCGAGGAGCGCGCCCGCGGCGCCCGGCCCTCGGTGCGCCAGCCCATCTGCCGTGCCACCTTGCCGAGGTACTTCACGAACGCCCCGCTGTCGACGTAGCCCGTGTGCCGGGGCGAGGCGACGAACTTCAGCCCGCCGGACAGGTCCGGACGGTCGGCGCGGACCAGCTGTGCGAACCGCTCCGCGTTCGGCAGCCGGTGCCGCGCGTCGTGCAGATACCCGGCGATCAACTGGGCCTGCGCGTCGAAGAGTTGGTACGCGCCCGAGTTGGTCTCGATGAACCCGATGCCGAACAGACCCTCGTGCTCGCGCGAGAACGACGACAGATACAGGTCGGGATGCTGCTCGTCGCCGAAGTACCGCTGCGCGACCGGCACTCGGTGGACGTAACCCGTGGCGAGCAGGACGAGGTCGAAGTCGTCGCTTGTGCCGTCGGTGAAGTGCACGGTGCTGCCCTCGGCGCGGGCGATCCCGGGCCTGGCGGTGATGTCGCCGTGCTGGAGGTGGTGGATCAGCAGGGAGTTGATGGCCGGGTGGGTCTCGAAGAGCCTGTGGTCCGGCTTCTGCAGCCCGAGGCGCGTCGGGTCGCCGTTGACGATCCGCAGCAGGCCGCCGAAGACGCGCTGCGCCAGCCACATCGGCAGATGGGGACCGCTGTCGGCGATGGTGTCCACGGGCCGCCCGAACAGGTGCTTCGGAATGAACCAGTACCCGCGCCGCATGCTGATCACCGCGCGGTCGGCCGTGCGGGCCGCGTCGCACGCGATGTCGCAGCCGGAGTTCCCGGCCCCCACGACCAGGACCCGCCTGCCGCGCAGCTCCTCCGCACTGCGGTAGTCGACGGTGTGCCGGACCTCCCCGTCGAACTCCCCAGGCAGCTCTGGGATATTGGGGTGCCACTGCGCGCCCGTGCACACCACGACCTGCCCGTGCACGCTCGCCCGGCCGTCGGCCCGGGTGACGGTCCAGGTGCCGTCCGCGTTCTTCTCGACGTCCGTGACCTCGACGCCGTACTCGATCCGGTCGGTCAGCCCGTAGGCGTCGGCGAAGGACCGCAGGTACGACAGGATCTGCCGGTGCGGCGGGTAGTCCGCGAAGTGGTCGGGCATCGGGAAGCCGCCGAAGCCCGACAGGGTCCTGCTGGAGATGAAGTGGGCCGACTCGTACATCGGACTGCCGGGATTGTCGATGTCCCAGATACCGCCCGGCCCGGTGTGCCGCTCCAGGTGCGTGTACGGCAGATTCCGCTCCGCCAGGGCCCTGGCGACCGCCAGCCCGGCAGGTCCGGCGCCGATCACACACGTATCGAGCTCACTGTCTTG
This sequence comes from Streptomyces sp. NPDC002499, assembly GCF_053595415.1. Taxonomy (NCBI): domain Bacteria; kingdom Bacillati; phylum Actinomycetota; class Actinomycetes; order Kitasatosporales; family Streptomycetaceae; genus Streptomyces; species Streptomyces sp. NPDC002499. The sequence goes on from NZ_JBSFXO010000011.1 coordinate 83,906, forward strand.
CCTCACGGGTCCGCCTCCTCGCTCGTCCCGCTGCACGGAGCGGGTGGTGGAGGAAACGTATGCAGCCGCCGTCCGGCGGGAACTGACCCGCGCGGCCAAGGACCGGACCCCGGCGGCCGCGGCGCGATCAGTCTGTTCGCCCTGGGCGTCCGGCCGGGGCGTTCGGCTGCGCGCGTACGACTTGATCGAATGACTCGTTCGTGGGACTGAGTCGCCCTGGCTATAGTCGGTGCCATGGCTCATGTCTCCGCGGCCGAGCGCCGTCCCCAGCTGATCAAAGCGGCCATCGACTTCATGACCCGGGAGGGGGTCGCGGCCGGCAGCACCCGGGCCATCGCCGCCGAGCTGGGGGTCGCCCAGGCCACCGTGCACTACACCTTCGGTACGAAGGAAGGGCTGTACCTCGCGGTCATGGAGCAGCTCACGCAGGATCTGGTGGCCCAGGTCGAGGGGGCCGCGCCGGCCGACGGAGGGTTCGAGGAGACGGCGAGCGCGTTGGTGACGGCGCTGTGGCGGACGGTGCTCGAGCAGCCCGAAAGTCATCAACTCCTCACGGAGCTGACCATGTTCGCGCTCCGCTCGCCCGCTCTGAGCGAGGCCCTCGAAGCCCACTACCGGGGGGTGACCGAGGTGACCGCGCGACTGATCACCGAGGCGGCCGAACGGACCGGCCGACCCCTCGCCCAGCCCGTGGACGCGATCGCGCGGTTCTTCCTGGCCGGCTTCGACGGGCTCACGCTGCAACACCTCGCGCTCCCCGACGAGGAGGCCGAACACACCTGCCTCCAGGCCTTCGTGTCGGCGGTGGTGGCGATGGCCGGCGGCCGGCTGGACCTGGTGGCCGTACCCAGGCTGCGCCCCTGAACCGACTCGACACGCAACAGGGCGCCCTCGTTCCGTACGAGGGCGCCCTGACCTGTTTGTGCGGCGTCCATCACGCTCATCACGGTCTATGGACTAGGTCACTCGACTTGAGCAGGTGATAAAGTCGGGCTATCGACACCGTTCGAGGGAGTTCGTCATGGCCGTCCTGCTGCACCGGCTGGGTCACAGTGCCTACCGACACCGAAAGCTCGTCCTGGGCATATGGCTCTTCGTCCTGGCCGCGCTCATCACCTGCGTCAGCGTCTTCGGCGGGAAGCTCGACGACCGCTTCTCGGTGCCGGGCACCGAGTCGCAGCGGGCGTTGGACAGCCTGAGCAAGACCCTTCCGGAGGCGTCGGGCGCGAGCGCCCAGATCGTCTTCAGCGCGCCCGAGGGACACCGGGTCACCGAGGCGGCCTACGCGAGGGTCATCGCCCGGGCCGTGGCCGAAGCCGAGAAGGCGCCGCAGGTCGGCGAGGTCGTCGACCCCCGGTCCTCCGGCGCCGTCTCGGCCGACCGGACGACGGCGATCGTCCAGGTCCAGTACGCCGTGCAGACCGCGGAGGTCCGTACGTCGTCCGTGGACGCGCTCAAGGACGCGGCCCGCGCGGCGGAGAAGGACGGGCTGCGGACATCGGTGGGCGGATCCGTCTTCAACAGCAACGGAGTTCACGTCGGTCCGTCGGAGATCATCGGCGTGGCCGTGGCGCTGCTCGTCCTCGTCGTCACCTTCGGATCGCTGCTCGCCGCCGGCATGGCGCTGCTGCCCGCGCTGATCGGCGTGGCCACAGGACTGGCCGGGCTGCTCGCTCTCGCGCCCGCGGTCAGCATCTCCTCCACGGCCGTCACGCTCGCCCTGATGCTGGGCCTGGCCGTCGGCATCGACTACGTCCTGTTCATCCTCTCCCGCCACCGACAGCAACTCGCCCGCGGCGCCGACCCCAGGGAATCCGTCGCGCTGGCCGTCGGCACGGCCGGCAGTGCCGTCGTCTTCGCCGGCACCACCGTGATCATCGCGCTCGCCGCGCTGAGCGTCATCGGCATCCCGTTCCTGACCACGATGGGCCTCGGAGCCGCCGGCGCCGTCCTCATCGCCGTACTGGCCGCGATCACGCTCGTCCCCGCCATCGCGGGATTCGCCGGTACGCGGCTCGCTCCCGAGCCCGGCAGCCGCGCCGCCCGGCGGGCCATCGGCGCGGAGGGCACCGCCCGCCGCACCACCCTGGGCACCCGCTGGACGAAGTGGGTCATCGCCAAGCCGCTGCTGACCGTGCTCGCCGTCGCGGGCATTCTGATCACCCTCATGCTGCCCGCCGCGGACCTGCGCCTGGCCCTGCCCGACAACGGCTCGGCGCCGCACGCCTCCACGCAACGCACGGCCTACGACACGATCGACGACAAGTTCGGCCCCGGCTTCAACGGCCCCCTGCTCGTACTGGCCGAGACCAACGGCGGTACGGCGGCGGAGAGTTCACGAGCCGGTGCCCAAGTGGCCGCGAAACTGGGGACCTTGAAGGACGTCAAGGCCGTCCTGCCGGCCCAGCCCACCAGCGACCCGACACAGAGTGTCATCACCGTCCTGCCCGCCTCCGGCCCCGACAGCGCCCGCACCGATCAACTGGTCCGCGAGATCCGGGACATCGCGCCCGGCCTCCGCGACACCACCGGCGCCTCGATCGCGGTCACCGGCACCACCGCCGTCAACATCGACGTCTCCAACCGGCTCAGCGACTCCCTGCTGCCCTTCGTCGCCATCGTCGTCGGCCTCAGCCTGCTCCTGCTGATGATCGTGTTCCGTTCCCTGGTGATCCCCGTCAAGGCGGCCGTCGGTTTCCTGCTCTCGGTGGGCGCCTCGCTCGGTCTGGTCGTCGCCGTTTTCCAGTGGGGCTGGCTGGCCGACGCCCTCGGTGTGCCGCACAGCGGTCCCGTCGTCAGCTTCCTGCCGATCATCCTGATCGGCGTGCTGTTCGGACTGGCCATGGACTACGAGGTGTTCCTCGTGTCCGGGATGCGCGAGGAGTGGGCCCGCACCGGCCGGGCCCGTCAGTCGGTCGTCGACGGCGCACGGCAGAGTGTGCGGGTCGTCACCGCCGCCGCCCTGATCATGTTCACCGTCTTCGCCGGGTTCTTCCCGCTGGACGACTCCCTCATCAAACCCATCGCGTTCGCCCTGGCCATCGACGCGTTCGCCGTCCGCATGACCCTCGTACCGGCGGTCCTCGCGCTCGCGGGCCGGGGCGCCTGGTGGCTGCCGGCCTGGCTGGACCGGATCCTCCCGGACCTCGACGTCGAAGGGAGCAGCCTTCAGAGTGCCGGCCGTGAGGAAGGCCTCCGCGATGGCGCGGCCGATACTGCAAGGGTCCGCTTGGCCGAAGCAAGGAGTTGAACGTGCAGGACGACATGGTTGTCGACCCCGTCGCCCACAATCGGGCGGCCTGGGACAAGGCTGTCCAGGACGGCAACGAGTGGTCGAGGCCGGTGAGTACTGAGGATGTCGAGCGCGCCCGCACGGGCGACTGGTCGATCGTTCTCGTCGGGCATGAGCCGGTCGACCGCTCCTGGCTGCCGACGGACCTGACCGGCAAGGACGTGTTGTGCCTGGCCTCCGGTGGTGGCCAGCAGGGTCCGATCCTCGCCGCCGCGGGCGCGCGGGTCACCGTGTTCGACAACTCACCCCGCCAGCTCGGCCAGGACCGGATGGTGGCGGCGCGCGACCACCTCGAACTGCGCACCGTCCTGGGCGACATGAGCGACCTCGGCGCCTTCGGCGACGCGGCGTTCGACGTCGTGTTCCATCCGGTCTCCAACCTGTTCGTACCGGACCTGGCACCGGTGTGGCGTGAGTGCTTCCGCGTCCTGCGACCGGGCGGAACTCTGCTCGCGGGCTTCCTCAACCCTGATGTGTATCTGTTCGACCACGAGGCGCTCGACGAGCGCGGCGAGCTGATCGTCGTGCACAAACTGCCCTACAGCGATGTGACGCGGTACTCCGCCGAGGAACGCGCCACGAAGTTCGGTGCGGACGCCCCTCTCGAGTACAGCCACACCCTCACCGGCCAGATCGGCGGGCAACTCGCCGCGGGGTTCGTCCTCACCGGCTTCGCGGAAGCACCGCACCAGTCCGACGCATCCGCTCAATACCTGTCGCATTATTTTGCGACGCTGGCGGTCAAGCCGGGCTGACCCGACCGTGGGGCCGGCCGGGACGACCGTCCGGACCCCACCTACGGGACCCCCACCTCGAACAGCACGTATCCGGCGTACGACCCCGACGCGACGGCCGCGATGCCGAGCAGCAGACACAACGTGGGCAGGCCGAGAGTACGGAGTTTGATCGCCAGGGGGATGAAGAGAGGGAAGCACGGGAGCAGATAGCGGGAGACGTTCCCGAATATCTGCTGGCTCCCCAGGACCAGCGCGATGGTGAGCACTGTGTGGACGATCAGGACGGCCGGCGGGCGCAGCCGGATCAGGAGGGGGAGCAGGAGTACGGCCAGCAGGACGACGGCCACGCCGATGACGTCTTCGAGGGGATACGCGAACAGGTAGTCGAAATGGCCGGTCGCGATGGAGCCGAACACGTCGACGGTGTGTTCGCCGTAGTCGAAGGTGTGCGCCCAGGCGCCGGTCTGGAGCTTGAAGTAGCCGCCCAGATCGCCCATTCGGTCGCCGACCCAGAGCAGGTAGCCGAGCAGCCCGAGCGGTGCGATCGCCATCGCGATCCACGGGCCCGTGAGGTTCTCCCGACTGCGGTGCAGCGTCCGCAGCGCAGCGACGGTGAGGGCGGCGATGAGCGCGACCGCGGTGGGGCGGCCCAGTCCCGCGGCGAAGGTGAGGACGCCCGCGGTGAGCCAGCGGTCGGTCATGACGGCGTGGCAGGCCCAGACGGCGAGGGCGATGTAGAGGGAGTCCGAGTAGGCCGACCACTCGGTGCCGGAGCCGGGCCACACGGCCCACAGTCCGGCCGCGGCCAGCCCGGCCCGCCGGCCGCCGAACCGGGCGGTGACGGCGTAGATGCCGAGCGCGGCGGCGAACGAGGCGACGACCGAGACCAGCAGGCCGGAGCCGTACAGACCCAGGCCCGTGCAGTCGGAGACCAGTCGCATCGTCGCCGGATAGAGCGGGAAGAAGGCCGCCGAGTTGCCTTCGAGGGTGATCAGTCCGGTCGCGCCCGGGATCCGGACGAGCGCCGGTTGGTAGCCGTGCGCGGCGATCTGCTGGTACCACCAGCCGTCCCAGGTGGCCAGTACGTCCCAGACGTGGGCGCCGCCGCCGAAGCGCGGGTCCTTCGTCCGGAAGCCGCCGTCGGAGTCCAGGAGGTACATGAAGACGGCGAAGCCGATCAGCTTCAGCACGCCGTACAGCTCGAGCACGGGGCCGTAGTACCTGACCGTGTGGCGTAGGCAGGCGCGGATGTCCTTGTAGGGAACGGCAGTCGAGGCTTCGCGCGCGCCTTCGGTGACGGGCGGGGTCAAGGTCGTCGTGTCGCTCACTTCGCGGTCTCCTCCGCCTCGCGGCTGCGCCTGGCGGGGAACACCCAGGCCCGGAAGAGCAGGAAACGCACGAGAGTCGCGGCGAGGTTGGCGGCGACCAGGACCCCGATCTCCGTGCTGCGCGCGGGAGTTGACGCCGTGCGGTGCAGGAGCGTCAGTGAACCGCTGGTGAGGGCCAGACCGACCGTGAAGACCACGAGGCCCTGGGCCTGGTGACGCAGTGCGCCGCCGCGGCCGCGCAGACCGAAGGTGAGGCGGCGGTTCGCGGCGGTGTTGGCGAGGGCGCAGACCAGCAGGGCCAGCGCGTTGGCGGCCTGTCCGCCCGTCTGCGGGCGCAACACCAGGTACAGCAGGACGTATCCGACGGAGCTGACCGCGCCCACGGCGGCGAAGCGCAGCAGTTGGCATGCCAGACCGCCCGAGGGTGAACCGTCCGTGCCCCGGCGCAGTGCCGCCGTCGGGAGCGTGCCGCGCGCCAACTCCCTTCCTATGCGGGCGATTCCGCGCAGGTCGGCCAGTGCCGTGGACACGATGTCGACCCGGCTGTCGGGGTCGTCCACCCAGTCGACCGGCACCTCGTGGATGCGCAGTCCGGCCCGTTCGGCGATCACCAGCAGTTCGGTGTCGAAGAACCATCCCGAGTCCTTCACCAGGGGCAGCAGCCGCTCGGCGACATCACGCCGTACCGCCTTGAAACCGCACTGCGCGTCGGAGAAGCCGACGGCGAGCGTGGAGCGCAACAGGGCGTTGTAGCAACGGGAGATGGCCTCCCGCTTGGGGCCGCGCACCACCCGGGAGCCAGGGGCCAGCCGGGTGCCGATCGCGATGTCGGAGTGGCCGGAGATCAGCGGGGCGACCAGCGGGAGGAGCGCGGCGAGGTCGGTCGACAGGTCCACGTCGACGTAGGCGAGCACGGGTGCCCGCGACCCTGACCAGGCCGCGTGCAACGCCCGGCCCCGGCCCTTCTCGTCGAGCCGCAGCCACTCCAACTCGGCCAGTTCGGCAGCCAGTCGGGCCGCGATGCGCGGGGTCTCGTCGGTGCTGGCGTTGTCCGCGACGGTGATGCGGAACGGGTACGGGAACGTCTCGCGCAGGTGTGCGTGCAGTCGTCGTACGCTCCGCTCCAGGTCCTGCTGCTCGTTGAACACGGGGACGACCACGTCGAGGACGGGCTCGCGGTGGTGGGCCGACACCGGTGTGCGGAACGGCAGTCGACTCATCCGGCTCATCCCGCTCGGCCGGCTCTTCGGGCTCGTCCGGCGTATCTGGCTCGTCACTGTTGTCACGTTCTGTCCATTTCTGTGGGCCGTCGCGGGGCATGCCGGTATCGCCTGAGGGCGGTGCCGCGGTCAGGGAATGCGGGTGGGGGGCTGGTGGTGGGGTGGGGGCGGGACGGGTTACCCGGAGCCCGCCGTGCCCACGGTCGCGGACGTCTCCGTCGCCGGCGGTGTCGTGATCGAACCCGTCGCGGAGTTCTGACCCGTGGGCGCGCCGGTCGTCTCCGAGCCGGACGGCGGCGCCGCCGAGTCGGTCACGGGCGGGTCCGAGGACCCGCTGCTCGAACTCCCGGTCGGGGTCGAGGTCGGGGTGATGGACGACCCGACGGACGACCCGATGGTGTCTGTCGGTGTCGGGCTGGTGGTCGTGCTCGGGGACGAGCCCGGTGTCAGGGTCGGGCCGGGGGTCGGGAGCGTCGGACTCACGGCGGGTCGGGGCAGGGGGGACTGCGGCCTGTCGTCCACCCGCGCATGGGGTACCAGGAAGAAGCCGAGGCCGATTCCGGCGACGGCCAGGACGGAGCCGACGGCCCGGCGCGCCGCGCGCACCCGGCGCCGGGCCTGCACACCGGACCGCAGACGGATCCGGTGCCTGGGCTCGAAGGGGGTCGTTTCCTGGGCGTCGCGCATCATCCGCGCGAGCTCCCGCTCGAAGTGGTCCATCAACGCCCCCTCATCCCACTGTCTCGATGACATCGCCGAGGATCCGGCGCAGCCGCGCCACGCCCCGTGACGCATGGGACCGGGCGGTGCCGACCGGACACCCCAGCACTTCGGCGACCTGCTTGTCGGGCAGGTCCTGGTAGTAGCGCAGGACCACGGCGGCCCGCTGCGCCGGCGACAGCTGGGCCAGTGCCGCCTCCAGCCGTGAGCGCTCCACGACGGCCGCGGACACGTCGTCCACCTGCGCGAGGTCGGGCAGCTGCTCGACCGGGCGCTCACCCCACCAGCGCCGCCGCGCCGATCGGGCCGCCGCCCGTGCCAGGATCTTGCGCACGTACGGTTCCGGTGCCTCCTCGCCGACCTTCGGCCAGGCGAACCAGAGCTTGACCATGGCCTCCTGCAGCAGGTCCTCGGCACGGTGCCGATCGCCTCCCGTGAGCAGACAGGCCAGATGGAACAGCGTCGACCAGCGCGCTGCCACGAAGCCGTCGAACCCCTCGGCCCGACTCTGTTCCATCCGTACCGTCCACCGTCCCCGTGCGGGCAAAGCCCCTTACACAGAGAGAAAGGCTCTGGACCCCGCACCGCGCTGCACTTCAGGGCTGTGATCCGGGTTACATCCGCGCGCCGGGAGGTCGGTCTGTTTAGTTCAGTATTTGCGTATTTCTAGCAAGAAACTTGCAGTGGCTTGCGCAGTACATTCTTTACTTCGTCGGAATCTAGCGGGCTGGATGAGGTCTCAGTACGGTACGGGCGCCGGTCTCCCCCCACTCCGTGAAGGAGCCCCACATGCTGACGATCCCCAGACCCCGGCGACTGGCGGCGGTCGTCGCCGCCGTCACCGCGGTCGGCGCGATGTGCGTGTCCGTTCCACCGGCCGTCGCCACACCGGTCGCGTCCGTCACCACACCCGCTGCGGCCGCTGCCGCACCGACCGCGGCCGTGGGCGCGACCACGCCGTTCAAGATCTACGAGGGTGAGGCGGGAACGCAGGCCGGGGGCGCGTCCGTCCGGTCGCTGACCTCGGCGCCGACGACCCAGTACTCGAGCGCTGTCCTGGAGGCCTCGGGCCATTCCTATGTCCATCTCGCCGACACGGGCCAGTCGGTGCAGTGGACGAACACCACCGGGCAGCCGATCTCCTTCCTCAACGTCCGCGCGAGCATCCCGGATTCGGCGTCCGGCGGCGGCATCACCGGAACGCTGAACCTGTACGTCAACGGGGTGTTCCGGCAGGCCCTGAACCTCAACTCGAAGCAGAGCTGGGTGTACGAGGGCAACGGCAACTACAACACGAGCGACAACCAGAACCCGGCCGACGGCGACCCGAGGGTCTTCTGGGACGAGTCGCACGCCTTCGTCACGGGCGCCCCGATCCCGGCGGGTGCCACGTTCTCGCTGCGCAAGGACGCCGCCAACAGCGCGTCCTTCTACGACGTGGACTCCGTCGACGCGGAGAACCCGCCGGCGCCGCAGACCCAGCCCGCGAACTCGATCTCGATCACGAGCTGCGGCGCGGTGGCGTCCAGCGCCCCGACCAACGGCGCGGCCGACAGCCAGGCCGTGGACAGCCGGGCCGCCATCCAGACCTGCATCGACCAGGCCGAGGCGCAGGGCAAGATCCTGTGGATCCCGCAGGGCACCTTCTACGTGAAGGGCACCGCGGGACTGAACGCGCAGGGCATCACCATCGCGGGCGCGGGGCTCTGGTACAGCACGGTCTACCGTGACGTCCCGGTCCCCAACAGCACACCGCTGGCAGCCCTGTTCGACCTGACGTCCTGCATGGTGCGTGACTTCCACATCGACGCCAACGCCGTCAGCCGTAGCACCATCGGCGGCGATGGTGGCGCGATGGACACGACCGGCACCGACTGGCTGGCCGAGGGCATCTGGACCCAGCACACCATGTCCGGCTTCTGGGCCTCCGGCACCGGCGGGACGGTGAAGAACAGCAGGCTGACCTCGATCTGGGCGGACGGGATCAACGTCAACAACGTGTCGCTGAACGCGGACACCGGCAACGACCTGACAGTCACGAACAACTTCGTCCGCGGCACCGGGGACGACGCGATCGCCATCAACTCGGTGAACTACAACACCAACGGCGACGGTTCGCAGACCTTCTACCATCCGATGACCAACATCACCGTCAGTGACAACACCTCGATCGCACCCTGGGGCGGCAAGGGCGTCGGGATCTACGGCGGCAGCGGCCACCAGGTGAAGAACAACTACATCAGCGACACCGCTCGCTACATCGGTCTGGGCGCCGGGCGCTTCGGGGTCAACGGCAGCGACCTGCTGTCCGCGACCGTCACCGGCAACACCGTGGTCCGCTCCGGCGGCAACGCCTACAGCCAGGGCCAACCCGCCCTGCACATCGGCAACGGCGGCGACGGACAGAACACCGGGATCGTCGACCAGGTCACGGCGACCGGCAACACCGTCACCGACTCCCTCTACGACGGGATCGCCTTCTCCACCTCGACCAACACGCTGCTCCAGGACAACACCGTCAACAACCCCGGCCGCAACGGCATCGCGATCTCACCGTCGTTCTACCCGGCGCCCACCGGCTCCGCGACGATCACCGGCAACACGGTCACCGGGCTCACCGCCGGCGCCTCGGCCTTCGTCAACAACTCCACCGGATTCACGGCCACGTTGAGTGACAACCACTGGCCGCCGCCGGCTCCGGAAGCCCCCTACGGCGGCACCCCGGCCGCCGTGCCCGGCACGGTGCAGGCGGAGAACTACGACACCGGCGGCCAGGGGGTCGCGTACAACGTCACCTCCGTCAACGGCAACGCCAACTCCTACCGCGCCGACGGCATCGACCTGGACAACTCCTCGGACACCGGCGGCGGTTACAACCTGGGCTGGACCGGCGCCGGACAGTGGTTCCGCTACACCGTCGACGTCGCCACGGCCGGCACCTACACCGTCGACCTGCGCGTCGCGGCCCCGGTCGCGGCACCCGGAGCGCTGCACCTGTCGGACGCCTCCGGTACGAATCTCAGCGGCGCCGTCGACCTGCCCGCCACCGGCGACTGGCAGACCTGGGGCACCGCGACCACCCACGTGACCCTGCCCGCCGGCCGCCAGACCCTGACGCTCCATCAGGACACCGGCGGCTGGAACATCAACTACCTCACCTTCACCGGGGGTTCCGACATCCCGGCCACCAATCTCGCCGCGGGCAAGCCCACCAATGAGTCCAGCCACACCGACGTCTACCCGTCGTCGAACGTGACGGACGGCAACCAAGGGTCCTACTGGGAGAGCGCCAACAACAGGTTCCCGCAGTGGGTCCAGGTCGATCTCGGCGCGGCCCGCAGCGCCTCGCGCGTGGTGCTGCAACTGCCCGCCGGCTGGGGCGCCCGCAGGCAGACCCTCACGCTCGGCGGCAGTGCGGACGGCACCACCTTCACCACGCTGAAGTCCTCGGCCGCCTACACCTTCGACCCGAGCACCAGGAACACCGTCACGCTCACCTTCCCCGCCGCCACCCAGCGCTACTACCGCGTCACCGTCACGGCCAACAACGGTTGGCCCGCGGGCCAGGTCTCCGAGTTCCAGATCTGGGCCGTCTGACCCCACGCTCCCCACGGTGCCGCCGGACGCTCCGTCCGGCGGCACCGCCATGTGTACGGGCGCCTTAGATCTTGCGGGCTTCATTTTTATTTGTTGCAGAGTTCTGTCTGGTTATTGCGTGATCATGCCAACGATATTACGGTCCCCCATGCATCGTCACCAACCCCCTGTCTCCCCTCCCTCCCTGGCGGCGCTAGCGGGACAGTTCCGGCATTTGGTTACGTAAGGAGTGGCACGTGTTCCATTCCATCCGAGATCTGAGACGCGTCCTCGTCTGGGCGGTGAGCACCGTGATGCTGGCCGCCGTCGGCGTCGTCGTGCTGGCCGTCCAGCCCGCCGTGGCGGCGTCCACCGCCACCGGCGGCAGCGGCGCGAGCCTGCCCTACGTCGAGGTGCAGGCGGAGAACTCCGACACCAACGGCACGAACATCGGCCCGAGTTACACCGCGGGCCAGTTGGCCGACGAGGCGTCGTACCGCAAGGCGACGACCCTCCAGGGCACCGGCAAGTACGTCACGTTCACCACGCCGGTGGCGACCAACTCGATCAACTTCCGCTACAGCATCCCCGACACCTCGAACGGCTCGGTCTACACCGCGGCCCTGTCGCTCTACATCAACAACGTCAAGCAGCCCGACTTCACCCTGACCAACGCCTACAGCTGGTACTACGGCAGCTACCCCTTCACCAACACGCCGGGCAGCAACCCGCACCACTTCTACGACGAGGCCCACCGCCTCTTCACCACCACGTATCCGGCGGGTACGACCTTCAAGTTCCAGGTCGACGCGGGCGACACCGCCTCCTCGTACACGATCGACTTCGCCGACTTCGAGCAGGTCGGCGCCGCCCTGGCCGCGCCCTCGGGTGCGGTGTCGGTGACCAGCAAGGGCGCCGACCCCACCGGAGTGGCCGACGCGACCAGCGCGTTCAACGCCGCGATCAGCTCGGCCGGACCCGGCGGCACCGTGTGGATCCCGCCGGGCACCTTCAACATCCCCGGCCACATCAGCGTCAACAACGTCACGATCGCCGGCGCCGGCATGTGGTACTCGACCGTCATCGGCACGGCCCCCGGCTTCTACGGCAACTCCGCGCCCAACGCCAGCACCGGTGTGCGCCTCCAGAACTTCGCGATCTTCGGCAATGTGCAGGAACGCGACGACAGCGCCCAGGTCAACGGCATCGGCGGCGCGATGAGCGACTCCACCGTCGCCAACCTGTGGATCGCCCACATGAAGGTCGGCGCCTGGATGGACGGGCCGATGGACGGCCTGACCCTCACCGGCCTGCGCATCCGGGACACCACCGCCGACGGCATCAACTTCCACGGCGGCGTCACCAACTCGAAGGTGACCAACAGCGACATCCGCAACACCGGCGACGACGGCATCGCCACCTGGGCGGACGCCGCCATAGGCGCCGACGCCAACGACACGATCTCCAACAACACCGTGTCGCTACAGATCCTCGCCAACGCCATCGCGATCTACGGCGGCCACGACAACACCGTCAGCGGCAACCGCGTGGTGGACACCGGCCTCGCCCAGGGCGGCGGCATCCACGTGGGGCAGCGCTTCACGTCGACACCGGTCGGCCTCACCACGATCTCCGACAACACCATGATCCGGGCCGGCAGCCTCGACCCCAACTGGCAGTTCGGAGTGGGCGCGTTGTGGTTCGACGGCAGCCAGGGCGCGATCAACGGCCCCATCAACGTGACCAACGCACTGATCCAACAGAGCCCGTACGAAGCCGTCCAGTGGGTCGAGGGCACCATCAGCGGCGTCAACCTCAACAACGTCACCATCGCCGGCACCGGCACCTTCGCCCTCCAGGAACAGACCGGCGGCGCCGCCAAGTTCACCAACGTCACAGCCACCGGCGTCGGTTACTCCTCCCCGGTGTACAACTGCTCGGGCGGCAACTTCGTCGTCACCGACGGCGGCGGCAACTCCGGCATCAGCGGTACGCCGTACTGCGGCGGCTGGCCGGCCCCGGTCTTCCCGCCCTACCCGCCCGAGGGTGTGACGGCGACTCCCGGCGCGCTCAACTTCGGTTCGGTGGCGACCGGTTCGACGAGCTCTGCGCAGACCGTGACGGTCTCCAACCCGACGGGCACGGCCGCGTCCGTCTCGTCGGTGTCCACCAGCGGCGACTACTCCCAGACCAACACCTGCGGTTCGTCGATCCCGGCGAACGGCTCGTGCACCGTCAGCGTGAAGTTCGCGCCGACGGCGACCGGCAGCCGTAACGGCACGCTGACCGTCACCGCGGGCGGAACCACCAACACGGTCAGCCTCTCCGGCACCGGCACCGCGCCGGGCCCGGTGCTGAACACCGACCCGGCGAGCGTCTCCTTCCCGGCCACAGTGGTCGGCTCGTCGGCCGGCGCGCAGACGGTGACGGTGACCAACTCGGGCACCGCGTCGGCGACCGTCTCGGCCGTCGCCGCGACCGGTGACTTCAGCCAGACCAACAACTGCTCCACCCTCGCGGTCGGCGCCTCCTGCACGGTGACCGTCGGCTTCAAGCCCACCATGGGCGGCACCCGCAACGGCAACCTGACCGTCACCAGCAACGCCAACAACAGTCCGACCACCGTCTCCCTGACCGGCAGCGGCATCGACAGCACCACCAACATCGCCGCCGGGCGCCCGGCGACGGCGAGTTCGGGCAACAGCCCGTACGTCGCGTCCAACCTCACTGACCCGGACGCCTCGACGTACTGGGAGGGCACCAACGGTTCATTCCCGCAGTGGGCCCAGGTCGACCTCGGCCAGAACTACAGCGTCGGCAAGGTCGTGCTCAAGCTCCCGCCGGCGACCGCGTGGTCGGCCCGCACCGAGACCCTGTCGGTACAGGGATCCACGGACGGCTCCAGCTTCTCCACGATCAAGGCCTCGGCCGGGTACACCTTCGACCCGAATGCCAACAACAACACCGCGACCATCACGTTCAGCGCCGCCACGGCGAGATACGTACGGGTGAACATCACCGCCAACACGGGCTGGAACGCTGCCCAGTTGTCGGACTTCGAGGTGTTCCCCAGTGGCGGCGGCTCCTCGCCGGCGACCCTGTCGGCCGACCCGACGTCACTGTCGTATCCCACCCAGGCGCTCAACACCGACAGCAGCGCGCGGACGGTGACGGTGACCAACACCGGTACCGCCGCCGCAACCGTCTCCGGCGTCACCGTCACGGGCGACTTCTCGCAGACCAACAACTGCGGTACGTCGATCGCGGCGGGCGCCTCCTGCACGGTGAACGTCACGTTCAGGCCCACCGCGTCCGGCACCCGCACCGGTGATCTCAGCATCGCCAGCAATGCGTCCAACGGCACAACCACCGTCGCGCTCACGGGCGTTGGGGCCGGCACGGTGAGCCGGAACCTGGCGGCCGGCGCGGCCACCACCGAGTCCAGCCATACCTCCGTCTACCCGTCGTCGAACGTGACGGACGGCAACCAGGGCACCTACTGGGAGAGCGCCAACAACGCCTTCCCGCAGTGGGTCCAGGTGGACCTCGGCTCCGCGCAGAGCGCGAGCCGCGTGGTCCTCCAACTCCCCGCGACCTGGGGCGCCCGCAACCAGACGCTGTCCGTGTCGGGCAGCACCGACGGCTCTTCCTTCAGCACCCTCAAGTCGTCGGCGACGTACACCTTCGATCCCGCCACCAACAACACGGTCACCATCACCTTCACCGCGACCACCCAGCGATACGTCCGGGTGAACATCACGGCGAACAACGGCTGGCCGGCCGGTCAGATCTCCGAGTTCCAGGTCTGGAACACCTGACCTGCCCCTGAAGGTGCCGCCGAGCGCGAGCGTGAGCGCGCTCGGCGGCACCGACCACCGAAGCGGGGGGCCAAGCGGAGCCAACAAGAGCCCGGAGGAGTCCAGATGGGTGTCACACGCAGAGTCTTCCTGAGGGCCGCGGTCGCGGCCGGCGCGGTGGGAACCGTGGGAGCGACCGGGACCGCACTCGCCCCGAGCGCGTCGGCGGCCAGTCCGCCGGGCGACGTGGTCGGCAAGATCACCGTCGGTTACCAGGGCTGGTTCGCCTGCATCGGCGACGGCGCGCCCATCAACGGCTGGTGGCACTGGACCCAGAACTGGGGCCAGCCGCCGTCCCCGACGAACACCGGCATCAGCTGCTGGCCCGACGTGCGCGAGTACACCAACACCTACCAGACGTCGTACGCGGCCCTGGGCAACGGCCAGCCCGCCAGACTCTTCTCGTCCTACGACCAGCAGACGGTGAACACCCACTTCCTGTGGATGCAGCAGAACAACATCGACACTGCCGCGCTCCAGCGCTTCAACCCCACCGGCGGCGAGGGCCCCACCCGCGACGCCATGGCGACCAAGGTGCGCAGTGCGGCCGAGTCGTACGGCCGGAAGTACTACATCATGTACGACGTCTCCAACTGGACGAACATGCAGTCCGAGATCAAGACGGACTGGACGAACAAGATGTCGGCGCACACGGCGAGTTCGGCGTACGCGAAGCAGAACGGCAAGCCGGTCGTCTGCATCTGGGGCTTCGGCTTCAACGACCCCAACCACCCGTTCACTCCTGCCGCCTGCCTCGACGTCGTCAACTGGTTCAAGAGCCAGGGGTGTTACGTCATCGGAGGCGTCCCGCGCGAATGGCGGACCGGGACCGGGGGCTCGCAGCCCGGCTTCCTGGGCGTCTACCACGCGTTCAACATGATCTCGCCGTGGATGGTCGGCGCCATCGGCAATGTGGGCGAGGCCGACAACGCCTACAACACGTACACCGTCCCCGACCAGGCGGACTGCAACGCCAACGGCATCGACTTCCAGCCCTGTGTCCTGCCCGGCGATGTCTCCGGCCGGCAGCGCGCGCACGGCGACTTCATGTGGCGGCAGTTCTACAACATGGTGCGGGCCGGGGTGCAGGGCATCTACATCTCGATGTTCGACGAGTACAACGAGGGCAACCAGATCGCCAAGACCGCCGAGACCCAGGCGTGGGTGCCCACCAATTCCGGCTTCCTCGCCCTCGACGAGGACGGCACCGCCTGCTCGTCCGACTACTACCTGCGCCTGACCGGGGACGGCGGCCGCATGCTCAAGGGCCAGATCGCGCTGACCGCGACGCGCCCCACACAGCCGGTCGTTCCCGGCGGCGGCGACACCACACCGCCCACCGCGCCGGGTGCCCTGACGGTCACCGGACACACCAGCAACTCGGCCTCGCTGTCCTGGAACCCGTCGACGGACAACGTCGGCGTGACCGGCTACCGGATCCGTCAGGTGTCCGGCTCGACCAGCACCCAGGTGGGCACGAGCAGCTCAACCACCTTCACCGTCACTGGACTTGGCGCGTCGACCGCGTACACCTTCGATGTCGTGGCCGTCGACGCGGCGGGAAACGTGTCGCAACCCTCCAACCAGGCGACCGTCACCACCGACCCCCCGTCCAGCACCACCAACCTCGCCCTCCACCGCCCCACTTCGGAGAGCAGCCACACCCAGGTCTACGGCTCGGGCAACGCGACCGACGGCGACGCCAACTCCTACTGGGAGTCCGCGAACAACGCCTTCCCGCAGTGGCTCCAGGTCGACCTCGGCGCCGCCACCGGCATCAAACGGATCGTCCTCACCCTCCCGCCGGCCACCGCCTGGTCCACCCGCACCCAGACCATCTCGGTCCAGGGCGGCACGGACGCCGGCACCTCCACCCAACTCCTCGCCCCGGCGACGTACACCTTCAACCCGGCAACGGGTAACACCGCGACCCTCACCCTCCCGGCCACGACCAGCACCCGCTATGTCCGCCTCACCTTCACCGCGAACACCGGCTGGCCGGCCGGGCAGGTCTCGGAGTTCCAGGTGTTCGGCGCCTGACGGACAAGGGGCTCGGCGTGGTCGTCCTCAGCCGGGGCCCTGTCCGGTCAGTCCGCGCAGCAGTGTGTCGACCGTCCGCTCGATCCAGTCCTCCTCGATGGGTTGTCGGAGGAGCAGCGCCCTGAAGTGCAGTGGTGCGACAAGCAGTTCGAGAGCGAGCTGGTGATCGGTATCGGCTGCCAGCTCATGGCGGTCGACGGCGCGGTCGACGATGACGCGGACGACGTCGTAGCGGGCCTGCCAGAACTGGGCGCGGCTTTCCGTCAGTTGAGGATCGTCCTCGGCCGCGGCCAGCGCATGGGCCAGTGCGGCGCCCAGGGGGACGGGATCGTCGGCAACGCGCTGGGCTTCGACGCACCGCCCGGCCCCGAGCAAGTGGCGCTCCGCACGGCCGAGTTCTCCCTTCGCCCGCTGCTCGACCAGGACCGCAACAGCCCCATGCTGGTGGTCAACGGCGCCGACGACGTCATCGGCTGGCTGGACCGCATCCTGACCGCCACTGCGGGGACGGGCCGGTGACCTCGCGTCGTGCGCCTGCCCGGAGTGCCTCCCGTGGGCGGTTGCTCAGAGCCAGTCCCGGCGCTTGAAGATGACGTACAGGCTGGTGCACACGACCGCCATCAGGACGATCGCGAAGGGGTATCCGAGCGCCCAGTGCAGCTCAGGCATGTGCCGGAAGTTCATCCCGTAGATGGTGCCGACCAGCGTCGGTGCGAAGAGGATCGCCGCCCAGGACGAGATTTTCTTGATCTCCTCGTTCTGTTCGAAGCCCGCCTCCGCCAACGCCCGCATCTCCGCGTTCTGTTGCTGGGTGACCAGGGTCGCGTTCACCGTGAGGATGTCCGAGAGAGCCTGGCGGAAGACGTCGACGCGTTCGCTGGTGTGGGTGACGTGGTCGGCCACGTCGCGCAGGTAGCGCTGGAGTTCCTCGTCCGTGTCGTACTTGGAGAAGCCGGCGATCAGGCCGTGCAGCATGCCGACCAGGGGGCGGGTGGCGCGCTGGAACTCGACCATTTCGCGGGAGAGTTCGTAGATGCGGCGGGAGACCGCCGGGTCGCCGCGGAAGACCTCCGTCTCGATCTCGTCGATGTCGTTCTGGACGCCGGAGACGACGGGCGCGTAGCCGTCGACGACCGCGTCGAGGATGGCGTAGAGGACCGCCTCGGGGCCGAGCTTCAGCAACTCCGGCGTCTCCTCCATGCGTTGGCGTACCGCCGAGAGATCGGGGGCCGCGCCGTGCCGGACCGTGATCACGAAGTCGGGGCCGACGAACACGTGCAGTTCGCCGAAGTCGACCTCCTCCAGGGCGTCCAGGTAGCGCGCTGCCCGCAGGACGACGAAGAGGGTGTCGCCGTAGCGCTCCAGCTTGGGGCGTTGGTGGGCCTCCAGCGCGTCCTCGACCGCGAGCGGGTGGAGGTCGAACTCCGCGGCGAGGGAGAGGAGTTCGCCCTCCGTCGGGCGGGCCAGGCCGATCCACGCCATGCCGAACGACTGCTCCCGCAGTTCGCGGAAGGTGTCGGCGAGGGAGTCCGGGGCCGAGACGCGCACACCGTCGCGGTACAGGGCGGCCTGCACGATGCTGTCCGGCTCGGCCGGGTCCTGGGGTGCCGGTTCGGCCGACGGCGGAGACGGCTGCGCCTCGGGCGGTTGCGGCGGGGTCAGGGCCCGGCGCCAGGCCGACTTCACCGGGTTCCTGGAGCCGGGGCGGGCGCGTCGCTCGGACATACGGCTGCCTCTCGGGTCGAGCCCGCGGCTGCGGGACGCGGGACGCGGGGCCCTGGGCAGGTCGGGCCGGGACTGGGCGGGTGAGGAGGGGGCGGGTCGGTGCTGGCCGGGGCTGGTGTGATCAACGGCAGGATATACGCGACATACGGCGCTCGGGTGGCCGGCGGATCCGGATTCGGTGAGAGTTGCGGACCGTACCTGTCCGCGATCGCCGTTAGCGTGCGGGGTATGACGAAGACGACAGGGACGGCCGCGGCGACGGCTCCCGTACTCGGCATCCGTGAGCTCAACCGCGCGACCCTGGACCGGCAGCTGCTGCTGCGCCCCGCCCGGCTCGGCGCCGGCGCGGCCGTCGAGCACCTCCTCGGTCTCCAGGCCCAGAACGTCAAGCCGCCGTACTACGCGCTCGCCGCCCGCCTCGAAGGGTTCGCCCCCGAGGAGCTGTCCGGGCTCATGGCCGACCGCGAGGTCGTCCGCATCGTCACCATGCGCTCGA
Organism: Streptomyces sp. NPDC002499; assembly: GCF_053595415.1. Classification (NCBI taxonomy): domain Bacteria; kingdom Bacillati; phylum Actinomycetota; class Actinomycetes; order Kitasatosporales; family Streptomycetaceae; genus Streptomyces; species Streptomyces sp. NPDC002499. The sequence continues at coordinate 102,897 of NZ_JBSFXO010000011.1, forward strand.
CCATCCACACCCACACCGCCGACGACTGCCTCACCCTGCGCCCGCTCGTCCAGGCGGCCCGGGAACGCGAACTCACCATGTTCCGCAAGGGACTTGTCGGCGTCGACCTCGACCGCCTCGCCGCCCTCGCGCGCGACCTCGTCGAGACCGAGCCGCGCACCCTGAAGCAGCTGCGCGAGGCGCTGCTCGTCGAGTGGCCGGACGCCGACCCGCAGGCCCTCGGCATCGCCGCCCGCTGCCGGCTCCCGCTCGTCCAGGTCACCCCGCGCGGACTGTGGGGGAGCAGCGGCCAGGTCGCCCTCACCACCGCCGAGCACTGGCTGGGCCGCCCCGCAGAACCGGCGCCCGCCCCGGACGCCACCGTGCTGCGCTACCTCGCCGCCTTCGGCCCTGCCTCCGTCAAGGACATGCAGACCTGGGCCGGCCTGACCCGGCTGCGCGAGGTCTTCGAACGCCTCCGCCCGCAGCTCGTCACCTTCCGCGACCCGAACGGCGTCGAGCTGTTCGACCTTCCCGACGCCCCGCGCCCCGACGCCGACATCCCGGCCCCGCCGCGTTTCCTCCCCGAGTTCGACAACCTGCTCCTGTCCCACGCCGACCGCACCCGCGTGGTGCCGTCCGAGTACCGGGGCCGCAGCTGGCTGGGCAACTTCGCGTACTCCACCTTCCTGGTCGACGGCTTCCTCGCCGGCGTGTGGAAGCTGACCGAGGACGCGCTCGTCGTCGAGCCCTTCGGCAAGCTGACCAAGGCCGAGCGGGCGGACGTGGTCGAGGAAGGCGCGCGGATGCTCGGCATCATGCATCCGGGGACGTCGTACGACATCCGGTTCGGGACCGTCGTAGGACAGTGAGCGTGCCTGCGAGGGCCTAGTCCGCTCGGCCCGTCACCGCCACCGTGACACCCAGGCCGATCATCGTGAAGCCGCCCGCGCCGCCGATCATGGACAGGCGGCGGTCGGAGCGGGCGAACCAGCCGCGGGCGGCCGAGGCGGTCAGGCCCCACAGGGTGTCCGTGACCAGGCCGATCGAGATCGGGATCAGGCCCAGCACCAGCATCTGCAACGGAACGTGGCCCGCCGAGTGGTCCACGAACTGGGGGAGCACGGCGGCGAAGAACACCACGCCCTTCGGGTTGGTGATCCCGACGAGCGCGCCGTCCAGGACCGTGCGGAGGTCTCCGCGGGCGGGCTGCGTGGAGTCGGTCGCCATCGCCGACGCCCTCAGCTCCTTGCGGTGCCGGAAGGCCTGTATGCCCAGGTAGACGAGGTAGGCCGCGCCCGCCAGCTTCACCGCCAGGTAGATCGTCACCGATCGCTCCACCAGCGAGCCGATGCCCACCGCGACCGCCACCACCAGCAGATACGAGCCGAAGACGTTGCCGACCGCCGTCGCGACGGCCGTGCGGCGGCCGTGCGCCAGGGCCCGGCCGATGACGAACAGGACACTCGGCCCGGGTATCACGATCACCAGCAGCGACATCGCCGCGAAGGCCAGGAAACGGTCCGTGGACACCATGCGTATCAACTCCCTCGGCCGCATTGAAACAGGCGGAGGGCACGCTCCTCTAGGACCCTTCTGGAACCTTTCCCGAGGTGATCCCATGGAAGTGGAATCCGTCCGGACATGGATCCGGGCATGGATAGGGGGCGTTGCGAGCTGCTCGTGGAAGCTCGCAACGCCCCCTGGTATTTCACCTGAGGGGTGCTCAGGAGACCTTCTGGGCTACGAGTTGACCTGCGCGGTCACCAGGCTGGAGAAGGTGGTCAGCCGGGTGTAGACACCCGGGTAACCGGCCTGCGCGCAGCCCTCGCCCCAAGAAGTGATCCCTGCCAGGACGCCCCCGATGAGCAGGGGACCGCCGCTGTCGCCCTGGCAGGTGTCTACGCCACCGGATGTGTATCCGGCGCAAACCATGTCGGTCGCGACGTAGTCGGAACCGTAGGAGGAACGGCAGCTGGAGTCGGACACGGTCGGAACCGTCGCCGTCCGCAGCTGGTTGGAGGAGCTGCCGTTCGAAGAGGTGGTGCCCCAGCCCAGGACGCGGGCCGTGGTGCCGGCCGCGTACACACCGGTCTGGGAGGAGGAGACGTAGGAGGCCGGGGTGTACGACATCGACGTCGAGAGGGTCAGGACGGCCACGTCGTCGCCGTTGGTGGCGTCCGTGTAGTCCGGGTTGATCCAGATCTTGCTGACCCGGCTGACCGTGCCGTTGGTGCCGTTCAGGTAGGTGCGGCCGCCGACGACTCTGACGCTGCTGGTGGTCTCGCCGACCATACAGTGGGCCGCGGTGACGACCTTGGTCGCCGACACCAGGGTGCCGCCGCAGAACTGGTTCTGCGAGGCGTCCGTGATCTGCATCATGAACGGGTACGTCGTCGTCGTGGTCGTCGTGCCGCCCACGATGGGCTGGGGGGCTGCCACAGCGGTGGGGGCGCTGAGCAGTGCGGTCGCCGCGGCGGCCGCGGTCGCCGCGAGCACGGCGGCGATCTTCTTGGCGCGGTTGAGCCCGAACATGAGTCTCCTCAGTGGGGGTTGCCGGTGGGGGTTCGCGCGGGTGTGGGGGTGGTGCACGGGGGCCGCGGGACCGGCCCCCGTGTGCCCGGGCGAGCGGCACGTCCTCACGCTAGAACCCGGCACACCTCGCGCCCAATGAGGGAACCCCCTAGGGGAGTTGGGCAGGGAAAACCCTCGGTCGCCCTCAGTAAACCCGGGCCGGCCTCACTTCGTACGGCGCCCCGCCGCCAGTCGGACGATGTCCACCCGGGAGCGGATCCCCAGCTTGCGGTAGACCCGCGTGAGCGTCGCCTCGACCGTCTTCACGCTGATGAACAGCCGCGCGGCGATCTCCCGGTTGGTCGCGCCCTCCATGACGAGCGCGGCGACCTGACGCTCCATCGCGGCGAGCCCGTCCAGGGCGGCGAGTCCCTCCGCGCCCTCTGACGCGGCGGAGGGGGTGATCGGTTCCCTCGTTCCCGCAGCCGCCGCCGCGTCCACCTGACGCAGCCACGGCAGCGCCCGGCAGCGCCGGAACAACCGGGCCGCCTCGTCGTAGGTCGTCGGTCCCGGGACGGGGGTCCCGCCCGGTCTCGCGAGGTCGCCCGGTCCGGCGAGGCCGAGCACCTGCGGGTCGGTGCGCAGGGCGGCCAGCGCGAACGCGGCGCGCGCCTCCTCGAGTCCGTAGCCCAGCTTGGCGAGCCGGTCCTGAACCGACGTCAGCTGGGCGAGCGCGGCCTCGTGTTCGCCGCGCGCGGCCCGCACCAGCGCCTCGGCCCGGTCGAGGACGGCCAGCACGCTCTCGCGGCCCAGGCGCAGCGCGTGCTCGCGGGTGACGGCGACCAGTTGACGCGCCTCCTCGATCTCGCCGATCCGGACGAGGGCCTCGGCGAGGTCGCCCTGCCAGCGTCCACGCGCCGGGTCGGTGATGCCGAGGCCGTGCTCCAGCTCCCGCACCCGGCGCAGCGAGCGCGCCGCGCCCTCGGCGTCCCCTGCGACCAGTTGGGCCAATCCGAGCGCGGTCAGCCCCCGGGAGACGTACATCTGGTCGCCGACCTGCTCGGCCTGCTCGACGGCCTCGTGGGCGAGGGCGAGGGCGCGCTCCGGGTCGCCGCCGGAGGCCTCGGCGAGGGAGTTGAGGACGGCCGAGGGGATCTCGCCGATGCCGGAGTCGCGGGCCAGCCGCATGCTCTCGCGGGCCAGGTCGAGGGCGCGTCCGCAGTGCCCGGAGCGCAGTTCGGTCTCGGCGAGCAGCCGGACGAAGTGCACCTCGCTCTCGACCATGCCCCGCCGCCGCACCTCGCGCAGCAGGGCGGTGACGGTCGAGCGGGCCTCGGGCAGCTGGTCGCTCATGATCAGCCAGCGGTACCGGGCGGCGCCCGCGCCGTTGTGATGGCAGGAGACGGTGGGGTCCTGCGGTTCCTTGAGGGCCCGTTTGATGGTCGCGGGGGCGTCCGGGTGGCCCATCAGGATCTCGGTCTGCGCCTGGAAGGCGAGCGCGAGCAGCTCGGTGCGCCGGTCGCCGGCCCGGGCCGCCAGCTCCGCCGCGTGCGCGGCCTCCTCCCGGCCGATGGCGAAGTCGCCCTCCACCACCAGTCCCCGCCAGGCCAGTTGGTAGTGGACCAGGCCGAGCAGCCGCGGGTCGTCGCCCGCGTCGGCGAGCACCTGCGGGTAGACGGTGTCGACCTCGCCGATCGCCTGTCCGGCCGCCTCGATCACCACCATCCAGGCCCGCACCCGGTCGGCGGCCGCGGTCGCCCGGGTCAGCACCTCGCGCGCGATGTCCCGGGCGAGGTCCACCTCGCCGGCGGTGATCGCGTCCTCGGCGGCCTGGAGCCGGTGTTCGTCGGGGCCCGGGGTGTCGTCGGCCGGGGTGTGCCGGGCGGCGAGCAGGCCGAGCGAGGCGGCCACCGAGGGCGCCCCGCGGTCCCGGGCCAGCGCGGCGGCCTCGGCGAGCCGGGCCGCGGCCTCCGGGTCGGTGCCGGTGGTGGCGAGGGCGAGATGCCGGGCCCGCTCGATGAGGTCGGAGGCCGCCGTGGACAGCGCGGCGTGCGCGGCCCGCCGCTCCTGCGCGGGCGCCTCCGCGTACAGCGCGGCCGAGATCAGCGGGTGCGCGAAGCGTACGGCGGGGCCCTCGGGTTCCGTGGCGAGGAGCCCGAGTTCGGCCGCCTGCGCGGTCTCGGCCTCGGCGTTCTCCCGGCCCGCCGCGTGCAGCAGGGCCAGGGTGGGACGGGCGCCGGCGCTGGCCACCAGGAGGGTGTGGCGGGCCGCGGCGGGGAGCATGTCCAGCCGGTTCAGGACGAGGGCGCGCAGCGAGGTCGGGACCGGGAGCGGCTCGCCGGGGCGCGGCGGGGTGGGGTTCTCGGCCAGGGCGCGGCCGAGTTCCAGGGCGAAGAGCGGGTTGCCGGCGCTGGTGCGGTGGATGTCGCGGACCGTGGAGCGGGGCAGACCGGTGTAGCCGCGGTGGTCGAGCAGCGCGGAGACCTGGGCGCGGGAGAGCGCGCCGAGCCGGACGGCGAGGGTGTCCGGAGGGGACGCGCGTAGATGACGGTCGTACTCCTGCCCCTCGGTCCGTACCGCGCACAGCACCTGCACGGGGGTGTCGCCGAGACGGCGGGCGGCGAAGCCGAGCAGCTCCGCGCTGGCCGGATCCAGCCACTGGAGGTCGTCGGCGACGATCAGGACGGGGCCCTGGGCGGCGAGGGCGCGCAGGGTGGACAGCACGGCCAGGCGCAGGGCGAGACCGTCGCGTTGCAGAGTCGATTCGCCGCGGCCGGTGAGCGCCGATTCCAGGGCGGTGCGCTGGGCCGCGGGCAGCTGCTGGGAGACCTCGTCGGCGACCAGTCCGAGCAGGTCGGCCAGGGCCAGGAAGGGGAGATGGGATTCGGACTCGGTGGCCGAGCAGCGCAAGACGGTACGTGCATGCGCCCCGTATTCGGTGGCCAATGCCCGCAGCACGGTCGACTTTCCAATTCCGGCGGGGCCGTGGAGCAGCACACTGCCGCCGTGGGCGAGCTGCTCGCGCGCCGCGCCGAACAGCTCCTCCCTGCCGATGACCAGGTCGGAGCGGCATCTGGCAGGCTCCTTGAAGTCCCGTGGCACGGTCACCGCTCCCCTCCGTGTGTCGTGTCCGGGCCAAATTCTAGGCAACATCTCATTGAAATTCGGACGGACCAGGTGGTGAGGGATATAACAACAGCGGGGCATAAGCAAATTCAAAGCGTGGCTGAATGAATAGATTGCCCACCCCGCAGCCCTGGCACACCTGAGGCCGCCCGCCGGACAGTCCCAGGGCGACAGTCCCGGCCAAGGCGACAGTCCCGCCTAGGGCAGCAGTCCCGCGCGCCGTGCCGACGCCACCGCCTCTCCCCGGGTGTGGGCACCCAGCCTGCGCATCGCCGAGCGCAGATAGCTCTTCACCGTCTCCGGCCGCAGCCCCAGCCGCTCGGCCGCCGCCGCGTTGGTCGCGCCCGCCGCCAGACACGCCAGTACGTCCAACTCCCGGGGCGCCAGCCGCACTTCCTCGGCCGACGTACCCGACGCCAACAGCTCGCAGGCGTCGAGGAGTTCGGCCCGCAGTACCGGGTCGGTGATCCGCGGCGCCAGCGCCCGCAGCGCCGCGTGCGCCTGTCGTACCTGCTCCACCACGGCCCCTCCCGCCGGGTCCCGGTCCGGCTCGGTCCGCGCGGCCACCGCCATCAGACCGCGCACCTCTTCCTGGACGACCAGCGCCTGCTCCACGTCCCGCGCGGCCTCCATCGCCAGGCTCAGTGTCCGGTCGCCCAGCGGCTGGGCCGAGCGCAGGGCGCCGTACAGCACGCCGCGCACCCGGCGCCGTACCACCACCGGCACCGCGAGTATCGAGCGCAGCCCCTCGGCGGCGACCGGGGCGTCGTACTCGTGACTGATCTGCGCCGAGGACGAGTAGTCCGCGACCGCGCACGGGCGGGCCAGCGCGACCGCCCGGCCGCCCAGGCCGTTGCCGGAGGCCACCGCGAGGGCCATCAGGGCGGGCGTGGCGGTGCCGCTGAGCTCGCTGATACGCACCTGTCCGCGCCCCGCCTCGACCAGGCCGCCGAAGGCCACCGGCAGCCCGGTCAGGCGCCGCATCCGCAGCAGCGCACCCCGAATCTCCACCGACCCCGCAGCGTCCGCCGTCACCTGATCGCCCTTTCCCGCAGCGCACACCCCCGTTCGGGGGTAGTGAGACCTGCATCACGGATTACACGATGGCAGAGAGCCGCCCGGCAATGGTCCGGTAACGAGGAGGACGCAAGATGACGACGGCGACGGAGCTCTTCCGCGGCGCGCGGGACTTCCTGCTGGAGCACCGCGAGGACTACGCGAAGGCGTACGAGGGGTTCAGCTGGCCCCGGCCCGAGCGGTTCAACTGGGCGCTCGACTGGTTCGACGTCATCGCGGACGGCAACGACCGGACCGCCCTGCACATCGTCGAGGAGGACGGCACCGAGGTCCGGCTGTCCTTCGCGGAGCTGTCCGAGCGCTCCGACCGGATCGCGAACTGGCTGCGCGACCGGGGCGTCGGCGCCGAGGACCGCATCCTCGTCATGCTCGGCAACCAGGCCGAACTGTGGGAGACCGCGCTCGCCGCGATGAAGCTGCGCGCCGTCGTCATCCCGGCCACCCCGCTGCTCGGCCCCGCCGACCTGCGCGACCGCGTCGAGCGCGGGCACGTGAGCCACGCGATCGTGCGCGCCGAGGACACCGCCAAGTTCGCCGACGTGCCGGGCAGTTACACCCGCATCTCCGTCGGCGGACTGCCGGAGGAGGGCTGGGAGCCGTACGAGGACGGGTACGTCGCCCCCGCCGAGTTCCTCCCGGACGGGCCCACCCTCGCCGACGACCCGCTGATGCTGTACTTCACCTCGGGCACGACCGCCCGCCCCAAGCTGGTCGAGCACACCCACACGTCGTATCCGATCGGCCATCTCGCCACCCTGTACTGGATCGGCCTCAAGCCCGGTGACGTGCACCTCAACATCTCCTCGCCCGGCTGGGCCAAGCACGCCTGGTCGAACCTGTTCGCGCCGTGGAACGCCGAGGCGACCGTCTTTATCCACAACTACACGCGCTTCGACCCGGCCCGGCTGATGTCCGAGATGGACCGCGCCGGCGTCACCACCTTCTGCGCCCCACCGACCGTCTGGCGCATGCTGATCCAGGCCGACCTGACCCAACTGCGCACCCCGCCGCGGGAGGTGGTGGCCGCGGGGGAGCCCCTCAACCCCGAGGTCATCGAACAGGTGCGGCGCGCCTGGGGAGTCACCGTCCGGGACGGCTTCGGACAGACCGAGACCGCCGTGCAGGTCGCCAACAGCCCGGGCCAGCCGCTGAAGTCCGGTTCGATGGGACGGCCGAGCCCGGGCTACCGGGTCGAACTCCTCGACCCCGTGACCGGCGCCCCCGGCGTCGACGAGGGCGAGATCTCCCTCGACCTGTCCGCCCACCCGGTCGGCCTGATGACCGGCTACCACGGCGACCCCGACCGTACGGCGGAGGCGATGGCCGCCGGCTACTACCGCACCGGCGACATCGGCTCCCGGGACGCGGACGGCTACATCACCTACGTCGGCCGGTCCGACGACGTCTTCAAGGCCTCCGACTACAAGATCAGCCCCTTCGAGCTGGAGAGCGCGCTGCTCGAACACGAGGCGGTGGCCGAGGCCGCGGTCGTGCCCGCGCCGGACGAACTGCGCCTGGCGGTACCGAAGGCGTACATCGTCCTCGCCGAGGGCTGGCAGCCGGGTCCCGACACTGCGAAGGTGCTCTTCGAGCACTCCCGGGAGGTACTGGCCCCCTACAAGCGCGTCCGCCGACTGGAGTTCGGGGCGCTGCCCAAGACCGTCTCCGGCAAGATCCGCCGGATCGAGCTGCGAGAGGCCACGGCCGCCGGCTCGGCGGACGAGTACCGCGAGGAGGACTTCCGGTGACCCCACAACCCTCGTACACCCACGGCACGAGCGCGACGACCCTGCTCGGCGACACCATCGGCGCCAACCTCGACCGGGCCGTCGCCGCCTGGCCCGACCGCGAGGCACTGGTCGACGTGCCGTCGGGGCGCCGCTGGACCTACGCCCAATTCGTCGCCGACGTCGACAAGTTGGCGTCCGCGCTGCTCGCGAGCGGGGTCGCCAAGGGCGACCGGGTGGGCATCTGGGCGATCAACTGCCCGGAGTGGGTGTTCGTCCAGTACGCCACCGCCCGCATCGGCGCGATCATGGTGAACATCAACCCGGCGTACCGCACCCACGAGGTCGAGTACGTCCTCAAGCAGGCCGGGATCTCGCTGCTGGTGGCCTCCCTCAGCCACAAGAGCAGCGACTACCGGGCGATGGTCGACGAAGTGCGGGGCAGGTGCCCCGAGTTGCGCGAGGTCGTGTACATCGGCGACCCGAGCTGGGAGGTGCTGGTCGGGCGCGCGACGAGCGAGGTAGCGTACCCGGAGCTGTCCTGCGACGACCCCATCAACATCCAGTACACCTCGGGCACGACGGGCTTCCCCAAGGGGGCCACCCTCTCCCACCACAACATTCTCAACAACGGTTACTTCGTGGGTGAGTTGATCTCCTACACCGAGCAGGACCGGGTGTGCATCCCGGTGCCCTTCTACCACTGCTTCGGCATGGTGATGGGCAACCTCGCGGCCACCTCGCACGGCGCCTGCATGGTCATCCCGGCCCCGTCCTTCGACCCGAAGGCCAGCCTGGAGGCGGTCCAGCAGGAGCGCTGCACCTCCCTGTACGGCGTACCGACCATGTTCATCGCGGAGTTGAACCTGGCCGACTTCGCGAGCTACGACCTCTCCACGCTGCGCACCGGCATCATGGCGGGCTCGCCCTGTCCGGTGGAGGTGATGAAGCGCGTGGTCGCCGAGATGCACATGGCCGAGGTCTCCATCTGCTACGGCATGACCGAGACGTCCCCCGTCTCCCTCCAGACCCGCAGGGACGACGACCTGGAGCACCGCACCGGCACGGTCGGCCGGGTCCTGCCGCACATCGAGGTCAAGGTCGTCGACCCGGCCACCGGGGTGACCCGACCCCGGGGCACCGCGGGGGAGTTGTGCACCCGCGGCTACAGCGTGATGCTCGGCTACTGGAACGAGCCAGAGAAGACCGCCGAGGCCGTCGACCCCGGCCGCTGGATGCACACCGGCGACCTGGCCATGATGCGCGACGACGGCTACGTCGAGATCGTCGGCCGCATCAAGGACCTCATCATCCGCGGCGGCGAGAACATCTACCCGCGCGAGATCGAGGAGTTCCTCTACGCCCATCCGAAGATCGCCGACGTCCAGGTCGTCGGCGTCCCGCACGAGCGCTACGGCGAGGAGGTCCTGGCCTGCGTCATCACCCGCGACCCGGCCGACCCGCTGACCCTGACCGAACTGCGCGCCTTCTGCGACGGCCGGCTCGCCCACTACAAGATCCCGAGCAGGCTGCACCTGCTCGACTCCTTCCCGATGACGGTGTCCGGGAAGGTGCGGAAGATCGAACTGCGGGAGAGGTACGCGGACGGTTCCTGAGCCGCTTGCCGAAGGGTGGCCGGTTCCGGAGGGAGCCGGTCACGCGCCCGCCGCGTCCAGGTCGTCGGCGAGGGTGTTGACCGGCTGCGGGGTGCCCGTGAGGTCGAGGACGAACAGGGGCATGCCGAGGGAGTCGGCGCAGGTGCGGGCGTCGGTGTCGTACCCCGCGAGGGAGAAGTAGACGCAGGCCGACGACTCCGTCATGGCCGTCAGCCACAGGCACTCCACGTCCCGCAGCGCGGCCGGGCGGACGGTCGGGTCGACCTGGGCCAGCAGGCCCTTGGCGGCCAGCCCGATGCCGGACGGGGGTCTCTGGTCGGCCCGGCGGATGTCCTGGTAGCCGAGCCAGCGCAGATACAGGGCGGCGGCCGTCACCGCGTCCCGCGCCGTACGGATCGTGACCGGCTGGAAGGCCCGGCGGGCCGGCGTCCCGCCGACCGGCACCTCGGTGGGGGCCGGCTGCGGCAGCCGCTCCAGGGGCGCGGACCGGCCGTCCGCCTGGGCCACCGGGATCCGCAGCAGGGTCCCGCACGGGCAGCCCAGCTCCGGGTGCGGCCACTGGTCCAGGCGGTCGCAGGAGGCGCAGCGCACGCCGACCCACTCCTCGTCCCAGACCCGGTGCGTGACGGCCGTCGGCACACCGCCCGGGTCCAGCGGCGGAGTGACCGGCGCACCGCACACGCACGGATAGGACGGTGCGGTGTAGCGGTGCTCGCGCCGGCAGGCCGGGCAGCGCACCGGCACGCTCTCGGGCATGGCCACTCCAAGGCGTCGCATCGGGACGGCGGTCCCATAGTGCTCCTGCGCACCCGCCCTTGTCCGACGCTTCGCGTGGCCCGACGGACGGGCGTGCACTGCTCGCCGCTCTCTTGACGGCCCCCGCCCCTCCACCTACATTGCTTCCAGATAGTAGAAAACAGTTTCCGTATTACGGAAGAGCTACTCGCGGCGGGGCGCGACGGGAGTGCCATTCCGACAGCCGAAGCAGGAGTACGCAATGGCTCGAATGACCGCTGCCCGCGCGGCAGTTGAGATCCTCAAGCGCGAGGGCGTCAGCGACGCGTTCGGTGTGCCCGGCGCGGCGATCAACCCCTTCTACGCGGCGCTCAAGGCCTCCGGTGGCATCCACCACACCCTCGCCCGCCACGTCGAGGGCGCCTCGCACATGGCCGAGGGCTACACCCGCACCCACCCGGGCAACATCGGCGTCTGCGTCGGCACCTCGGGCCCGGCCGGCACCGACATGATCACGGGGCTGTACTCCGCGATCGGCGACTCCATCCCGATCCTGTGCATCACCGGCCAGGCACCGACCGCCGTGATCCACAAAGAGGACTTCCAGGCCGTCGACATCGCCTCGATCGCGGGTCCGGTCACGAAGATGGCGGTCACCGTGCTGGAGGCGGCGCAGGTCCCGGGCGTCTTCCAGCAGGCCTTCCACCTCATGCGCTCGGGACGTCCGGGCCCGGTCCTGATCGACCTGCCGATCGACGTCCAGCTCACCGAGATCGAGTTCGACCCGGAGACGTACGAGCCGCTGTCGGTCTACAAGCCGGCCGCGACCCGTGCCCAGATCGAGAAGGCGATCGGGCTGCTGAACGCCTCAGAGCGCCCGCTGATCGTCGCCGGCGGAGGTGTCATCAACGCCGACGCGGCCGAACTGCTGGTGGAATTCGCCGAGTTGACCGGCATCCCGGTCGTGCCGACCCTGATGGGCTGGGGCGTGCTGCCCGACGACCACGAGTTGAACGCCGGCATGGTCGGCCTCCAGACCTCGCACCGCTACGGCAACGCGACCTTCCTGGAGTCCGACTTCGTCCTCGGCATCGGCAACCGCTGGGCCAACCGCCACACCGGCAAGCTGGACGTCTACACGGCCGGCCGGAAGTTCGTCCACGTCGACATCGAGCCCACCCAGATCGGCAAGATCTTCGCCCCCGACTACGGCATCGCCTCCGACGCGAAGGCGGCCCTGGAGCTGTTCGTCGAGGTGGCAAGGGAGTTGCAGGCGGCGGGCCGCCTGCCCGACCGCTCGGCCTGGGCGGCCTCGGCGCAGGAGAAGAAGGCGACCCTCCAGCGCCGTACGCACTTCGACGACATCCCGATCAAGCCGCAGCGCGTCTACGAGGAGATGAACAAGGCCTTCGGTCCGGAGACCCGGTACGTCTCCACGATCGGCCTCTCGCAGATCGCCGGCGCCCAGATGCTGCACGTCTTCCGGCCGCGGCACTGGATCAACTGCGGCCAGGCGGGCCCCCTGGGCTGGACGATCCCGGCCGCGCTGGGCGTCGCCAAGGCCGATCCCGAGGCGTCCGTGGTCGCCCTGTCCGGCGACTACGACTTCCAGTTCATGATCGAGGAACTGGCGGTCGGCGCGCAGCACAAGATCCCGTACGTGCACGTGCTGGTCAACAACGCCTACCTGGGCCTGATCCGCCAGGCGCAGCGCGCCTTCGACATCGACTTCCAGGTCAACCTGGAGTTCGAGAACATCAACTCGCCCGAACTGGGCGCCTACGGCGTCGACCACGTCAAGGTCGCCGAGGGTCTCGGCTGCAAGGCGATCCGGGTGACCGACCCGGCCGACCTCGGCGCGGCCTTCGAGCAGGCGAAGAAGCTCGCCGCGCAGTTCCAGGTCCCGGTCGTCGTCGAGGCCGTCCTGGAGCGCGTCACCAACATCTCCATGTCGACCACGAACGACATCTCCAACGTGGTCGAGTTCGAGGAGATCGCGACCGAGCCGGGGCACGCGCCGACCTCGATCAGGACGCTGAAGGTCTGACGTCTGACCCGCCCCGAACGACACAAGAGCGGCTCACCCTGCGGTGAGCCGCTCTTTCGGTACGCGTGAGGCCCGCCGCCCCCGTGCCGACGGGCTTCACGCGTGACCGGAATGTGCCCACCCGTGAGGGTGGTTGAAGCATCTTGAATTATATTCAGTGCTTGATGTGAGCATAGCGTACACGTCCTACGTCTCCGGGTGGGACGTCCTACGGCCCGAGGCGTACGCGCGGGGTCATGCCCCCTCGTGGTGCTCCGACAGCCCCGGCCAGTCCTCGGGACCGCCGCCCTGCCAGGCGATGAGGTCGGTGTCCTCGACGTCGGTGATGTAGTGGTCGGCCAGGCGCAGGATCTCGGCGACGTCGTCGATGTGGGTCGCGATGCCCAGCGTCTCGTCGCCCGAGGTCACGCGCCGGGAGCCGTCCAGGGCCGGCGCGTGGACCACGATGTGCGGGTTCTCGGTTGGATGTGCCATGCCCCCAGACTGCAACGGCGAAGGCGCCGGATGCGGGATCTTCCGCATCCGGCGCCTTCGCGCTCCTCGGTTGTCGTTCATCGGGCTGGGACCGCGGCGGAGGCGACGGAACCGGGGCGCTCCGCCCCTCTGGTCGAGATGGAGCTCCGGGTCCTTCACCACCGCACTGGCTCGCACTCCGCCGCGGTCCTCGCCCTACCCGCACCGTGTCCGCTCCCGTACGGCCACCCCTCATCCGGGCCGCCGGGTGGGACACGGCCGGGGGCTCGGTCCTCACACGCTTCTTCGATTGGTTTCCGGGCGGCGCCTCGCCTGGGCGCGACAGGACAGTTGTCGGCGTCGGCGCCGCCCGGAGCTTGTGCGGCCGGACCCTGGCACAGGGCTCGGCCCCGGTGTCAGACCCGGTCGCCGGAGAGGCGCTCGACGGCGCGCAGCAGCGCCGAGTGGTCGAGGCCGCCGTCGCCCTGCGCGCGCAGGCTGGCGACCAGTTGGGCGACCACGGCGCCGACCGGCAGGGCCGCGCCGACGTTGCGGGCCGCGTCGGTGACGATGCCCATGTCCTTGTGGTGCAGGTCGATCCGGAAGCCCGGCTTGAAGTCGCGGTTGAGGAAGTTGTCCTTCTTCCGCGTCAGCACGGTGGAGCCGGCGAGCCCGCCGTTGAGGACGTCGAGGGCGGCGGCGAGGTCCACGCCCGACTTCTCCAGGAAGACCACGGCCTCGGCGCACGCCTGGATGTTCACGGCGACGATCAGCTGGTTGGCGGCCTTCACGGTCTGCCCCGAGCCGTGCGGACCGCACAGCACGATGGTGCGGCCGAGCGCGTCGAAGATCGGCTCGGCCTCCTCGAAGTCGGACTGCCCGCCGCCGACCATGATGGACAGCACGGCCTCGATCGCGCCCGCCTCACCGCCGGAGACGGGGGCGTCGAGCACGCGGATCCCCTTGTCCCGGGCGGCCGTTGCCAGGTCCACCGAGGTCTGCGGGGTGATCGAGGACATGTCGATCAGCAGGGCGCCGGAGCGCACGTTCTCCAGGATGCCGTCGGGGCCGTACGCGATCGCCTCGACCTGCGGGGACGCGGGCACCATCGTGATGACGACGTCGGCGTCCCGCACGGCCTCCGCGATCGAACCGGCGGCCGTGCCGCCGGCGGCGGTCAGCCGGTCCAGCTTGTCCTGCTCCAGGGTGAAGCCGGTGACGTCGTAACCCGCCTTGATCAGGTTCTCGGACATGGGGGAGCCCATGATGCCGAGGCCTATCCAGGCGATCTTGGGGAGTGCGTTGCTCATGGGTGGAGGCCTTTCGGGAAGGGGATCAGCGGGGCAGCCAGTCGAAGGCCTCGGCGCTCGGGCGGTCGCCGGGCTTGTACTCCAAGCCGACCCAGCCGTCGTAACCCGCCTTCTTCAGCTGGTCGAGGAGGTCTTCGAGGGGCAGCGACCCCGTGCCCGGCGCTCCGCGGCCCGGGCTGTCGGCGATCTGCACATGTCCGGTCCTCGCCGTGAACTGCTCGATCACCGAAGGGAGTTCCTCGCCGTTCCGCGCCAAGTGGTAGAGGTCCATGAGGAACTTGGCGTTGCCGAGGCCGGTCGCGGCGTTCACCTTGTCGACGACTCCCACGGCGGCGGGGGCGCTGACGAGCGGATACAGCGGCGACTCGGGCTTGTTGAGCGCCTCGATCAGGAGGATCGCGCCGATCCTGTCGGCGGCGCGGGCCGCGAGGACCAGGTTCTCCAGTGCGAGCGCGTCCTGCTCCGCCGGGTCGACGCCGTCGACGCGGTTGCCGTAGAGCGCGTTGAGCGCCCCGGCGCCGAGGGAGTGGGCGAAGTCCGCGGCCACGTCGATGTTCGCGCGGAACCGCTCCGACTCCTCGCCGGGGATCGACAGGGCACCGCGGTCCGGGCCCGGGAGCTGTCCGGCGTAGAAGTTGAGGCCCGTCAGCTGGACGCCCGCGTCCTCGATCGCCTTCTTGAGGGCGTCGAGTTCGGACCGCTCGGGGGTGGGGGAGTCGACCCAGGGCCACCACAGCTCGACCGCCGTGAAGCCGGCCGCGGCGGCGGCAGCGGGGCGCTCCAGGAGGGGGAGTTCCGTGAAGAGGATCGACAGGTTGACGTTGAAGCGCTGGTCTGCGAATCCCATGGGGGCCGCGCTCCCTTCCGTGTCGAGGTCTAAAGCAAGATTCCGTATTGTGGAATATTGTTTCTGCTTAATGGAAGATTGCCGTCGAGGGGCGAGGCTTGTCAAGAGGGCAGGGCGCACGGAGGCGCCCACGTCAGGGAAGCCGCGGGTCGTTGTACGAGGTGGTCGGTCAGGTCCGGTCCGCGGTGGCCGCGGGCGCGGCGAGGCTGCTCAGCAGGCGCAGTGCGGCCTCCGAGGGGGAGCCGGGGGCGGCCGTGTAGGCGATCAGCCGCTGCCCTGCGGTGCCGGGCATGCAGAGGTTCTCGAAGGCGAGCTCCAGCGCGCCGACCGTCGGGTGGTGCAGCCGCTTGGTGCCCGAGGTGCAGGTGCGGACCGGATGCCGGGACCAGAGGGCGGCGAACTCGGCGCTCTGGATGGACAGTTCACCGACCAGTGCGGCGAGGGCGCGGTCGTCGGGATGGCGCCCGGCCACCAACCGCAGTGAGGCGACGGCCAGTTCGGCCTCCGTATCCGGATCGTCGTACAGCGCCCGGTACCGCTCGTCCAGGAACAGCATCCGCACGAGGTTCGGCCGCGCTCCCGGCCGTTCGGGTCCGTCCGGGGCCAACTGCCCGGCGAGCAGGGCGTGTCCGAGCCGGTTCCAGGTGAGTACGTCGCCCCGGCGGTCCAGGACGAGAGCCGGTACGTCGGTCATGGCGGCGATCAGCTGGCGCGCCGAGGTGCTCGCGTGTTCGGCGCGGGGCGGTGCGGGCGGCCGGGGTGCGGAGGCGTCGGCGGGACGGGCGAGGGCGAGCAGGTGGGCGGTCTCGTCGGCGCCGAGTCGAAGGGTGCGGGCGATCGCGTACAGGACCGAGTCCGAGACACCTTTCGCGCGGCCCTGTTCGAGGCGCGTGTAGTGGGTGATGCTGACGCCCGCCAGCGTGGCCAGCTCCTCGCGCCGCAGGCCCGTGACCCGGCGGCGGGTCGGGTGCGGGGTGAGGCCGAGTTCCTCGGGGCGCAGCGCGGCACGCCGGGATCTGAGGAACTCGCCCAGCTCGGAGCGGGTGTCCATGCCTGCCTCCTCGGTGCGGTTGCCGCCTCTCCATCATGCCGGTGGCCGCCCGCGAACGGGATCCGTGAGGGTGGTCATGCCGTGACCACCCTTGCGCCGTCTGCCCAACTCCGGGTGCTGGCTGGGCATTCGGAGGCGGACGAGCCTTTCCTCCAGCACCGCGCGATCAGCGCGAGATCACCGTGAGGAAGGAACACGACGTCATGACCGTCACCGACACGAGGGCGGCCGGCAGTGGCCCGGCCGCCCTCACCCCCAGGCTCCGCCTGGTCCTGGTGCTGCTGCTCGCGGCCCAGTTCATGCTGGCGGTCGACTTCTCCATCCTGAACGTGGCGCTGCCCGTCATCGGCGACGGCCTGGGCTTCTCGCTGGCGCACCTGCAGTGGATCGGCACCGCGTTCGCGCTGTGCGCGGCCGGGTTCACCCTGCTCTTCGGGCGGGTCGCGGACCTCTTCGGGCGTCGGCGGATCTTCCTCGGCGGCCTCGCCGTGCTCGCCGCCGCCTCGCTGCTGGGCGGCCTCGCGCAGAACCCGGAGACGCTGATCACCGCCCGCGTCCTGCAAGGACTCGCGACCGCGGCCGTCACCCCGGCGGGCCTGTCCCTGCTGACCACCGCGTTCCCGGAGGGACCGCTGCGGGAACGGGCGCTCGGCCTCAACGGGGCGCTCATGTCGGCCGGGTTCACCACCGGGGCGATCTTGGGCGGCCTGCTCACCGACCTCCTGTCCTGGCGGTGGTCGTTCTTCCTCAACATCCCCGTCGCCCTCGCCGTCCTGGCCGTCGCTCCGGCGGTCGTCAAGGAGTCGCGGCCCGTCGAACGCCCGCGGCTCGACCTGCCCGGCGCGGTCACCGTCACGCTGGGCCTGCTGGCCGTCGTACTCGGCGTCACGCAGGCCGGCGAGCGCGGCTGGGGCTCGCCGCTCGCGCTGGGGGCACTGGGCCTGGGCGCGGTCCTGCTGCTCGTGTTCCTCGCCGTGGAGCGCCGGGCCGCCGCTCCGCTGGTGCCGCCGAGCGTGCTGCGCAGGCGCTCCGTCGCCTGGGGCAACGCTGCCGGGCTGATCGCCTTCCTGACCGAGACGTCCCTGGTCTTCCTGCTGACCCTCTACCTCCAGGAGGTGCTCGGCTTCTCCCCGCTGGCCGCGGGTCTGAGCTTCGGCGTGCTCGGCCTCGGCACCGTCCTCGGCGGTCTCGCCGCGTCCCGGGTCATCGGCCGGTTCGGCAGCCGGTGGACCCTGGTCGCCGGCGGGCTCGTCCAGGCCGTGGCGACCGCCGCGCTGCTCGGCCTCGGCGCCGACCGGTCCTGGCTGTGGCTGCTGCTGGCCGGCACGTTCCTGGGCGGGGTCGGCAACATGCTGGCCATCGTCGGCTTCATGGTCACCGCCACGTCGGGTCTGGCCGACCGGGAACAGGGGCTGGCCACCGGGCTCGCCACGATGACCCAGCAGATCGGCATCACCGTGGGCACGCCCGTGATGAGCGTGGTGGCCACGGCGGCGATGGCGGGGACCGGGGCCGGGGCCGTCCTCGGCGGCCTTCGGGTCGCCATCGCGGTGAACGCCGGTGTGGTGCTTCTTGGGGTGATCGGCAGCCTCGTGTTCCTGCGCAGTGAGGAACCGGTCGCTGTCGTGTACCCGGCGAGCTGATCCCCCGGTCCGTTAGAGTCGCCCACGGGCGGACCGACCGGCGTCGCCGGTGCCCGGAGTCACGCAGGTCAGGAACGTGTCTGGGGGCAGTATGCGACTGAGAGTGGAGTTCACCACCGAACCCTTCGACCTCGATGAGGCACCCGCGCACGCGGTCGTCGCCCGTGAGGTCATCGAGGCCGGTGAGCTGGACGCGGTGGACGTCGGGCCGTTCGGCAACACGGCGGAGGGCGCCTCCGACGCCGTACTCACCGCCGTGGACGCGCTGCTGCGCAAGACCCTGGAAGCCGGCGCCACCCGGATCTCGCTCCAGGTCAACGTGATCGGGGAGGGCGACGCGTGACCGGCACCGGGGACGAGCCCTTCATCACGGCGGTGAAGCCGCTGGTCGACGCCATGGGCGGGGAGATGGTCCCGCCGGACGAG
Organism: Streptomyces sp. NPDC002499; assembly: GCF_053595415.1. Lineage (NCBI taxonomy): Bacteria > Bacillati > Actinomycetota > Actinomycetes > Kitasatosporales > Streptomycetaceae > Streptomyces > Streptomyces sp. NPDC002499. Next base: position 121,448 of record NZ_JBSFXO010000011.1, read on the forward strand.
GCGGGACCCGACGACGTCGTGCTCGCCTGGGAGGGCGTGGACGTGGTCGCCGTACGCCTGCCGCAGCTCGCCGACTCGCTGGACCACATCCTGGCCGCGATGGAGCGCAAGCAGGGCAAGCCGCTGGCGGAGCTGGACCGCAAGGCCAAGCAGGAGGTCGTACGGATATTGGAGGCGCGCGGCGCCTTCTCGGTACGGCACGGTGTGGAGACCGTCGCGAGCGCGCTCGGGGTCAGCCGGTTCACCGTCTACAACTACCTGAACCGGGAGAAGGACTCCTGACCTGGGTCGCCAGGTGACTCCGGGGCTTTGTTACCCGGAATTTTCAACAAAGTGTTGACGTGGTGGTGGCGAGGGCGTTAGCTACAGCCAGCCCGTTCAGCACTCAGCCACGGAGGCTCCGGTGACTTCGACTTCCACGCCGCCGGACCTCGCCCGGTTCAACGTTCTTGAGGAGCACGCGGCGTTCGCCGTCCTCCTCGAGGCGTGCGCCTCCACGGCGTGGGCGAAGCGGCTGTCGGCCGCCCGTCCGTACGCCGGCCTCGAGGACCTGTACGCCGAGAGCGACGCCGCGATGGCGGACCTGACCGCCGAGGACCTGGCCGAGGCGATGGCAGGACACCCGCCGATCGGGCGACCCAAGCCCGGCGACCCGACCTCCAGCCGGGAGCAGCGCGGCATGGCGGGCGCCTCCGAGGAGCTCAAGGCGGAGATGCTGGAACTGAACCTGGCCTACCAGGAGCGGTTCGGTCATGTCTTCCTCATCTGCGCCACCGGCCGGACCGGCGAGCAGATGCGGGACGCGGTCAAGGAGCGGATCGGCAACTCGCCCGAGCAGGAGCGCGAGATCGTCCGCGTCGAACTCGGCAGGATCAACCGCATCCGGCTCGGCAACCTCGTACAGGAAGAGCAGGCATGAGCACGAGCACCACCGCCTCCGTGTCCACCCACATCCTGGACACCTCCGTCGGCCGTCCCGCCGAGGGCGTCGCCGTCCAACTCGCCGCGCGCAGCGGGCTGTTGGGGGAGTGGCAGCCGCTGGGTGGCTCCGCGACCGACGCGGACGGGCGGTGCAAGGACCTGCCGGCGCCGCCGGAAGGAACCACACACGTACGGCTCGACTTCGCCGTGGAGCCGTATTTCGAAAAGAAGCAAGCCGATGCGCAGCAGGACGCCCCCGCGAATCGGGACAGCGGTGCGAGCACCGGAGTGTTCTTCCCGGAAGTGGCGATCACCTTCGCCGTGCAGCCCGGCGAGCACTACCACGTACCGCTGCTGCTCAACCCGTTCGGCTACTCCGTATATCGAGGGAGCTAGCTATGCCCACCATCCTGGGACAGAACCAGTACGGCAAGGCCGAGAACCGAGTCGTCAAGATCACGCGGGACGGTGCCACCCACCACATCAAGGACCTCAACGTGTCCGTGTCGCTGAGCGGCGACATGGACGAGGTCCACTACTCCGGCTCGAACGCCAACGTGCTGCCGACCGACACCACCAAGAACACGGTGTACGCGTTCGCCAAGGAGCACGGCATCGAGTCCGCCGAGCAGTTCGGCATCCACCTGGCCCGGCACTTCGTGACCAGCCAGGAGCCGATCAGGACCGCGCGCATCCGCATCGAGGAGTACGCCTGGGAGCGCACGGTGGGAGGTCACTCCTTCGTCCGCAAGGGCCAGGAGACCCGGCTCACCCAGATCACCTACGACGGCCGGAGCTGGGAAGTCGTCTCCGGGCTCAAGGACCTGACGGTGCTCAACTCGACCGACTCCGAGTTCTGGGGCTACGTCAAGGACAAGTACACGACGCTGCCCGAGGCGTACGACCGGATCCTGGCGACCGAGGTGTCCGGGCGCTGGCGCTTCAACTGGTCCGACGACGCACAGGAGATGCCGGACTGGGAGGAGTCCTACGAGCAGACGAAGCAGCACATGCTCCGGGCCTTCGCCGAGACGTACTCGCTCTCGCTCCAGCAGACCCTGTACCAGATGGGTTCGCGGATCATCGACAACCGTGACGAGATCGACGAGGTCCGCTTCTCGCTCCCCAACAAGCACCATTTCCTTGTGGACTTGGCGCCGTTCGGGCTCAAGAACGACAACGAGGTGTACTTCGCCGCCGACCGGCCCTACGGCCTGATCGAGGCGACGGTCCTGCGGGACGGCGTCGAGCCGCGGATCCCGGCGGATCTCACCAACCTCTGACGCGAACCCGGCCCAGAATCAAGGAAGTTGAGACGAACGATGGTAACGATGGTTCAGCGCGTCGTCATCGAGAACTGTTCGATCGCGACGGTCGACGCCGCCGACACCGAGTACGCCACCGGGTACGTGGTCATCGCCGGCAACCGTATCGAGTCGCTCGGCGCGGGCAAGGCGCCCGAGGGGCTCACGGACGTGGTCCGGCGCATCGACGCGACCGGTCACCTGGTCACCCCCGGCCTGGTCAACACGCACCACCACTTCTACCAGTGGATCACCCGGGGTCTGGCCACCGACCACAACCTCTTCAACTGGCTCGTCGCGCTGTACCCGACCTGGGCGCGCATCGACGAGTCCATGGTCCGCGCCGCCGCGCAGGGTTCCCTCGCGACGATGGCCCGCGGCGGTGTCACCACCGCGCTGGACCACCACTACGTGTTCCCCGAGGGCTCCGGCGACCTCTCCGGCGCCATCATCGGCGCCGCCCGCGAGATGGGCGTCCGCTTCACGCTGGCCCGCGGCTCCATGGACCGCAGCGAGAAGGACGGCGGGCTGCCGCCGGACTTCGCCGTGGAGACCCTGGAGGGTGCCCTCGCCGCGACCGAGGCGACGGTACGGGAGCACCACGACGCCTCCTTCGACGCGATGACCCAGGTCGCCGTGGCGCCCTGCTCACCGTTCTCCGTCTCCACCGAACTCATGCGTGAGGGCGCCGAGTTGGCCCGCCGGCTCGGCGTACGGCTGCACACGCACGGCTCGGAGACGGTCGAGGAGGAGCAGTTCTGCAAGGAGCTGTTCGGCATGGGCCCGACCGACTACTTCGAGTCCACCGGCTGGCTCGGCGAGGACGTGTGGATGGCGCACTGCGTCCACATGGACGACTCCGACATCGCCGCCTTCGCCCGCACGAAGACCGGTGTCGCTCACTGTCCCTCGTCCAACGCCCGGCTCGCGGCCGGTATCGCCCGCGTCCCCGACATGCTCGCCGCCGGCGTCCCGGTCGGCCTCGGCGTCGACGGCACCGCCTCGAACGAGTCCGGCGAACTCCACACCGAACTGCGCAACGCCCTCCTCATCAACCGCCTCGGCGCCCACCGCGAGGCCGCCCTCAACGCCCGTCAGGCGCTGCGCCTCGGCACGTACGGCGGGGCCCAAGTCCTGGGCCGCGCCGCCGAGATCGGTTCGCTCGAACCCGGCAAGCTGGCCGACCTGGTGCTGTGGAAGCTGGACACCCTCGCCCACGCCTCCATCGCCGATCCGGTGACCGCACTGGTCTTCGGCGCGGCGGCCCCGGTCACCGCGTCGTTCGTGAACGGCCGTCAGATCGTCGAGGCGGGCCGCCTGTTGCATGTCGACGAGGACGCCATCGCCCGCTCCACGCGGGAAGAGGCCCAGCGTCTGGCACGGATCGCCGCGCAGGGCTGACCGGTTGGCCGGCCGACCGGTCGGCGGGCCGTTGTTCAAGATCTCCGGTCGAGGGGGACGGCCCTCGTCCGGTGGCCGTGGCCGGGGCGTGCATGCACTTTGTGCGCCCCGGAACGGCCCTGCCCATCCCTTTTGTTGGGTTCCGTCCCCCGGTCCCGCACGACCGCGCATCACCTCCTGAAACCCACGTCAGAGCCGACGTGTTACCCGCCCGGAGGAGCCGCCGTGACCACCCGACCCGTCACCGATGCCGTGACCCGACCCGTCGTCCATCCGGTCGACGAGAAACTCCCCGCACTCAAGATGGCCACCACAGGACTGCAACACGTGGCCGCCATGTACGCGGGAGTCGTCGCTCCGCCGCTCATCGTCGGGGCGGCCATCGGCCTCTCCGCCACCGAACTGACCTTCCTCACCGGCGCCTGTCTCTTCACCGCGGGACTCGCCACCTTCCTCCAGACGCTGGGCATCTGGAAGATCGGCGCCCGGCTGCCCTTCGTCAACGGCGTCACCTTCGCCGGCGTCGCCCCGATGACCGCGATCGTCGCCTCCACCGAGGACAAGTCCGACGCGTTGCCGATCATCTTCGGCGCGGTCATGGTGGCGGGTCTGCTGGGCTTCATGGCGGCGCCCTTCTTCAGCAAGGCGATCCGCTTCTTCCCGCCGGTGGTCACCGGCACGGTGATCACGCTCATCGGCGTGTCCCTGCTGCCCGTCGCCTTCGGCTGGGCGCAGGGCCCCAACCCCGCGGCGGACGACTACGGTTCGACGAAGTTCCTGGGCCTGGCGGGCCTGACCCTGCTCATCGTGCTGCTCCTGCGCCGCTTCACCACCGGTTTCGTCAAGCAGATCGCCGTCCTGCTCGGCCTGGTCGCGGGCACGCTGGTCGCGATCCCGTTCGGCGTCACGGACTTCGGCCCGGTCACGGACGCGGACGCGGTGGGCTTCCCGACGCCGTTCCACTTCGGGGCCCCGCAGTTCCAGCTCGCCGCGATCGTGTCGATGATCGTGGTGATGGTGGTCTCGATGACCGAATCCACCGCGGACATGCTGGCGTTGGGCGAGATCGTCGAACGCCCGGCGGACGAACGGACCATCGCCGCGGGCCTGCGCGCCGACACGCTCGGCTCGGCCCTCAGCCCCCTCTTCAACGGCTTCATGTGCAGCGCCTTCGCGCAGAACATCGGCCTGGTCGCGATGACCCGCATCCGCAGCCGGTTCGTGGTCGCGACCGGCGGTGCCTTCCTGGTCCTGATGGGCCTGTGCCCGATGGCTGCCTCGCTGATCGCGGTCGTACCGCGCCCGGTGCTCGGCGGTGCCGGTGTCGTCCTCTTCGGCTCGGTCGCCGCGAGCGGCATCCAGACCCTGGTCCGGGCCGGCCTCGAGAAGGACAACAACGTCCTGATCGTCGCCGTCTCCCTGGCCGTCGGCATCGTCCCGATCACGGCGCCGGACTTCTACCACGCCTTCCCGGAGACCGTACGGATCGTGCTCGACTCCGGCATCTCGACGGGCTGCGTAGCCGCCGTCGTGCTGAACCTGCTCTTCAACCACCTGGGCAGGCAGCGGGACGCACAGGACGTGACCCATCCGATGGAGGCGGGCGAGGAGATCGCGGCGGCCCGCTGAGTCAAGGACGTCACTGCCGGGTGGTGGGTGAACCGCCCTGCCACGCCATGAGGTTGGCCAGCAGCTCGGCCTGCTCGACGGCGTCGTCCAGGGCGTGATGGGTGTGCCGGCGCCGCGACAGCAGATGGCGCGGCATCGTGCCCTTCGCCACCGCCCGCAGCGGCACCCCCGCCTTGGTCGCGTACAGCGTCTTCATGTCCAGACAGCCCGAGTGCCCGAAGGGACTCGAACTGGTGAAGCGGATCAAGTACCAGTACAGGAAGGTCCAGTCGTACGACGCCGGATAGCCGCACATGACGGGCTGCGCGCCGGCCTCCGCGGCCACCTCACGGACCCACTCGGTGAACTCGCCCAGCGCGACGGCCGGTTCGGCGCCCTCGGTCCGCAGCCGCTCCCGGTCGAGGCCGCTGACCGCCAACGCCTCCGGGACGAACTCCTCGCTGATCGGGTGCAGTTCGCGATAGAAGGTCCGCCGCTCCGGATCCGAGGCCGTGAACCCGTCGGCGTCCTGCACCCCGGCGACGGCGGCACCGAAGCTGAGCATGGAGTAGGGGCCGGGGATCGGGCCGTCGGCCTCGATGTCGACGGAGAGGTAGAGACTTGCCTTGACGCGTCGTGCGGACATGATCCGGAGCATCCCAGCCGCCCGGCCGTCCCCGCAGCCGATTTTCAGCGCCGCGGGAGCACCTGGCAGGGCGTGGCCTGGGGCAGCCGGCCGGTGAAGTACGAGCGGGGCGGGACGCCCATCAGGGTGCGGAAGTCCGTCGTCATGTGCGCCTGGTCGTAGTAGCCGGTGGCGGCGGCGAGGTCGGCCCAGGAGCGGGTGGTGGCATGGTCGAGGACCGTCCGGACGCGGCTGATGCGGGCGTAGTGCTTGGGGGAGAGGCCGACGCCTTCGGCGAACAGGTTGCGCAACTGCCGCTCGCTGACGGCGAGTTCGCGGGCCACGTCACCGACGTGCGCGGGGACGTGCCCGGAGCGGATGGACATCGCGTCGACGCCCGCGCGCACCAACTCGGTCCGCGCCCGGTCGGCGGTGGAGGCGAGCCGCTCGGGCAGCGCCCGGGTGAGGTGCGCCAGCGACTCCTCGGGGTCCAGCCGGCGCAGTTCCGTGGCCAGTTGGCGCGCGGTGACACTGGGCAGATCCCCCAACGGCACCGCACGGCCGACGAGTTCGACCGCCTGGATGCCGAGCAGGGGGCGGACGGTGCCGGGGGCGAGCCGCAACTCCACGCAGGAGATGAAGCGTTTGCCCCGGTGGTACGAGGCGCGGGCGCGCGGTCCGACGACCAGGATGCTGCGGTTGCCGCTCGCCTCGCCGCGGATGACCACCTTGGTGGCCGCCTCCGGGAGATGGATGAACGTCTCCGTCGGCACGTCGTCGACCGTCACGGTCCCGATGCCCGCGACCCACGGGCGCAGCGTCTCGGGCGTGGGCAGGATCTGGCGGGACACGGCATACGTCACCCCTCCACCGTAGGCGCCCCGCACACCCCGCGGGCCGGGGAACCGTGCCGGAATCTCCAAGAGATCCGAGGCGGCCACCGCCCACCGTTGTGGACATGATCCTTGTGACCGGTGCCACGGGCACCATCGGCAGTGAAGTCGTACGACAGCTCGCGGCGCGCGGCGAGAAGGTGCGCGCCCTGAGCCGGGACCCGGCGGGGGCCCGGGTGCCCTCGGGCGTGGAGACCGCGCCGGGCCATCACCGCGACCGGGCCTCGGTCGAGGCGGCGATGGCCGGCGCGGAGGCCGCGTTCCTGGTGGGCGTGTTCGGACCGGACGATGTGGAGCACGACCGGGGACTGGTTGCCGCGGCGCGGGCGGCTGGCGTCCGGCGGATCGTGAAGCTGTCGGCGATCGGCACGGGCGACCCCCGTCTGGGTGCGGGTGATCCTCCGTCGGGCGAGGGCGAGGGCGAGGGCGAGGGCGAGGGTGAAGGCGCCCCGCGCGTCGGCGGGTTCGGCACCTGGCATCTGCACGGCGAGGAGGCGGTCAAGGCGAGCGGCCTGGAGTGGACGATCCTGCGCCCCTCCAACTTCGCCTCCAACACGCTGAGTTGGTCGCAGACCATCCAAGAGGGCACGCCCGCGCTCAACATGATGGGCAGCGGGAAGCAGGGCGTCGTCGACCCGCGGGACGTCGCCGAGATCGCGGTGGCCGCGCTGCTCGACCCACGGCACTCGGGACGGACGTACACCCTGACCGGCCCCGAGACGCTCTCCGCGCACGAACAGGCCGCCGTTCTCGGCGAGATCCTCGGCCGCCCGGTGCAACTCCGCGACCTGTCGCCCGAGGAGCGGCGTGAGCAGCTGCTCGCCGCCGGGCTGGGCGAGGACTACGCGGACGCTCTCGTGATCGCCGCGCGCTTCATCCAGGACGGCGGGAACGATGTCGTCACCGAGGATGTGCCGGAGGTGCTGGGGCGGGCGGCGCGGACGTACCGGGAGTGGGTGGTGGATCACCGGGAGGCGTTCGGGGTGTCGTGAGCCCCGCGCTGCCCGTGGACGGCGGCGGAGGCATGCCGGAGGGGCGGCGGGAACGGGGGTCCCGCCGCCCCTCCGGCGCGGTGCCGCGCAGGTCAGTCCCGCCGCGGTCGCAGCACCGCCGCCGCGAGCACCAGCGCGCCCGCCGCGAGCGCGGCCCCCACGCCGAACGCCAGCCGGTAGCCGGCGGCCGTCGCCGCGACCAGTTCCTCGCCCCGGCCGAGGAGCGTGTCCGTGCGGTCGGCCGCCAGGACCGACAGCACCGCCAGACCGAGCGAACCGCCCACCACCTGCGTGGTGTTGAACAGTCCCGACGCGAGCCCCGCGTCCTCCTCCAGGGCACCCGACATGGCGAGCCCGGTCAGCGCGGGCATCGCGGCGGCGAACCCGGCGGCGAGCAGCAGAAGCGCCGGCAGTACGTCGACGGCGTACGAACCGTCGGCGGGGGCCCGGCTCAGCAGCGCCATCCCGGCGACGACGAGGACGAGCCCGGCCAGCAGCACGCGGTACGGTCCGAACCGGCCGACGGTCCGTGCCGACAGGCCCAGCATCAGCACGCCGATCGCGATCGGGGCCGGCAGGAACGCCGTTCCGGTGAGCAACTCGCCGAAGCCGAGGACGCGTTGGACGTAGAGCGCGCCGATGAACTGGAAGCCGAACATCGCCGCGATCATCAGGATCTGGACGGCGTTGGCGCCGCTCAGCAGCCGGGAGCGGAACAGGCGCAGGCGCAGCAGCGGGCGGGCCGCGCGGGCCTGGCGGAGCGTGAACGCCAGCAGCAGGGCTAGGGCGAGGGCGCCGAGGAGGAGCGTGGTGGTGAGCGAGCGGTCGCCGGAGCCGACGATCACGAACACGGCCAGCATCAGCGCGCCGGTGACCAGCACGGCACCCGGGTAGTCGGCGCCCTTGCCGAGGCCGGCGCCCTGCTCGGGGGCGAGGACGCGGAGAGCGGCGATCAGGGCGACGGCGCCGATCGGGAGGTTGATCAGGAAGATCCAGTGCCAGTTCAGGGCCTGGGTGAGCGCTCCGCCGAGGAATGTGCCGAGCGCTCCGCCCGCCGCACCGACCGCGCTGAACACCGCGATGGCACGGGCCTGTTCGCGCGGTTCGGGGAAGAGCGAGACCAGCATGCCGAGCACCACGGCCGCGGTCATCGCGCCGCCGACGCCCTGCACGGCACGGGCCGCGATCAGCATGCCCTGGCTGGTGGCGACCCCGCACAGCACGGACGCGGCGGTGAACACGGCGAGCCCCGTCGCGAACATCCGCTTGCGGCCCACGAGATCGCCGAGCCGGCCGACCAGCAGGAGCAGTCCGCCGAAGGGGATGAGATAGGCGTTGACGACCCAGGCAAGACCGGGGCCCGAGAAGCCGAGGTCGTTCTGGATGGCCGGCATGGCGACGGTGACGATGTTGCCGTCCAGGATCGTCATCAGCGTTCCCGCGCACAGGACGACGAGGGACGCCCAGCGGGAGTACGTTCGTGACGGCACGGCCGGTGCCGTCGACTTGATCGCGGTCGACATGGCCTTCGCTCTCCTCGCGGATCGGTAACTGAGTGCACTACTTGTAACTGGGTGCATCGTGAGTGACTATGAGGAGAGGCGTAAGGAGGCAGTTCGATGTCCCAGAGGAACACCGGTGTAACGGTCCAGGCAGTGAACGCGCATGCGTGCCCGGTCCGTGAAGTTCTTGACAGGGTCGCCGGCAAATGGAGCGTCCAGATCCTGGTCGCGGCGGCCCACGGCCCCATCCGTTTCACCGAGTTGGAGCGCGGCATCGAGGGCATCAGCCGCCGCATGCTGACCCTCACCCTGCGCAACCTGGAGCGCGACGGCCTCGTCACCCGTACCGTCCACCCGACGGTCCCGCCCAAGGTCGAGTACGAACTCACCCCGGTGGCCCTCGAGTTGCACGAGACCCTCCAGCGCCTCACCGACTGGGCGGAGCGCAACCGCCACTACGTCGCCGACGCCCGCGCCAAGTACGACACCGAGCACGCACCGGAGTTGGTGGACGGGTAGGCCTCCGGCGGTCGAGCAGGGGTGCGACGTACGCTCCGGCCATGAAGAGGATCGCCGCCTGGCCGACGCTGCCGCTCGACGCGCAGGTTCGTACGGACTGCCGGCCGGTGTCAGCGGCTGAGCAGCTTCGGATCCTCCGCCAGTTCCTCCAGGACCTGTCGGGGGTTCGGCACCAGTCGTCGTGCCTCGAGGTCGATCAGGCCGCCCACCGCCGTTATCTCGGCCGCGACCGTGCCGTCCGTCTTGCGGATGGTCTGTTCGACGCGGAACGTCTTGCCCTCGCCGAAGACGAAGACACACGTCACCTCGACCTCGTCGCCCGCGAGCAGTTCGCGGCGGAAGCGGATGGTCGTCTCCAGGGCCACCGGACCCACGCCCTGGCCGACCAGGCGCGCCTGGCTGATTCCGGCCGCGTGGAGCAACGACCAGCGCGCGTGCTCCCCGTAGTTGAGATAGACGCTCTGGTTGAGGTGTCCCTGGACGTCGGTCTCGTATCCGCGGACGGTCACCGGAACGGAGAACGGTTCACTCACGGCTTCCCTCTCTGGTCGTGGACGTCTGCCACGACCGCCTGACCGACCGATCTTGGCATGTCCCTCACACGCGGCGCGGGGAGGCCAGCAGATAACGGGCCCTCGTCCGCGGTTCCGTGTACGCGCCCACCTGCCATCCCGCCCCCTCCAGCGTGTCCGCGCACGCCCGCAGCGCCTCGGGATCCGGCTCGTGCACGGCGACTGCCTCCGGCTGCGGGGTCGCGCGCACCCGGTAGCCGGCCCCGTCCGCCCCCGCCGGGCGGTGACCCGCCGCCTCCAGGGCGAGCGCGGCGGCCGGCACCAGATGGCTCCGCTCCCAGCCGCACGGCCGGTCGGTGGCCCCGTCCGGATTGGTCATCCGGCGCAGCTCCAGCAGGCCCTGCCAGGCGCTGTGCACCTCACGGGTGCGGGCGGGCGAGGCGAGCGCGCCCTCCGGCTCCCCGCCGACCCGCGCGGCGAACACGCCCGTGGCGGCGGGCGCCTCGGGCTCGGCCGGCGGGGACGGAGGCGGCGGCGCGGTCGGCTCCGACTCCCGTATGCGGTGCCCGGCCGGGGTGAGGAAGTGGTCGTGCGGCGGCCTTGGGTGGCGGAAGGCGAGGCCGTACTTGACCAGGGTCGCGAGCTGCGTCTCCGTACCCCTCAGGCGTCCGGTGACGGGATCGGCGGCGTCGATGACACGCCGCTGGGCGGCGGTCGGCGGGCGTGTCACGGCGTGCTCCTTCCCGGGGGTCCGTCATGGGTGGACCGTCGGGAGACGGCCCATTCGAAGCGTACGACCGGGGTCTGACAGTGCGGGCGGCGGTGATTACGACGGGGGCCGGACGTTCCACCCCGAGATCACCGGTCGCCCGTGCTCCGTGCCCAGTCGGCACACCGTCCCGGTCGCCAGCTGGAACAGCGCCCCGGCCGACGGGGCGAGCCCCAGCCGCCGGGCCGTGAGCACCCGTAGGAAGTGGCCGTGGGCCACCAGCAGGACGACGCCCTCGGTGTTGGCGTGTGCCGCGTCCACCAGGGCCAGCACCCGGTCGGCGCGTGCCCCCACCTGCTCCGGGGTCTCCCCGGGATGGTCCGGCGGGCCCGGCGCGACCCCGTCCGTGAACAGGAACCAGCCCGGACGGGTGCGCTGGATCTCGACGGTCGTGATGCCCTCGTACCCGCCGTAGTCCCATTCGCGCAGGTCGACATCGACCCGGGCGTCGTGCACCCCGATCAGTTCCGCCGTCTCCCGCGCCCGCTGCATCGGGCTGACGAAGGCGGCGCCGATGCGGTGCGAGCGGATCAGTGGGACCAGCCACCGGGCCTCCTCGCGCCCGTGTTCGGTCAGGGGCACATCCGTCGAACCCGTGTGCCGGCCGGACCGGGACCACTCGGTCTCCCCGTGCCGGACCAGAAAGAGATCACCCACGTCCGCGCCCTTCCCGCTCGCCTACCGGCACCGTGCCACAGGGTGCCGGAGACCCGCAGGACGGGCTGGGCCGGACGGCCGTCCCGAGGCCCCTGCCCTTCGGGTCTCAGTGCCCCGACAGTCCCGGCAGCCCCTGTACCGACTGGGTGAGCTGGCCGACCGCCACGACCAGCGGGGTCACCGGCTGGACGAACGCGTTCAGGCGGTCGAGGGCGCGCTGGAGGACCGACGGCTGCGGTTCGGGCTCCTCCAGTTCCTCGCGCAGGCGTCGCAGCTCCCTGGTGGTGGCCTCGGGGTCGGCGAGGGCCGCGCGGTGCTCTGTCAGCAACTGCTCGACGTAGGCGAGGAGTTGGGTGGTACGGGCGGACTGCTCGGCGTCCTGCGGCTGGAAGGAGACCGAGCCCGAGAACGCCTGGGCGCCGTGTCCCACGGCCTGGTTGCCCACGTACTGCGTGCCGCCGTTGATCACGACACCGTTGTTGACGGGAGGATCGAGTCGGCCGTCGTCGCTCTGCATGATGAGGACCCCCTACTTGTTCGTGCCGCCGGAGCCGCCGGAGCCGCCGGAGCCGCCGGCGCCGCTGAGGGCGGTCGCGCCGGGCTGCTGCGGGATGTTCTGCGTGGCGGTCGCGCCCGTCCCGATCGCCTGGTTGCCGATGATGCTCGTCCCGCCCTGCTGGATGAGGCCCTGGTTGAGGATGGTCTGCTGCTGGGCGCGGAAGTCGTTGGTGTCGTAGCCGCGCGCGTCGAGGAACTCGCGGATGGCGGCGAAGGTGTGGCGCTGCACCAGGGACGTGATCCGTTCGGCGTCCACGACCTGGAAGTAGTTGTGGTAGTCGGGGCTCAACGCCGTTTCGCGGATGCTCAGTCGGGCGCCGTAGTCGTAGACCGGGTCCTGCTCCATGGCCTTGATCTCGTCGGACATCCGCCGGTTGTGGCGGGCCTCGAAACGGGCGTGGCGCAGGGCCCGGAACGGCGCGGCGAAGAACGCCGGGGCCGTGTGGAAGAGGGCGGTCACCAGCAGGCCGCGCTGCCGCTCGGGCGTGAGCGGGTCGCGCAGGCGGTCCACGACGTGGTACGCGGCGCTCACCGGGCCGAGCACGTGGTTGTCGATGTGCAGGTGCAGCGTCCTGCCCAGGGTCGAGAAGTGCAGGAAGACGCTCGGTACGACGTCGCCGCCCCACAGCGGTACATGGATCGCGAGATAGTGCCGGACCGTGCCGCTCGGACGCAGCATGATCCGCTCGACGGCCTCGGGCGACAGGCGGGCCGCCGGGGCGAGCGTCGTGCTTCTGATAAACCGGTCGTCGTCACCGATGGTCGTGCCGCTCGCGAAGATCCGGTCCTCGATGACGAGGGAGCCCAGGGACTCCCCGTCGGCCGAAGCCGGCGTCGGGCCCGGGACAGGCACCGAGGCCCGGTCCGACGGCGTCCCGTCGGCGCCGTCGCGCACGGCCACCAGGCGGAGCTGTTCGCGTACGTGGCCGACGAGTTCGGCGACCGTGAACGGCCGTGGCTCGGCCGGGCGTCGGCTCATCCCGACGGGGTCCTCGGCGGGCAACAGCGGTACGGCGACGGTCCACTTGGAGCTGGTCGCCGAGTAGCCGATGAAGGGGCTGTAACCGCTGTACACGGTGACGTTGCCGTCCCGCGCCTCCTTGATGGCCGCCAGCCGCGCGGCGATCCACTTGCGCCGGGGAACGGTCGGGCGGGGCTGCCGGGCGAAGGTCTCGCGGGTCATCGTGGTGCGCAGCAGCCGGTCGACGTCGAGGTCGTGCCGTACGACGGTCGCGTACGCGAATCCCGCGGCGCCGACGGACGCGAGGACGGCGGGCACCCCGGCGAGGTAGGAGCCGAGCAGCCAGCTCACGAAGCCGCCCACGGGCAGGGACGAGAAGACGACACCGAGGTAGAAGGCGAAGATCACCACCACCCCGACCGTGACGGCGGTGTTCACCAACACGCGGCTGCCGGGCTGGCGTTGGCCGCGGGTGGCGAAGCTCTGCTGTACGCCGCCCCGTTGGGCGACCGACAGGAACACCATGACGAAGACGAGCCACAGCGGTGCCAGGAGGGCCACGGCCCCGAAGGCCGTCGCCAGACGCAGATCACGCTGGTACCGGAGGTCCTGGGCCGACAGACAGTGGCGCGTCACCGCCACCAGATCGACACCGGGTGAGGGAGCCACGGCGCTGGCCTCGTCGGCCAGGACACCCTCCACCACCCGGTCGGCGAACCCCTCGTCGACGTAGGCCGCGGCGCACAGATAGCGGGTGACGTCACCCGGTGCGCTCCCGACCGGCATGTAGCCCGGCGCGGTCGTCATACCGAGCCCTCCCTTGTTCCTCCGACGGAGTGACGCCTTCGCGACGTCAACTGGCTTGGCGGCGTGCGATCTTGGCGAACGGGCGGTGAGGAGGGCGAGCAGCACGCCGACCGCAAGCCCGAAGATGAGGCCCGAGCGCAGCAGGTTCTTCGTCAGCTCGCCGGAGAACGCCAGGTCCCAGGAGTCCGGAACGAAGGCGCCGGGCAGGGCGCACTGCAGCAGGGCCACGAACTCCGAGGCCAGTACGCCCGCGAGGAGACTGCCGATCACCCCGGGCCCTCGGCGGGCCGACAGCCGCAGGGTGAGGAAGACGATCCCCGCGAGCAGCAGCACGGTGGCGACGTCGTTCACGAGCAGGTAGCCGACGCCGCCGAAATTGTCGGGGGAGTAGCCCCAGCCCGGCACGAACACCGCCTGGACGAACCAGCGTCGGGGCCCGTCGTCGATCAGCAGGGCGTAGTAGCGCCGGAAGTAGTAGTCGCTGACCGGCCGTTGCACCCACGGGCTGCCCACGACGACGAGAAGCAGGACCAGCAGAGCGAGCCGGTTGCGTAAGTCCGACGGCGTGCGTGAAGCACGCCGAGGAGACATGAACATCTGGGGTTCCCCCATCCCCCGATCCCCGAGATCAGTGGCGGCACTCTATGGCATCCCCCCGCGCCGCGACCGCGAATCGGCAAACAGGCGGCGACTACTGCCGGTATCCGCTCAGGAACCGCCCGATCCGACCGATGGCCGCCTCCAGGTCGTCCGCGTACGGCAGCGTGAGGATGCGGAAGTGGTCGGGGGTCGGCCAGTTGAAGCCGGTGCCCTGGACCACCTGGATCTTCTCCCGCAGCAGCAGGTCCAGGACGAACTTCTCGTCGTCGTGGATCTTGTGCACCTTGGGGTCCAGACGTGGGAACGCGTAGAGCGCGCCCTTGGGCCGTACGCAGGACACACCGGGGATCTCGTTCAGCTTCTCCCAGGCCACGCTGCGCTGTTCGTTCAACCGGCCGCCCGGCGCGGTCAGTTCGTGGATGGACTGGCGGCCGCCGAGCGCGGCCTGGATGGCGTACTGGGCGGGCGCGTTGGCGCACAGCCGCATGGAGGCCAGCATGGTCAGGCCCTCCAGGTAGTTCTTCGCGTGCTGCTTCGGTCCGGTGACCACCAGCCAGCCCGAGCGGAACCCCGCCACGCGGTACGTCTTCGACAGGCCGCAGAAGGTGAGAACCACCAGGTCGGGGGCGAGCGCGGCGGCCGAGTGGTGCACGGCGTCGTCGTAGAGGATCTGGTCGTAGATCTCGTCGGCGAAGACCATCAGGCCGTGCCGGCGGGCCAGATCGAGGATGCCCTCGATGATCTCCTTCGGGTAGACCGCGCCGGTGGGGTTGTTCGGGTTGATGATGACGACGGCCTTGGTGCGGTCCGTGATCTTCGCCGCCATGTCGTCCAAGTCCGGGTACCAGTCCGACTGTTCGTCGCAGAGGTAGTGCACCGCCTTGCCGCCGGCCAGGGTGGTGACGGCGGTCCAGAGGGGGAAGTCCGGAGCGGGGATGAGGATTTCGTCGCCGTCCTCGACCAACGCCTGTACGGCCATCGAGACCAGCTCGGACACGCCGTTGCCGAGGAAGACGTCGTCCACCCCGACCTCCAGGCCACGCTCCTGGTAGCGCTGGGCGACGGCGCGGCGGGCGGAGAGGATGCCGCGCGAGTCCGTGTAGCCGTGCGCCTGCGGGAGCATGCGGATCATGTCCTGGAGGATCTCCTCCGGCGCCTCGAAGCCGAACAGGGCGGGATTGCCGGTGTTCAGGCGCAGCACGCTGTGGCCCGCCGCCTCCAACGCGTTGGCCTGCTCGATCACCGGGCCGCGGATCTCGTAACAGACCTCGCTGAGCTTGTTCGACTGCCGGAACTCCATGCGCGCTCGCCCCTCCGGTTACGTGTGTTGCTTGGTTTTACCAAGTTCGAGCTTGGAAAGTCCAACGACATGTCTAGACTGCGTCGCATGTCACCACGCCGAAGCTACGACCAGTACTGTTCCGCCGCCCGGGCCCTCGACGTCGTGGGCGACCGCTGGACCCTGCTGATCGTCCGGGAACTGCTCGCAGGACCGCGCCGCTACACGGACCTGCACGCCGACCTGCCCGGCGTGAGCACGGACGTACTCGCCTCCCGGCTGAAGGGCATGGAACGCGACGACCTCACCACCCGCCGCCGGCTGCCCCCGCCCGGCGCGGCCTACGTCTACGAACTCACCCCGCGCGGCCGGGAGTTGCTGCCGGTGCTGCAAGCGCTCGGGGCATGGGGGCAGGCCGAGCTGGGCGAGCGGCGCCCCACGGACGCGGTACGCGCCCACTGGTTCGCTCTGCCGATGCTGCGCTCCCTGCGCGAGCTGGGCGACGTGGGGGAGGGAGTCGTCGAAGTCCGGCTGGACGAGGGGGACTTCCACCTGTACGTCGGTGCCGAGGACGGCCCGGTCTACGGCGACGGACCCGCGCCCGGCGAGCCCGACGCCCGGCTGGTCCTGGACATCGGGACGTGCGTGGCCGTCGGCGCCGGGGAGTCGAGCGTGGCCGAGGCGGTGCGGGACGGACGGATCGAGGTGACCGGCGAGGGCATGCTGGCGAAGGTGCTGCGGGATCTCTGAGGACGCCGGGAGTGCTGCGGACCGTGGAGCCTCCGGACATGCAGGAGGCCCGCCGTACCCCAGGTTCGGCGGGCCTCCTGACGTACCGTCAGGCGCCGGGAGGCATCCGTGACGGACGTCCCGAACCGCGCGTCAGCGCGTATCCGCCGACGCCGGCCAGCGCGGCCAGCACGCCGCCCACCGCGGTCCACACCCAGCGGTCGGACCACCAGCCGGAGGACCAGCCGTCATCGGGCTCGATGCTGGACAGCACGGCGGACGTCGACGAATCCTCTTCGCCGTCCTCGGAGTCGGACTTCACCGCGATCCCCGGCACCAGCGGCTTCGCCAGCGAGCCGTCCACCGCCGCCGAACCGCCGACGTCCTTGGAGTCGACCCGCACCTCGGTGCTCACCGGCAGACCCAGGTCGGCCGTGGCGAGGTTCACCGCGGTCAGCCGGAGGTAGTACGTGCCCGGCAGCGGGTCGTTCGCCCAGGTCTCCGACCAGGCACGGACGGTCCGCAGCGTGCAGGACAGCTCGACCGAGGTCGCGCCCTGGGCCGCGGTGCGGGACTGCGCCCCGTACTGGCAGGCCTGGCGGCGGCGCAGTCCGTCGTACACGTCGAGCTGCCAGGTCTGGGCGGCGTGCGCGTCCGGCAGCTTCACCGTCGCCTTGACGGTGGGGCGTTGACCGGCGTCCGCCGGGAACGACCAGTACAGGTAGTCGCCCGTGGAGGCACTGGCGGTGGCTTGCTGGCCCTGCTCGAACTCGGCCGCCGTACGGAACGACGTGCCCGCCGAGGTCGGCGCCGAGGTGTCGTCCGACGCGCTCGGCGACGGGGTGGAGTCGGCCGCGGCCGGCCAGGCGGCGAGGCCCAGCGTCAGCAGGGCCGCGCCCAACACTCGTGTGATCCGCATCAGTTGGTCCTCCAGACCGCGAGCCGCCAGCGGGACAGCCAGCCCCAGAGCACGCCGGCCAGGAAGCCGACCAGCACCAGCAGCCCGAGCAGCCACCAGCCGCGTCCGAGGCCGAAGGAGGCCACGTCGCTCGCCTTCGAGGGCGCGTCGACCACGTCCACCGTCAGCTCCACCGGCATACCGGGCGTGGTCTTCACCCCGGCCGCCGCCGAGTAGGAGTTGGTGACTTGGATGCACACGGCCTCGGCCGGGGCGTCCTCGTCGTCGCTCTCCGCCTTCGGATAGCGCAGCCCGGTCGAGATCACGTCCGTGCGGCCGGTGCCCGAGGCCTCGCCGCGCACGATCTCGCGGCCGTGCGTCGTGACCGCCCGCAGCAGCACGCCGTAGTCCGGGTTCATCGCCCGGTCCGCCGACACGCTCACCGAAGTGCGCAGCTCCTGACCGGGGTTGACGTCCACCCGGTACCAGCGCTGCTGTCCGAACTCCTCGCGGTCCGTGTAGAGACCGGACTTGAGCGTCGGCGCCTTCGCGCAGGAGTCGGCGCCCTCGGTGGCCACCGGCGTCACCACCGGGTCGGCCGCCCGGTCCACCAACTGGTTGACCTTGTCGGTGAGTTCGTCGGTGTGCTCGACCGAGGTGTACGTCCCGCCGGTCGCCTCGGCGATGCAACTGAGCTGCTTGCGCAGCTTGGTGCTCGGCACCAGGCCGAGGGTGTCGATGGTCATGCCGATGCCCTTGGCCGCGATCTCGCGGGCCACCTCGCACGGGTCGAGCGGGGCGCAGGTGTCCTCGCCGTCACTGATCAGCACGATCCGCTTGGAGCCCGCGTCCTCGCCGAGGTCGTCGGCCGCCTTGAGCAGCGCGGGACCGATCGGCGTCCAGCCCGTCGGCGACAGGGTCGCCACCGCCGTTTTGGCCTCGGTGCGGTCCAGCGGACCGACCGGGTAGAGCTGCGCGGTGTCCTTGCAGCCCGTCTTCTGGTCGTCGCCCGGGTAGTTGGCGCCGAGGGTGCGGATGCCGAGCTGGACCTCCTCGGGCGTCGCGTCGAGCACCTCGTTGAACGCCTGCTTCGCCGCCGCCATCCGGGTCCCGCCGTCGATGTCCCGGGCCCGCATGGACCCGCTGACGTCGAGGACGAGATCGACTTTCGCGACGCTCTCGCCCGTGGGTTCGCCGGCGGCTGCCGCGGCCGGGAACGCGAGCCCGGCCGCCATGGCGGCGAGCAGGGCGCACACTCCTGCCGCCAGCCGTTGAGTTCTGATCATCGGCGGATCTTATTGATCAAAGGTGCCGTGCTCCAAAACGGCGGTCAGCGAAGGGGGTTGGGCAGCTCCATCCACTGGTCCCCGGGAGTGCCCGGCGACAGCCGCATCAGCGTCAACGCCTTCGCGGGCAGCGGCTCTTCGAGCAGCGCGGCCACGTCGGGGGTGCGCGGCAGAAGTCGTACGGCACTCTCCAGCGCGGTCCGCAACGCCGGTGCCGAACCCGCGGTGGCCGCGAGCGCCCCGGCCACCAGGGACCCGAACAGCTTGCGGCGCAGAGACGTTTCGTCGTCGGTGACGACCCGGCCGGTCAGCCCGGGGTCCGGGATGCCCTGCCGGGCCAGCCGGACGGGGCTGACCCGGATGTCGGCGAGGTCGCGGTAGACCAGGCGCAGGGGGGCACCCGAGTCCGACAGGACGACCAGGAGGTTCTGGCCGTGTGCCTCAAGGGCCACGCCCTGTTCCAGCAGGCGCAAACCGACCGTGAGGGTGAGGCGGGTGAACTCGGCGAGCCAGGCGGGGGAATCGGGCAGCTCGGTGGTGGCGAGCGCGGCCACCGGCACGACCCGCTCGCCGCGTTCCGTGGCCGCGTACGTCTGCGGTGACTCCCGCAGTACGGCCGCGAGATCGGGGGAGTCCGCGGTGGCCGCGCCCAACGTGCGGGTGACGTGCAGCAGTCCGTCCGAGCGGGCGGCGAGGGATTCCGCGAACGCGGACAGGGTCGCCGACATGCCGATCGAGTAGACCGAGATGTCCCGCACCGAGGAGGTCAGTCGGGCGCTGAGCGCCGTCTTGACGTGCGGGCCGTCCTGCATGGCGAGCGTGCGCAGCGACATCAACGGGTGGGCGCGCGGACCCTCGTTGCGGGTCCGCTTGAGCACGTGGTGCGCCTGCCAGGGATGCACGGGCAGCAACAGCCGCTCCCCGTCCCGCATCTCGGCCGGCCAGACGCCCGTCACCAGGCACTCCGACGCCCGCAGGGACGCCAGGCCCAGTTCGACGACCGGCCGGTGCTCGGGCCCGTAGGCGAGCTGCTCGGCCACCGAGAAGCCGGGCCGGGAACGGCAGTTGGGGTGGTACGGATGCCCGTCGACCACCCGCTGCTCCCACTCCCAGTCGCTCGCCGGCCACTCCTTCGCGGGCTCCTCCTGATCGGCCCGTGACAGCGCCAACGAGGCGACGCTGTGCGCCAGTTCGGTCGCGAAGCCGGTGCCGTGCGGTACGCCGAGGTCGGTCATCAACCGCGCCGGATGGTCGTAGGCGCTCTCGTCGAGTCGTACGACGGTGACGTACCCGGACGTGGCGTACGGGTCGGCGAGCGGCCCGTGCAGCCGGCGGCCGTCGCGCAGGCGCAGGGTGGTCCCCTCGCGGCCCGGCGCGCGGCCGGTGATCCACGGCAGCGGCTCATGGGCCAGCGCCCGCCACAGCCGGGTCAGCACGGCCGCCCGGGCGCCCGGCAGCTCGGCCGCGTACCGTGACAGGAGGTCGGGACGTACGACGGCCAGCTCGTCGGCGACCACGGCCTCCGTGGGGTGGGGACGGTGCACGGGCGGGCTCCTCGGGTACGAGTAGGGCGTCACGAACGGGGAGTGACGGCATACATACTGATCATCTTCGCCTGTACGGACCTCTGGGCACGAATGGATCGAGTGGATCGCGTGGTTCTCATCCCCCCGGCCGCCGGTGACGACGCCGATGTCCCGGCCCGCGCCGACGCGTACGCCGCCGCACCGCTCCTGAACTGCCTGCTGCGCGAGGTGGCCGAGCCGCTCACCGAGCGCGGCGGGCGCCACGAGTACCGTCTGCCCGGCGTGAATCGTCTCCTACGCGTGCGTGGCGAGCGACGACCGGCCGAGCCCGAGGTGTACGCGGCCGGCCGCTGGCACCGCGTCGGCCACACCGAGCTGGTCAAACTCGTCGCCGAGGAGCTGCGCCGCACGACGGGCCTGTCCAACCACGAGCTGCCCGCCGAGATCACCGACAGCCGGGACGCGGTCGCCGCGCTGCTCACCGCCCGCGCCGGGGCGACGGCGCCGGAGGACCCGTACCGGCGCTCCGAGCAGTCGCTGATCACCGGCCACCCCTACCACCCGGCCCCCAAGGCGCGCGGCGGCGGCCCGGTGGCCGGCTGGCTGCCGTACGCCCCCGAGGCGTACGCCGACTTCCCGCTGACGCTGCTCGGGGTGCGCGCGGACACCGTCGTCGAGGAGGGCGACACCTCGGCGCTGGACACCCTCGGTGAGGCCCCGCCCGGCTACCGCCTGCTGCCCGCCCACCCCTGGCAGCTCGACCTGCTCGGCGCCGACCTCGCGGCGGCCTTCGCGGACGGCCGGCTGATCCGCCTCGGCACGACCGCCTTCGACACCTGGCCGACGGCCGCGATCCGCACGGTGTACGCCCCCGAGCGCGACCTGTTCCTGAAGTTCAGCCTCGATGTGCGCATCACCAACGACATCCGCCGGCTGTGGCGCCACGACCTGCTGAAACTGCGGCGCACGGACGCGGCGGTGACCTCGGCGTTCGCCGCGATGGACAAGGGTGCCGGGGTGCCTTCGGCGTCCGCATCGGTGGACGAGGGCGCTGCGGTCGCTTCGGCTTCCGCCGCGACGGAGACCCCGGCAGCCTGGTTGAGTGACCGCGGCTACCGCACCGCCGACTTCGCCTTCGAGGAGCTCGCCGTCCTCGTGCGTGACGGGTTGCGCGGCCATCTGGCGCCCGGGACGACACCGCTGCTCGCGGCGGGCCTGGTGGAGGGCTTCGAGGGCAGTCCGTTGGAAGAGTTGTCGGATCCCGCGGCCTGGTGGGAGGCGTATCTGCGGGCGGTGGTCCCGCCGTGCCTGACGGCCTTCGGCGAATACGGCGTCGTACTGGAGGCGCATCTGCAGAACACCCTGGTCGCCGTCGACGCCGACGGCACCCCGGTGCAGGCGCTCTTCCGGGACGCGGAGGGCGTGAAGCTGCTGTCGGACGTGTCGCGGGAGGCCGGCTGGGAGCGGCTCGTGTACTGCCTGGTCGTCAACAACCTCATCGAGGTCGCCGGCGCGCTGGCGGAACCGCGGCCGGGCTTCGACCCGTGGCCCGCCGTGCGCCGCGAGTTGGCCCGGCACGACCTGCCCGAGGCCGCCGCCCTGCTCACCGCGCCCCAACTGCCGGGCAAGACCAACCTGTTGCTCCGCTGGACGGGCGCGGACGGCGCCGACGCGCGCTACCTGCCGCTGCCCAACCCGCTGCGCACGGTCAGGAGTTCGGCCCGGACTTCCTGACCGCTCTGACCCTTCGGTCGAACTCCCGGTTGAGCAAGGGCGTCAGCACGCTGCCGAACCTCGACAGCGCGCGGGTGCCCAGGTCCGGGCAGATCAGGAAACGCCGACGGTCGATGCCCTTCACGATCGCCTGCGCGACCTGCTCCGCCGGGATCGGCTTGATCGTGCCGCCGACCGCCCGGGTCTCCGCCGGCTTCCAGCGGTTCTCCTCGGCGAGTTGGGGGGTGTCGACGTCCGGCGGGAAGACGACACCGACGTGGATGCCGCACGGTGTGAGCTCGGCCCGCAGCGACTCCATGAGCCCGCGGACCGCGAACTTGGCCGGTCCGTAGGCGCTGTAGCCGTAGATGCCGAGGAGGCCGGCGGCCGAGGACACCGCGACCACACTGCCCCGCCCGCGCTCGACCATCCCGGGGACCACGGCCCGCAGGGCGTGCAACGTACCGAAGTAGTCGACGTCGATCATCTGCCGGAACACCTCGTCCGAGAGCTCCAGGAACCGCCCCGGACGGGCGAGCCCGGCCGAGCTGATCAGGACGTCGCAGGGCTGCCCCTGCTCTTCCTCGAGTTCGGTGACGGCCCGCGTCACGGCCTCCCGGTCGGCCACGTCGGCGGGGCGGGCGGCGACGTCGGCCGGGCGGGCGACGGCCGACAACTCCTTTGCCGCCGCGGCCAGTCGCTCCTCGCCCCGCGCGATCAGGGACACCTTGGCGCCGCGCTCCGCGAACAGCCGGGCCGTGGCCAGCCCTATGCCGCTCGACCCTCCGGTCACCATCACGTGGCCGAGGGCCCTCGTCTCTCTCATCGCCGTGCTCCTGTCCGCTGTTGCGTTCCCATCGGGCGCGCCTGTCACTGACGTTCCGTCAATTCCCTGTGGGCTGTCGAGACCAGGGCCACGAACACGTCCGGATCCTGCATGGGGAAGAGGTGACTGCCGCGGACGTGGCGGAGCCGTACCGGTGCGCCACCGCGGCGCAGGGCCTTCACGAAGGCGCGCTCGTCGGCGCGGAAGACGAGGTCGGAGCGGCCGTTGACGACGAGGGTGGGACGGTTCAGACGGGCGGCGAGGGCGAGGAAGTCGACCTGCCGCAGTTCCCGGACCGCCTCTCCGAAAGCGCGCATGGCCAGCCCTCCGGCGAGGACGGCCGCCGCGCACTCCGGGGTGGTGTGGCGGCGGAAGAGCCGTTCGTCCCGGGCGGCGCCGCGCTCCGGCCCGATGAAGTCGTTCAGCCGGGCCGCGGCCCCGTAGGCGAGGCCCTTGAGGCCGCGGGGCTGGGCGGTGGCGCCGCACAGGACCAGGGCGGCCGCGTGGCCCGGGAACCGTGCCGCGTGGGCCATCGTCGTGAACCCGCCGAGGGACATGCCGACGACCAGGGGCTTGCGACCCGTCGATTCCGTCGCCTCGCGCACCGCGTCGTCCAGTTCCGCCGCCGCGTCGGCCAGCGTGAACGTACGGTCCCTGAGCGCTCCGTGCCCCGGCAGGTCGACGGCGCTCACGCGGAATTCGGGCGCGAGGCGGCGGGCGTGGGGTGTCCACATGGCTGCCGAGACCCGGACTCCGTGCACGAGCACGATCGGCGGCGCGGTGTCTTCGCCGTAGACCCACAGACCGGGGCGGACGGTTCGGCCGGTCTCGGACCCGGGCGTCATGCCGCCCTCTTCTCGGGTCGGTCGGCCGCCGGGGTGCACAACCGGTCGACTGCCGCGTCGAGTTCGCGCCCGATGGCCGCATGCGCGGTGACCTCATGCGCGGTGGCCTCACGCGAGGTGGTCTCACGCGGCGGATTCCGAAGAGCCCGCGCGGTGCGGCTGGGCACGAAGCAGCGCTCTGTCGGCGTGCTCGCCCCCATGGAGGCCAGGACGGTGTCCAACGCCTCGTGGGTCAGCCGGCCGTCGGCGGTGGAGTGCCCCACCACGAGTTGCAGAACGCGCCGTCCGGCCAGGCCCGTTCGGGGCATGACGTCCAGGAACGTCTTGAGCAGTCCCGAGTACGCGGCCTTGTAGACCGGAGTCCCCACGACGATCCCGTCGGCCGCGCCGAGGAGTTCGGCCGCGTGCGTCAGGCGGGGGTGGTGGAGATGCCCCAAGAGCAGGGCCGCGGCGGGCAGTTCCCTGAGGACGAGGTGCTCGGTCCGGTGCCCGGAGGCGACGAGCCGTGGTGTGACGTGCTGGGACAGGACGTGATCGGTGGCGGAGCCCGGGGCGGGGCTGCCCGAGATCGTCAGGAACGTGGCCATGGCTGGTCTTCACCTTCGAGGGGCGGGTGGCGGCGTCACGACAGGGCCGGCTCGGGCTGCGCGGCCGGCTGGAACTCGTGGGTCCTGGCCCGGTGGTAGCCGCGGCGGTCGTACCAGTGGCTGAGTCCCAGGCCGACGACGACCGCTCCCGCCGCGTACGCGGCCAGCACGGCCCAGGCCCGGGAGGACCGGACGCCGTCGTCGTCGAAGAACATCAACGAGCGCACTCCGTCGGCGACATGACGGGCCGGCAGCAGACCGCCCAGCGTGTCCAGGGTGCCCGGCAGCGCCTCCACGGGGATGGCACCGCCGGACAGCGGGATACCCACCAACGTGATCAGCAGCAGCGCCAGGACCTGGCCCGGCATCCCGAAGACGGCGAACAGGGCGAGGGTGACCAGGGCCGTCGCGGCGCAGGCCGCGCCGCAGAAGAGGACCAGTTCGCCCTGCGCCGGGGTGTCGATGCCCGTGCTGGACAGGCCCACCGCGGCGACCACGGCCCCCGCGGCGAAGCCCATCACGGTGCCGAGCAGCGCCTTGGCGAGGAAGGTCGCCGAGCGGGAGATGCGGACGACGGGCCGCAGCAGCCGACGCGGTCCGATCTCCAGCGGCAGATAGCCGAGCCGGGCGTCCACCAGCATCGTCAGGAGGGTGGCGGGCAGCAGCCCGGAGATGAGCAGGGCCACGGTGAAGTAGAGGGGAATCGTGCCCGACGTGGACCCGGCGGAGCCGCCCGCGGTTTGCTGGACGGTGGCCTTCACCTCGACGGGGTCGCGGAGGAGGGCGAGGAAGCCGGGAGCGGTCGGGGCAGCCGGAGCGCTCTTGGCGGCGGGCTCCGCTGCCCGGGTGTCCTTCGTGGCGGGCTCCGCCGCCTGGGCGCCCTGCGTGGCGGACTTCGCCGCCTGGGTGCTCAGTTGGGTCCCCACCTGCTGGGACACGGCCGCCGCGGCCTGCCGTACCGCCTTGTCCGCCATGGACGCGGCCATGGGTCCGACACCCCGATGGCTGAGCACCTCCAGGGCCGGGCGGCGGACGTCCTGCCCGGCGCCGAGCAGGGAGAGGGACCGGCGGCTGAAGTCGCCGGGCACCACCAGCGCGGCGTAGGCGTCCTCGCGCTCCAGGGCCTTCTCGGCGGCGGCGCGCGTGGGGACCACGGTCCACTCGACCCGGTCGTCCCGGGCGTCGGCGGCGGTGACCTTCTGCGTGACCTGCCGGCCGAGGTTCACCGCGCCCGTCGGTCCGGTGGTGCCCGCGTCCTCGCTGACGAGGACCAGGGGCAGGCCGTGCAGGTGCCCTTCGGGGTCCGCGGCGGGGCCCAGATAGCTGACGGTGGCCAGGGCGGCGAGCAGGGAGCCCAGGACGACCACGATCCAGGCACGGGGCTGTTTCCACACGGTTGTGGCCCGCATCGGGTGCCACCTCTCCTTCGCTTCCCGTACGTTGTTGTCGGCGGTGTTCTTGCCGGTGTTCAAGGGCGGTGTTCGGTGTTCAAGGGCTCTGTGCTGTAAGGCACTTGGCCGGGTGCGCGAGGTCGGCGAGGAGCCGGGGCACGGCGTCGCCCTGCCAGGGGAAGAAGTGGTCGCCGGGCAGGACGCGCAGGCCCTGCCAGCGCGCCGCGTGCCGCTCCCACTGGGCGACCTCGTGCGGCGGATGCACCGGGTCCCGGTCCCCGGCGAGGGCGTACAAGGGCACGGAGACCGTCCTGGCGGGCGTCCGAGGAGCCGCGGCGAGCAGGCGGAAGTCCGCCTGGAGGGGGCGCAGCACCAGGGCACGCATCGCTGGACTGGAGAGGACTTCCGGCGGGGTGGCGCCGAGCCGTGCCACATGGGCGAGGAGCGCGTCCGCGTCGTCCGCCAACTCCCGCTCCGCGCGCAGGACTTCGGGCGGGCCGAGGGCGGAGAGGACGAGTGCGCGGGGCGGTGTGCCGTGGGCGCACAGGGTCTGGCACAGCTCGTAGGCCAGCAGCGCGCCCATGCTGTGCCCGAACAGGACCAGCGGGAGTGCCGGGTCGCCGAGCCGGGGCAGCAGGTCCGCGACGATGGCGGCCGGGGTCTCCAGCGGTGTCTCGGGCAGTCGGCGGCCGTGTCCTGGCAGGTCCGGCGTGAGCAGGTCGCAGCCGTCGGGCAGCCAGGTCGACCAGGGCCGGTAGGCGTCGGCCGAACCGCCCGCGTAGGGCAGACAGACGAGTCGGGTGGTCGGGTTCATGCGATTCCCCCTGTTCACAGTGGACCCGAGAATGCAACGCAACGGTGCGTTGCAATAGTAGAAGGCGGATAGGATCCACCGCAACACAACGTTGCGTTCGGTTCGGTCTCGGGCCGGCGTCGGCGTGCGAGGCGACGGGATGCGAGCAGACGGATGCGAGGACAGGGATGACGGCGAAGGAGAAGCAGGCGGACGAGAAGCAGGCAGGTGTGGGCAGGACGCGCACGGACGCCACCCGGAACGCGCACACGCAGAGCGGCCCCCGGCGCCGCGACGAGATCTTCACGGCCTGTCTCGATCTGCTCGCCGCCCAGGGCTACGACCTGTTGACGATCGAGGGCGTCGCCCAGCGCTCCGGCGTCAACAAGACGACCATCTACCGCTGGTGGCCGTCGAAGTCGGAGCTGCTGCGCGACGCGCTCCTTCACTCGGGCACCCTCGCCTTCGAACTCCCCGACACCGGCAGCCTTTCCGGCGACCTGACCGCGCTCGCCGCGCGGGTGCGGGACCTGCTCGCCGACGAGCACCGGCGGGCCGTGGTGGAGGCGGCCCTGGTGGGGGCGGTACGGCATCCGGCGATGCGCGAACTGGCGACGTCCTTCCTGGAGGACCGGCTCGGCCGGCATCAGCCGCTCTTCACGCGTGCCGTGCAACGCGGGGAGCTGCGCGCCGACTTCGACCCCGCGCTCCTGGTGGACGCGCTCACCGGCGCGCTGTGGATCCGCATCCTGGTCCGCCGCCGGCCCGTCGCCGAGGACTTCAGCGCCCAGCTGGTCCGGGTGCTGCTGGACGGAGTGCGGGCGATGGGCGACGGAGCCGCTCCACCTCGCGGGTGACTCCGGCGAGATGCGCCAGCACCTCGCGGTACGAGCGGAAGGCGCCCACCTCGTAGTAGGGCAGGCCGAGTTCGGCGCAGTACGCCATGACCAGCGGCCGGCAGCGACGCAGGTGCGGGCGGGGCATGCCGGGGAACAAGTGGTGCTCGATCTGGTAGTTGAGCCCGCCGTACAGGAAGTCGTGCAGCCGTGAGCTGCGGATGTTGCGCGAGGTGAGGACCTGGCGGCTGAGCCAGTCGGGCTCCTCGCCGTCGTGCACCGGCATGCCCTTGTGGTTCGGGGCGAAGACGCAGCCCAGGTAGAATCCGAACAGGCCCTGGTGCACGGCGACGAAGGCCACGGCGGTGAGCGGGGCGAGCGTGAGGAACACCACGGCGAGGTAGGCGACGGCGTGCACGGCCAGCAGCGCCAGTTCCAGGCGCGGGCGGCGCGGCACCCCGCGCCTGATCGCGATCACCGAGCCGACCCGCAGACCGACGGACTCGAGGCCCAACAGCGGGAAGAACAAAGCCGCCTGACGGTCAATTACAAACGTGCGCAGCCGTGAGACCCCGTCGGCCTGGCGCGGGGAGAAGGCGACGACCCGGCGCAGGATGTCCGGATCGAGGTCCAGGTGGTTGGGATGGTTGTGGTGTTTGGTGTGGTGGCTCATCCACCAGCCGTAGCTGAAGCCCAGCGCCAGGTTTCCGTGCAGCAGGCCCAGGACCTCCATGGCCCGGCGGCTGCGGGTGACCTGCTGATGACCCACGTCGTGGCCGAGCAGACCGGTCTGCCCGTAGGCGAAGGCGAGCAGCACGGCCGTGGCGAGCTGCCACCACGAGTCGCCGAGCAGGGCGAAGACCGCCCAGGAACCGGCGAACAGCGCCGTGTTCACGGCGAACTTCACGGCGTAGTAGCCGGTGCGCCGCTGGAGCAGGCCGGCCGCGCGGATGCGCTGTTGCAGGGGAGCGAAGGAGCGTATGTCCGTCGTGGACTCCATGTCCGGAGTGCCTCTCTTCTCGCGGGTCGGGCCTCGGCTCTGGTGGCCGGTCAGGCCTCGACGGCGGTCTTGATGCGCTGGAGGGTGCTGCGCATGCCGGCGCGGTTGACCTCGGCGCGGTCGGTCGGCCGGGTGCCCGTGAACACCCGCCCGAGCAGTTCGGTGAGCCGTGCGCCGGGGCCGGTGCGCAGGTCGCGCCAGTACTCGGTGACCCGGGTGCCGGCTCCCTCCGGCTCCAGCCGGTAGCCCCACAGCGCGACGGGCAGCCCGAACGTGGTGACCTTGAAGGCGAACTCGGCCGGCGCGTCGGCGACCACGACCCGGCAGGTCGTGAACCAGACGAACAGGCCCCTGCGGTTGAAGCCCACGAACCTCGCCCCCGCGCCCGCGACCGGTCCGCGGTGCCACACCGCGAAGCACTCCGGGCTCCAGCTCCCGATGTTCCGGACCCGGGAAATCGCGGCGTAAAGGTCTTCTCTTCCCGAATTCACCAGGGCGCTTTCCTGAATCTCCCACAGGCGTCCCACAGATTTTCCCCCGATTCGGATTCGGCCGCATTGTGCGGGCGTGGAGCGTCCGGACCATAACCGGCCGTACGACGGCTTGTCCAACAACTGCTCGAAACCATAAACGGAGTCAAGGACTCCCCTTTGGGGTTTAGTTGAGCATGAAACTGTTAAACCGAATGTCACTTGACTCAGCCACGACCGCGACTCTAGCTTGGAACGAGTCGGATCGTTCTGAGTGCTCCCGGAGGGTCATCGCCGGAGGTACTCGCATACCGACCCACCAGCACATTCACGGGGGATGTCGCTGCGGGCGTCGACGAAGTCGACCGCTGCGCCATGCCCTATGGCCATGCCAGGGGGACACGTGTACAAGATCGCGAGCGCTGTCGGGACTGTGGTCTGCGACATTGCCTCGGTCATTCAGCTGCTCTGGAACAGCTGGGACAGAGCCGGTCGATGAAGGAGTTCCGCGACATCCACGCGGAACGTCCCACCTCACTTATCTCGCTCCATTCCGAGTGGCCGGCAACGATGCCGTGCCCGGAACCGACCTCGCTTTCCAGCATTCTCGACATGGTCGTTCGCGAGATGGCAACAAGAATTCCGCTTCCGAGCTCAGCCATGCCTTCGTACGGTTCTCAGAAAGGGCAATCCAGTGAGTCTTCTGCTTGAGCGGTGCGCGTCCTACACCAGGGCGCGGGACGCCAGGAACGCGGGCCTGTACCCGTACTTCCTCAACTTCGACGGCCGCGACGCCGGCACCGCCCGCATGGCCGACGGACGCGAGGTCGTCATGTGCGGCTCCAACGACTACCTGGGACTGAGCACCGATCCCCGGGTGGTCGCCGCGGCCGCCGAGGCCTCGGCCCGCTACGGCGCAGGCTGCACCGGATCCCGCTTCCTGAACGGCAACCTCGACCTGCACGACGAACTGGAGCGCGAACTGGCCGAGTTCTTCGGCAAGGAGGCCGCCCTCGTCCTGACCACCGGCTACCAGGCGAACCTCGGCGCGATATCCGGCCTGTGCGGCCCCGGCGACCTGATACTCGTCGACAAGGAGGCGCACGCGTCCCTCATCGACGGCGCCCGGCTCAGCCGCGCCAAGATCGGGTGGTTCGCGCACAACGACGTCGACGACCTCGCCGACAAGCTGGCCCGGCTGCCCCGCCGCGGCGGCGTCATGGTCGTCGTCGACGGCGTCTACAGCATGGAGGGCGACCTCTGCCCGCTGCCTCGACTGGTCGAGGTCTGCCGGGAGTTCGGGGCGACCCTGCTGGTCGACGACGCACACGGCGGCGGCGTCCTCGACAAGGGGCGCGGCACCAGCGCGCACTTCGGGCTCACCGACGAGGTACCGCTCATCACGCTCACCTTCTCCAAGGCGTTCGGCTCCATCGGCGGCGCGGTGCTCGGCGACGCGGACGTCATCGACTACCTGCGCCACCACGCCCGCGCCCTGATGTTCTCGGCCAGCGCCAGCCCCGCCAACACGGCCGCCGCGCTCCAGTCCCTGCGCATCCTGCGCGAGGAGCCCTGGCGATGCACCACGGTCGCCGACAACGCCGCCTACATGCGCCGCGAACTCAGCGCGCTCGGCTACGAGGTGGGCGCCGGCTCCACTCCCGTCGTACCCGTCGAGACGGGCGACGAGCTGAACACCCTCAACGCCTGGAACCTGCTCATCGAAGAAGGGGTGTACGTCAACGCGGTACTGCCGCCCGCCGCTTCGCCCCGGCTGCGCACCAGTTACACGGCGGTGCAGACCGAGGAACACCTCGGCCGCGCCCTCGCCGGGTTCGCCGCCGTCCGCGATCGTGTCCTCGCCGTACCCGCCGTACCGGCCGTCGCGTGAGCCGTCCTGCCCCGCGAGCAGCCACCACCGCACCCTGCATCCGTTCGTCGTCGGTCCGCACCGGCACCCGCAGCTGAGCCTCGAGAGCCTGAAGAGGAATACCCCGCATGTCTGAGAGCCAGTCGGCCCGCCCGGCCACCCCGGCGCAGCTGAAGCTCCACACCCACACCCAGCTCTTCACCAACAACGCCGCCTTCAACCTGGCCGGCGCCTACCGCATCACCGGCGACGTCGACACCGACCGGCTGCGCACGGCGCTCGCCCGCCTCAGCGGTGGCATCCGCGCCCTCAACACCGTCTTCGTCCAGCGCGACGGCCGTGTCCTCGCGGTGGACCGGCCGCCCCGCTACCCGTCTCCGACGGACATCCCGTTGGTGCGGCTCGCCGGTGACGCCCGTGAGGAGGTCGCGCGCCGGCTCGCCCAGCTCGCGGACACCCCGCTGCCGCCGGACGCGCCGGAGCAGTACCACTTCACACTCTACGAGGACGACCACGCGGTCTACGCGGCGATGCTCTTCTCGCACATCGTTCTCGACGGCTACGCGTACTTCAACTTCGTCGAGGAGCTGGAGCGGCTGTACGCCGACCCGGACGCGCCGCTGCCCGCGTCGGCCGCCGACGACCCCTCCGAGCTGGTCGCGCCGACCGCCCCGCGCCCGGCGGCGATCGAGCACTTCGCCGAGCAACTCGGCCATCTCACCTCCCTGACCGACGACCGGCTGCTGGGCCGGCGGGCCCCCGACGGCGGGCTGCTCGGCGAGGAGCGCCGGCTGGAGCTGGACGCCGAGACCAGCGACCACCTCCGGCTGCAGGCCAAGGAGTTGGGCTGCACGCCGTTCTCCTTCTTCCTGGCCGCCTATCTCGTCGCCTACAGCCGCTGCACCGGCAACCGGCAGTCGGTGACGGGCCTGCCGCTGGCCAACCGCCGGGGTCTGCGGCAGCGCAAGGCGTTCGGCTACTTCGTCAACACCCTGCCGCTGGCCGTCGACCTGACCGAGCACGACACCTTCGCGGACCTGTGCCGTGCCGTGCAGTCCCGCAGCACCGGCATGCTGCGCCACCAGGACTTCGACCTGGCCGCCGCCGCCCGCGAGGTGTGCCCGGGCGTGACCGGCGGACCGCTGAGCACCGACACCACCTTCACCTACTACAAGCAGCCGCTGGACATCCGCCTGGACGGTTGCGCGGTGGACTCCCTCGACCTGCCCCGCGGCCTGGTGAAGTACCCGCTGTCGATGAACGTCGAGGACTTCGGCACGTCCTTCACCGTCAACGTCGAGTGCTCCCACGAACAGTGGGCGACCGACCCGCTCGGCGTGATGCGCACGGTCCTCGACGCCGTCGGCCGCGACCCCCACCGGCCGGTGACCTCGATCCCCGCGCTGTCCGCCGACGCCGAGGCCCGCCTGCACCACCTGGTCAACCCGGGGGCGGCCCGCCCGCCGTTCCCGGTGGAGGCCTCCCTGTCCGTGTGGTTCGAGCAGACCGCGCGCCGCCACCCCAACCGGGTCGCCGTCAACCTCGGCCCGGACAGCCTCACTTACGCCGAACTGGACCGCAGGGCCGACGTCGTCGCCGCCCGGCTCGCCGAGCGGGTGCCCGGCCGGCACGTGGGCGTCGCCCTGCGCCGCGGACCCGGCCTGGTCGCCGTGATCCTCGGTGTCCTCAAGGCCGGCAAGGCCTACGTGCCACTCGACCCGTCCTCGCCCACGGCCCGGATCGGCCAGATCCTGCGCAGCTTCCCCGAAGGGCTGCCCGTCGTCGAGGACGAACCCCGCTGGCCCGACGCCGAAACGGTCCGGCTGCCGGCCGCCGACCTGCTGGCGCCGGGGGAGGCGAGCGCGCTGCCGGTCCTGCACGACCCGGACGCGGACGCCTATGTCATCTTCACCTCCGGCTCCACCGGCCGGCCCAAGGGCGTCCAGGTCACGCACCGCAACGTCATGCGGCTCATGCGCTCCACCGAGGAACTGTTCGGCTTCGGCCCGCGCGACGTGTGGAGCCTGTTCCACTCCTACGCCTTCGACTTCTCCGTCTGGGAGATCTTCGGCGCGCTGCTGTACGGCGGCCGGCTCG
This sequence comes from Streptomyces sp. NPDC002499, assembly GCF_053595415.1. NCBI lineage: Bacteria > Bacillati > Actinomycetota > Actinomycetes > Kitasatosporales > Streptomycetaceae > Streptomyces > Streptomyces sp. NPDC002499. The sequence continues at coordinate 154,223 of NZ_JBSFXO010000011.1, forward strand.
CGATCGTGCCGGAGACCACCGCCAAATCCCCGGACCAATTCCGGGAGTTCCTGCTCGGCGATCGGGTCACGGTGCTCAACCAGACGCCGTCGGCGTTCGGCCAGCTGCTGAAGGTGCTCCGACCACAGGACCGGGACGAACTCGCCCTGCGCCACGTCGTGTTCGGCGGCGAGGCCCTGCGCTACGCGGCACTGCGCCCCTGGTTCGAGCTGATGGGCTCGCGGACCCGGCTGGTGAACATGTACGGCATCACCGAGACCACCGTCCACGTCACCCACCACCCGGTCACCGCCGAGGACGCCCGCTACGAGACCGTGTCGGCCATCGGCCGCCCGCTGCCCGACCTCAACGTGCGTGTCGTCGACACCGACGGCCATCCCTGCCCGCCCGGTGTGCCCGGCGAGCTGGTCGTCTCGGGCGCGGGCGTCACCCGCGGCTACCGCGAGCAGCCGGAACTGACCGACGAGCGGTTCCCCGTCCGGGCCGGCGAGCGGGTCTATCGCTCCGGCGACCTGGGGCTCGTCCGCCCCGACGGCACCCTGGTGCACCTGGGCCGCATGGACAAACAGATCCAACTGCGGGGCTTCCGCATCGAGTTGGGCGAGATCGAGTCGGCGCTGCTGTCCCTGCCGGGCGTGCGCGAGTGCGCCGTACGCCTCGACGAGCGGGACGCGGGGCATCCGGCCCTCGTGGCCTTCGTGTCCGGCCGGGAGGTGCCGTCGGACGCCGCCGTACGCGAGTCGCTGCGTTCACTGCTGCCCTCGTACATGGTCCCCGCCGCGCTCGTCCGGGTGGCCGGGCTGCCACTGACCGTCAACGGCAAGGTGGACGAGGCCGCGCTGCCCTGGCCCGAGCGCACGGACCGGAGCCCGGCCGTGCCGCCGACCGGCCCGACCGGCCCGACCGGCCCGACCGACCAGGCCTCCACGGTCGACGCCGTACGGGACGTATGGCAACAGGTGCTGCCCGGCGCGGAGTTCGGTCCCGACGACAACTTCTTCGACGTCGGGGGTTCCTCGATGCACGTCGTCGAGGTGCACCGCCTGCTGAGCAGCCAACTCGCCGTCGACGAGCTGGAAATGATCGAACTCTTCACGCACACCACCACGCGCAAGCTCGCCGCGCACATCGATTCCATACGGGGGAACACGCATGACTGAGCGAACCGCACCGCACACCGGACCGATAGCCGTCGTCGGTATGGCCGGGCGCTTTCCCGGCGCCGACTCGGTGGCCGGACTGTGGGAGGAGCTGGTGCACGGAGCGGAGGCCGTGCGGCAGTTCACCCCGCAGGAGCTGACCGAGGCCGGCGTACCCGCCGCCCTCGCCGGCTCACCCACATACGTCCCCCACGGCGCCGACCTGGCCGACGCCGACCTCTTCGACGCCGAGTTCTTCGGCGTCACCCGGCGCGACGCCCGGCTGATGGACCCGCAGCACCGCGTCTTCCTCACCTGCGCCTGGCGGGCGCTGGAGGACGCGGGACTCGCCCCCGACGCCCAGGACAACGTCGGCGTGTACGCCGCGACCAGCCTCAGCACGTATCTCCTCTTCCACGTGCTGCGCTCCGCCGAATACGCGGACTCGGCGCTGACGTATCCCGTCCTGCTCGGCAACGACAAGGACTTCCTCGCCACCCGCGCCGCCTACAAGCTGGGCCTGCGCGGCCCGGCCATGACCGTGCAGACCGCCTGCTCCAGCTCCCTGACGGCCGTGCACCTGGCCTGCCGGGCCCTGGACGCGGGCGACATCGACGCCGCGCTGGCGGGCGGGGTCAGCATCACGCTGCCGCAGACCGCCGGTTACGCCTACCAGGAAGGCGGCATCCTCTCCCGCGACGGCCACTGCCGGGTCTTCGACGCCGAGTCGTCCGGGACCGTCAAGGGCAACGGCTGCGGGGTCGTCGTCCTCAAACGCCTGGCGGACGCCGAACGCGACGGCGACCGCGTGTACGCCGTGATCCGCGGCACCGCGATCAACAACGACGGTGCCGCGAAGATCGGCTTCACCGCGCCCGGTCCGGCGGGACAGCGCGAGGTCATCGGACGCGCGCTGGCCGTCTCCGGCATCCCTGCCCGGGACATCGGGTACGTCGAGACCCACGGCACCGGCACCGCCGTGGGCGACCCGCTGGAGCTGAGCTCGCTCGCCGCCGCCCACCGGGACGCGGGCGGCGTCGCGGCCGGCTGCCTCATCGGGAGCGTCAAGGCCAACCTCGGTCACCTGGACGCGGCGGCCGGTGTCACCGGACTGATCAAGGCGGCCCTTGCCCTGCACCACCAGACGGTGCCGCCGCAGATCAACATCGGCGAGCCCAACCCGTTCCTGCAACTGGACCGGACGCCGTACGACGTGCCGCGCGAGGCCGTCCGCTTCACCGAGGAACCCCTGCGCGCCACCGCGGTCAGCTCGTTCGGCATCGGCGGCACCAACGCCCACTGCGTCCTGGCCCGCGCCCCTCGGCCGCAGGAACGTCCGGCGCCCGCGGAAGCGACCCCTCTGCCGATCGTGCTCACGGCCAAGGACGCAGACGCGCTAAGGGAGTTGGCCCGCCACCTGCGCGCCCGGCTGGCCGCCGCGCCCCGGACCGACGTGGCCGACCTCGCCTACTCGCTGTTCACGGGCCGCTCCCGGTTCCCGGTGAGCCACACCTTCACCGCGACCGAGCTCGCCGAGGTGACGGCGGGGCTCGACGCCCTGATCGCGGGCGCGCCCAACGGCGAACTGCCCGACGCCGTATGGCCGTTCACGCCCGCCCACAAGATCTCCCTGCCGGGTCACCCCCTGCGGGAGGAGCGCCACTGGATCGAGCCGGACATCGACCGGCCCGTACCGGAGCGACCGGCCACCGAGCCGGCGCGCGGCGCTCGCGCGGCGGTCCCCGAACCCCCCGCGGGGACCGCCGCACGCGACGACCGGCAACTGCTGGACCGGGTCGTCGCCGTTCTCGAACAGCACCTCGGGGTCGAGGGCATCGGCCCGGACGACGACTTCCGTGACCTGGGCGGCGACTCGATGGCCGCCGTGGAGATCGTCAGCGACTTCCGTGACGCCTTCGGCGTGGTGCTCGAGCTCGACGACTTCGGTCTGCTGCGCACCCCGGCCCGGATGGCCGACGCCCTGCGGGCCCGGCTCACCCACGGCAGCCGCCCCAGCGGCCTGGTCACCGTGCGCGAGGGCGAGGGACGGCCGCTGTTCCTGGTCCACCCGGCCGGCGGCACCAACCTGCTGTACTTCAAGCTCGCCGAGTACTCCGGCTCGGCCCTGCCGCTGGCGGCCCTGTCGTTCCCGTCCGCCGCCGACACCCTGCCCGGCACCCTGCGCGAACTCGCCGCGCTCTACCTCGACCGCATCCGCGCCGTGCAGCCGGCCGGCCCCTACCGGCTGGGCGGCTACTCCTTCGGCGGCAACGTCGCCTTCGAGATGGCGCTGCAACTCCAGGCCGCCGGCGAGCAGGTCGAACCGCTGGTCATGCTCGACTCGCACGTCCCCGAGAGCTACGTCGGCGGACGGCTGGACAGCGAGGCCTTCGAGGGCGCCTTCGAGGTACTGGCCCGGCAGTCGACGCTGCTGGCGGGCGTCGACGTCGGCATCCTGCGCGAGGAGGGCTTCCTCGCGGTGTGGCAGGCCAACCACGACTGGCTCAAGTCGTACTACCCGGACCGCCCCTTCGACGGCGACATCCTGCTGCTGCGCGCCGAGGAGGCCGAGCCCGAGGAACTGCTCGACGCGCTGCACATCAACGAACGCGACAAGTCGCTGTGGCAGGACCACATCACCGGGCGGCTGCGCGTGCGCAAGGTGCCCGGACACCACTTCTCCATGTTCGACGACGGCGAGCGGATCACCGCCCTCGCCGCCGCGTTCGACCACGCGGTCTCCCGCCTCGGAAAGGACTGACGACGTGCTGAGTCTCGGCTCCTACATCGGCGGCGTCGAACAGCCCGGCCGACGCTGGGTGTACACGCTGCGCAGCTCGGCCATGCTGAGCGACTTCTTCGGCGCCGTCCGCGTCAAACGCGGCCTGGAACGCGGCCGGTTGAGCCCCGAGGAGGTCGGCACCGACGTCATCGGCCGGTGCGCGGTCGCCGACCGCGACGACATGGAGGCCGCCCTCCAGGCCGCGGCACGCGCCGTCGACACCTGGGCGGGGGCCTCGCCCGCCACCCGGATGCGGGTCGTCGAGGAGTTCCACCACCTCGTACGGGAGAAGCAGGACGCGCTGGTCGACCTGATGATCGCCGAGGGACATCCGCGGTCACTGGCCCGCTGGCAGGTCGCGGGCATGCTCGCGGCCACCGGCGCCGCCACCCGGGACTTCCTCGCCGGACAGCTGGAGTACCGAGTGCGGGACGGCGCACGGGAGTTGAGAGTGCGCCGGGTCGCCGACGGCGTGGTCTGTCTCAACCCGCCGCAGAACGCGACCGTGTCCAACGCCCTGCTCGGCATCTGGGCCCTCGCGGCCGGCAACGCCCTGGTCGTCCGGGCACCGCGGAGCGCGCCGCTCGGTGTGATGTACGCGCTGCGCGAGCTGGTGGCGCCCGCCCTGGAGCGGGCCGGCGCCCCGGCCGCCGCGCTGTCGGTGCTGTGCTCGGACGCCGGCGCCACGGTCGAACAGTGGCTGGCGAGCCCGCTGGTCGACGACATCATGTACTTCGGCGGCAGCGAACAGGGCATCGCCTTCGGCGCCGAGTGCACGGCCCGCGGCAAGAAGCCGGTGCTTGAGCTCGCCGGCAACGACATCTGCGTGGTGTGGCACGACGCCGACCTCGACCTCGCGGCGGAGGCGCTGGCCGAGGCCTTCTACGGCTCCGGACAGATCTGCATGGTCCCCAACTGCGCGGTCGTGCACCCGCGCGTCGCCGACGAGTTGCTGGCGAAGCTCGCCGCGCGCGCCGCGGCCATCCGGCCCGGACCGCCCGAGGCGCCGGACGCACTCCTGTCGCCCGTACTGCGCACGGACCGGTTCAACGACGTGCTGCGCCAGGCCGTCGAGGCGGGCGCCGAACTCGTCTGCGGCGGACGCCGGTTGGACGTGGACGGCCGTCCCGACGACGTCCGCGGTCTGTTCCTGGAACCCACGGTGATCCGGGTGGACGGCCTCAAGGGAGCGCGGGAACTGGACGCCGTACGCCACGAGACGTTCTTCCCGCTGCTGCCGGTCGTGGTGCCGGAAGAGCTGCCCGACGACGAACTCCTCACGCTTGTCACGGAGTTCGTCAACAGCAACGAGTACGGGCTGCGCAACTCGCTGTGGACCGGCGACGAGGAGACCGCGGAGCTGTTCCTGCGCCGCGTGCGCAACGGCGGCCTGCTCAAGGTCAACGACTCGCACATCGGCTTCCTGCCCGTCCTGCCGACCCACGGCGGAACCGGCCTGACCGGCGGCCCCGGCGGCGAGGCCAACTACCCCTTGCTGCGCACCTCTCACCTCCAGGGAGTGAGCGTCGCCCACGGGGTGCGGCCCTCGGACGCCGTGTTCGCCCAGCCCGCCGACGACGAACGCCTCGGTGACGACGGCCGCTTCAGCGACGACGACCGCCTCAGCGACGAGAACCGCCTCGGCGGCGACAAGGAGGTACCCCTCTGATGCGCGGTATGGACACGGCCCGCGAGGCACTCGACACGCTGCTGCCCGGACTCGCGCCGACCCTCGCCGACGTACCGCTCCAAGTGCTGGAGTCGCCCGGCGGTCCCGGACTCGACGCGTTCCGCAAGAGCGGCGGCCCCGGGCTGCTGGTGCCCGGCGCGTACGGCGGCGCGGGCGCGGGAGCGCTGCGGGCGACCCGTGTCTCCCGGGCGCTGGGCGCGCTGTCCCCCTCTCTGGGGGTGGCGACGGCGATGCACAACTTCTCGGTCGCGAGCCTGGTCGCCCTGGTGGCCTCCGCCGACGCCTCCGGTCTGGAGTGGATGCTCATCGAGGGCATCGCCCGCGACCGGCTGCTGGTGGCCTCGGCGTTCGCCGAGGGCCGCCCCGGCGCCGGGATCCTCGACTCCGCGGTCAAGGCCCGGCCCGCCGAGGCCGGTTGGCTGGTCAGCGGCAGCAAGAAGCCGTGCAGCCTCTCGCAGTCCATGGACCTGATCACCGCGAGCGTCGCCCTGACCGGGGAGGACGGCACGACCGAGCTGGGCGTCGCCCTCGTCCCCACCGCATCACCCGGCATCACCCGGCGCCCCTTCTGGGGCGCACCCTTCCTGGCCGGCGCCGAGAGCGACGAGGTCGTCCTGACGGACGTGCACGTGCCGACGGAACTCATGCTGCGCCCGCAGGTCGAACTGGGCACCGGACTCGACACGTTGCAGACGATCGGCTTCGTGTGGTTCGAACTGCTCGTCACCAGCGTCTACACCGGCGCGGTCGCCCGGCTCGCCGAGAGCGCTCTGAACGCCGGCAAGGGCTCCGCGACCGACCGCGCCGCCGTGCTGACACAGGTGGAGGCCGCGATCGCGCTCGCGGAGAACACCGCACGGGTGGTGGACGCGGGGCCGGTGGGCAACGACGAGCTGGCGATGGTCCTGACGGCCCGTTACGCGGTCCAGGAGCTGCTGGTCTCGGCGGCCGATCGCGCCGCCGAACTCCTCGGCGGCCTGGCCTTCGCGACCAGCTGCGACATCGGCCATCTGCTCGCCGTCAGCCGCGCGTTGGCCTTCCACCCGCCCTCGCGCGGCGCGAGCGCCCAGGCCCTGCTGGACCACCACGCCGGCGCCCCGCTGCGGCTCGCGTGACCACACGGACGACGGAAGGGAGACGACCATGCGACAGACCCACGGCACGACGACGGACGCGGGGACGTCCCCGGGCCAGGACGTGGCCCGCCGCTACAAGCAGCACCTGAGCCGGGGGAGGGGCAAGCTCGGCGAACTGTTCGGCGGACACGTCGAAGTCGCGTCCTACGGCAGCACGGTACGGACGGCCGACGGACGGGAGTTCCTCAACTGCGGCGGCTACGGCGTGTTCCTGGCCGGCGCCTGCCATCCGCGGATCGTCGCCGCCGTCGAACGGCAGCTGCGTACGCATCCGTTGGCCACCCGGATGCTCCTCGAACCGAAGGCCGCCGACGCGGCGGCCGCGCTGACCCGGGTGGCACCGGCCGGTCTTGAGCGGGTGCACTTCACCAACTCCGGTGCGGAGGCGGTCGAGACGGCGCTGAAACTGGCCCGCGCACACGGCCACCGGCGGATCGTGTCCACCACCGGCGGCTTCCACGGCAAGACGCTCGGCGCCCTCTCGGCGACCGGCAAGCCCCTCTACCGCGATCCCTTCCTGCCCTTGCTGGAGACGGAACACGTGCCCTACGGCGACGCAGCCGCGCTCCGCGAGGCGCTCGGCGCCGACGGCTCAGACGCCGTGGTGATCGTGGAGCCGGTGCAGAGCGAGGCCGGCGTCCTGATGCCGCCGGCCGGCTACCTCAAGGACGTGGCGTCTGCCTGCGCGGACACGGGCGCCTTCTTCGTGCTCGACGAGGTGATGACCGGCCTCGGCAGGCTCGGCCACTGGTGGGGCGCCGACCGGGAAGGGGTGGTGCCCGACGTCCTGCTGGTCGGCAAGGCGCTCAGCGGTGGTGTCGTCCCGGTCGCTGCGGCGATCGCCACCGCGCGGGCGTTCGCGCCCTTCGACCGCGACCCGTTCCTGCACACCTCGACCTTCTCGGCGGCACCGATCGCGATGGCGGCGGCCGAAGCGGCGGTCGAGGTCGTCGAGGACGAGCAACTCGTCGACCGAGCAGCCCTGTTGGGCGGCCTGCTGCTCAACTCGCTGCGGGACACGGTGGCCCGGCACTGCCCGCATCTCGTCTCCGAGGTGCGCGGGCTCGGACTGCTCATCGGCGTGGAGTTCCAGGACGCCGGCCTGGCGGGCGAGTTCCTGCTCGAACTCCTCGACCGGGACGTGATCGCCAACCACTCGCTCAACGCGCAGTCGGTCGTCCGGCTGACACCGCCCGCGGTGCTCGACGAGGCCGGGACGGACCGACTGACCGAGGCCCTGGAAGGCGCCGCCCAGGCGCTCGCCCGGCGCTTTCCCTACCCCTGTCCGGGGCCCGGTACCGAAAGGAACTGACATGCGTTCGGTTGAACTCGACTACAGCGGGGACGGATTGACTCCCCGTCAGGCATACGACCGGATCCGGGACTTCGCCCGCTATCCCGACCTGGTCGACGTGGTGCGCAGCGTGACGGTCCGGCCGTCGCAGACCGCCTCGGCAGTGCTCAGCGACTGGGAGGTGGACTTCCGCAACGGCGTCCTCGCGTGGAGCGAGGAGGACGTGTTCGACGACGCGGCGCTGCGCATCGAATTCCGGCAGACCGAGGGGGACTTCGAGTCCTTCGAGGGCCGCTGGGAGGTGACCCCGACCGCGCGGGACGGGGCCCGGGTGCGCTTCACGGCCGCGTTCGACTTCGGTCTGCCGAGCCTGGCCGGGATCATCGACCCGGTCGCCGAGCGGGTGCTGCGCGAGACCATCGAGGACATCCTGCGCGCGCTCCTGGACGACGGGCCGGCCGGGACGGACCGGGTGGCGGCCTGATGGACGCCGTCAACCGCTTCGAGAGCCGGGTCACCTACCGGCTGCTGCGGGCCGAGTACTGCGTCGGCCTCGCCCTGTCCGCGGGCCTGTTCCTCGCCCACTGGGACGAGGTGCGCTGGCCGGTGGCCGTCGCGCTGTTCGCGTACATCGACGTGATCGGCTACGTGCCCGGCGCGCTGGCCCACCGCCGATCGGCCACCGGACAGCTGCCGCGCGTCTACTACGTCCTCTACAACACGATGCACAGCTGGCTGACGGCCGGCGCCGTGGTCGCCCTGTGGGCCTGGCTGATCGGCCCCGAGTGGGCGTTGCTCGCGGTGCCGATCCATCTGTGCGGCGACCGGGGCCTGTTGGGGAACTTCCTCAAACCGTTCGCGGTCCCGTTCGAGCCGAAGCCCCATCCCGCCTTCGTCCGCTTCGAGCAGAGCCTGGCCTTCACCGCGCGGCTGCCGGCGGACGCGCAGGACGCGCAGGACGCGCAGGACGTGCAGGGTGTGCAGGGCGCGAATGACGCGGAGGCTGCGGAGGTTGCGGGGGGCGTGAAGGTTGCAGGGGTCATGGAGGGCACGGAAGCCGACCGGGCCGTCGCGGGCGGGACACGATGAGCCAGCCGAGCCCGCCGAGCCCGCCAAGTCCACTGAGCCCGCCCAGCCCACCGAGCCCGCCGGAAACGCGGGACAGGCCGGACAGGCCGGACGCGCGCGACGCGATCGACGTCCTCCGCACATACGCCGATCACCCCAGCGCATTCCTGGCCGTCAACGCACGCACCCGCCACCACCACGGACGCCAGGTGCCCGGCCTGGTCGCGCATTTGCCCGGCCGACGCCACCACATCCAGTTCGCCGGCCCACTGGCACCCCCGAACGCGCGCGGGCCACTGCTCGACGAGTACCTGGCGTCCCTGCGCGGACGCGGGCTGCTGACGGCTGTCCAAGTACGCGCGCAGGACGTGGACTTGTACGCCGAACGGGGCTTCACGGTCAACCAGATCGGCAGCACCTACGGCATTGACCTGAGCCGGTTCACGCTCCGCGGAAAGGCGCTGGCCAAGATCCGGCAGAACGTCTCCCGCGCCCGCCGCGAGGAGGTGACGGTGACGGAGGCGGGCCCCGACGACCCGGTCGACCAGGAGGCCCTGGACCGCATCGACCGCGAGTGGCTGCGCGCAAAGGGCCGCCACGTAAGGCAGTTGGCGTTCCTGGTCGGCGAACGCGGCGGCCCCGGGCGGCCGTTGCGCCGCACCTTCCTGGCCCGGCACCAGGGCCGGATCGTCGCGTACATCACCTACTCGCCCGCGTGGGGCAGCCGCCCGGGCTGGTTGTACGACCTCACCCGCCGTGCCCCCCAGGCTCCCGTCGGCACCATCGAACTGGTCAACCTCACCGCCCTGACCCGCTTCTCCGAGGAGGGCGCGGGCTGGCTGCACCTGGGGCTGACCCCGTTCGCCGGACTCGCCGACGAGCACGAACCGTCCGGCGCCTCACCGTCGTTGACCCGGGCGCTGCGACTGGTGGCCCGGCGCGGGAGCGCGGTCTACCCCGCGCGCACCCAGGAGGTCTTCAAGCTCAAGTGGGACCCCCACGTGGTCGAACCCGAGTACGTGGCCTTCCAGGACGGAGTCCGCCCCGGCGCCGTGTGGCGCCTGCTGCGGGCCACCGGCGCGGTCTGACCATCCCTGGACACCCCTCACTCTTCACCCTTCCCCTCACCCTTCACCCCTCCTTCCGACTCACCCTCACCGAACTAAGGACGACACCATGGCAGCACTTCCCCTGGAAGCCGACTGGGACCGGGCCCCGGGCGTACTGGAGGGCGCACGCGACCTCGAACTGACCGTGCGGGACTGCGACTTGCCCTACTGGCTGGAACACGTGGCGGGCACCATGCTGCGCCGCCTGTCGGACGGCACGGTGACGGCCCAGGCCCCCACCGATGCCGTACGCCGTCCGGGCCCGCTGCACGACGCGCTGGTCGAGGAGTTCACCTTCCGCACACTCGCGGAGGAGAAGGCCACGCGGGCCCTGTCCTTCCTGGTCCACCAGGCTCCGGACACCGACTGCCTGGAGTTCTTCGCCACCCAGCTCGTCGACGAGGCCCGCCACGCCCGCGTGTTCCGTGAGCACCTGGTGGCGGCCGGGGTGCCCGCGGCCGAGGTGGCGTCCGCCGTCGCGCGGACCGCGGCCGCCTCGGGCGCCGCCGTCCTCGACCCGCTCGAGGAGTTCGGCCTGCAAGTCCTACGCGACCAGGGCGACTTCTACGGCGGTGTCCTCGTCCTCACCGTCCTCGTCGAGGGCGTGCTGGCGCCGGCGGCGGAGCTGAGCGAGCGCAAGTGGAAGGTGTTCGACCCGTCGGCGGCCCTGGTCGAGCGCGGGGCGAACATGGACGAGATCCGCCATCTCGCGGTCGGCTCGTCGATCATCCGCACCCACCTGACCGCACACCCCGAAGAGCGGGGGCGGCTGCTCGAACTCATCCACGAGGGGCGGCGGTTGTGGGAGAAGCTCCCGATGGTCGAGGTGCTGTTCCGTCGGGAGACCCTGTTCCAGGAGGGTCTGGCAGAGCACGGGGACCTGCTGGGAGACTACGAGATCTGGCCGGGACGCCGGCTGGTGGACACGGGGATCGAGGAGCGTATGGAAGCCGCGGAACGGTGGTCGCGGGAGACACAGGACACCCGGCTCGCGTACATGCTGCTCGACGGGTCCCACTGATGGCCGACGAGGACGTCTGGCGGATCGCCCTGCCCGGCGGTGGCGATCCGGCACGGCCCGGCGAGGCCCATGTCGCCGCGCTGGTCACGCTTCCGCAGGAGGCGCCCAGGGCGGTGGTGCTGCTCTGGCCCGCGCTCGGTGTGACCGCTTCGTACTACGCGCCGTTCTGCGCCGAACTCGCGGCCCAGGGGATCGCCGTCGTCGCGGCCGACCTGCGCGGACAGGGGCACAGCACGCCGAGGGCGGGGCGCGGCAGCCACCACGGCTACCACGAGCTGGCCGGCCGGGACTGGCCCGCCCTCGTCGCCGCCGCCCGGGAGCGGTTCGGCGCGGAGATCCCGCTGTTCCTGCTCGGGCACAGCATCGGCGGCCAGGTCGGTGTGCTGTACGCGGCCCGGGAGCCGAAGGGCGTGGACGGTCTGCTGCTGGTGGCCGCGGGATCGGTCGACCAGCGCGGCTTCAGCGGAGCCGCCCGGCTGCGCGTGCTGGCCGGTACGCAGTTCGTCGCGCTGGTCGCCTCGCTGTGGGGGTACTGGCCCGGGCACCGGCTGGGCTTCGGCGGCCGGCAGCCCGCGCGGCTGATGCGGGACTGGGCGCGGATCTGCCGTACCGGACGGTTCGAGCCCGCGGGTGCCGACCTCGACTACGAGGCCGCGTTCGCGTCCGTGACGCTTCCGGTGCTGGCCGTGTCCCTCGCGGGTGACGGACTCGCTCCGCGCGCGGCGGTGGACCGGTTGTGCGCCAAGCTTCCCCGGGCCGAGGTGCGGCGCGTGCACCACCGCCCCGAGAACGGCGAACGGATCGACCACGTGCGGTGGGCCAGGTCCGGCGCCGGCATCGCCCGGGAGATCTCGGACTGGATCCGGGAACCGCGCGGAACCTGACGCTCCACGGCCGCGCCGGAATACCGTCGAGGTACCGGCGCGGCCGGGCCGCTCCCTTGCCCGCACGCCTCACACGTCACGCGCTGTGATCGTGCACAGGTGTGAACGTGATTGTTTCGCAAGGTACTTGAGCATTCGCATAACAGCCCCCACCATAAGAACGATACGACTCGTTCCACGGAGATCTCACCCCCCGCGGCTACGCGTGTCACCAAGTCGCACGACCGGAGAGCCGACCTGCACATGGGCCAGAAACGATCACTCACTTCTGTCACCGTCGAGGACGGTCAGCGCATGCGGGACCTCGAAGCCCGCGACCGCATCCTCGCGGCGACACTGAAAATGCTAGGTGAGCTCGGGTACACACGGCTGACGATCGGCGGTATCGCCGTCGAAGCCGGAGTCGGCAAGGCCACGATCTACCGGTCCTGGCCGAACAAGGCCGCACTCACCCTCGACGCCGTACGCACCCAGCTGCCGGACATCCCCGTCGACGACGTCGGCGACAGCAGACAGGAGGTGTTCGCCGTGGCGGACACGCTCGCCGCGCTCTACGGCTCGCCCAAGGTACGGCTGGTCCTGCCGGCCCTGGTCTCGGACGCGGCCGCCGACCCCGAACTCGGCCGCCGCCTGCGCGAGGAGCTCATCCAGGACCGTAAGCGGCAGTCCGCGACCGTGCTGCAGCGCGCGGTGGACCGGGGTCACATGCCCAAGGACACGGACATCTCCACGGTCCTCGACATGTGGGCAGGGCTCATGCTCTTCCGGAGCTTGTTCTTCGACCTCACCTTCGACGACCGGGCCATCCGCAACCTCGTGGCGGCGACTCTCGACTCACCGCCCCGCGTCACCGAGGGGCCGGAGGCCGACTGACCGCCGCCTCGCCGACGATCACCCCCGGTTACTATGGTCACTTCGGGCCGGAAGCCGGAAAGAGGGGGTGACCTGAGGGAATGCTGAGAGAGGTCACCGCGACCCACTACGTCGAGCCCCTGACGTCCGGCGGTTCCGTCCCCGGTGTCGTCGAGGCCGACGACCTGGGCATGTACGTCGTGAAGTTCACCGGCTCCGCGCAGGGCCGCAAGGCGCTGGTCGCCGAGGTGATCGTCGGAGAACTGGCACGCGCGCTCGGGCTGCGCTTCCCGGAACTCGTCCTGGTCCACTTCGACCCGGCGATCGCCGACAGCGAGCCGCACCAGGAGGTGCGCCACCTGCACTCCGCGAGCGCGGGCGTCAACCTCGGCATGGACTACCTGCCGGGCGCCAAGGACTTCACCCCGGACCTCGCGAAGCACTTCCGCGTCGACTCCCTGGAGGCCGGCCGGATCGTCTGGCTCGACGCCCTGACCGCCAACGTCGACCGTACGGTCCACAGCTCCAACCTGATGGTCTGGCCGACCTTCGGCACCGCGCCCGCCCGCCTCTGGCTGATCGACCACGGCGCGGCCCTCGTCTTCCACCACCGCTGGGACGCCTCCGACCCCACCAAGGTCTACGACTTCCGCAACCACGCCCTGGGCCACTACGCCCCGGACGTGCGCGCCGCCGACGCCGAACTGGCGCCCAAGGTCACCGAGGACCTGCTGCGCGCGGTCGTCGCCGAGGTCCCGGACGCCTGGCTGACGGAGTTCGGCACGCCCGACGAGATGCGCGAGGCGTACGTCGGCTACCTCCACGCGCGCGTGCGGGCGTCCGCCGCGTGGCTGCCCACGGACTTTCCCACCCGGGAGGAACTCGCCGCCGAGCAGGCACTCCGCGCGGTGCAGACAGAGCGAGGCCGGCCCAAGTGGCTGAAGCGGGTCCCCGACCTGCACGGCAAGCCGGCCGCGGAACAGGATGGGTCGGTGCACTTCGAATGAGTGGCCGTGTCGAGATCGAGTACTGCACGCAGTGCCGCTGGCTGCCCCGCGCCGCCTGGCTGGCTCAGGAACTCCTGACCACCTTCGAGACGGAGCTGTCCGAACTCGCCCTCAAACCGGGCAAGGGCGGGGTCTTCATCGTCCGCGTCGACGACGAGGTGGTCTGGGACCGCCGCGACCAGGGCTTCCCCGAGCCGACGGCGGTCAAGCAGGTCGTACGCGACCGAGTGGCCCCGGGGAGATCCCTGGGCCACTCGGACAAGCCTGCTTCCTGACCTGTTTCCTGACCTGTTTTCTGCCGGTCAGCCCTTGAGCTGCTCGTACGCCGGCAGCGTCAGGAAGTCCGCGTAGTCGGCGTCCAGGGACACCTGGAGCAGCAGGTCGTGGGCCTGCTGCCAGTGGCCGGCCGCGAAGGCCTCCTCGCCGATCTCCGTGCGGATGTTGGAGAGTTCTTCCGCGGCGACCTTGCGGGCCAGCTCCGGGGTGGCGAGTTCGCCGTTCTCGAACTCGACGCCCGCGTTGATCCACTGCCAGATCTGCGAGCGGGAGATCTCCGCGGTGGCCGCGTCCTCCATGAGGTTGAAGATGGCGACCGCGCCGAGACCGCGCAGCCAGGCCTCGATGTAACGGATGCCGACCTGAACGGCGTTGACGAGACCCGGGTACGTCGGCTTCGCCTTCAGCGAGTCGATCGCGATCAGGTCGGCGGCCTCGACGTGGACGTCCTCGCGCAGCCGGTCCTTCTGGTTCGGCCTGTCGCCGAGGACCCGGTCGAAGGACTCCAGGGCGATCGGGACCAGGTCGGGGTGGGCGACCCAGGAGCCGTCGAAACCGTCGTTCGCCTCACGGTCCTTGTCGGCGCGGACCTTCTCGAAGGCGACCTTGTTGACCTCGGCGTCCCGGCGGGAGGGGATGAAGGCCGCCATGCCCCCGATCGCGTGCGCGCCGCGCTTGTGGCAGGTGCGGACGAGGAGTTCGGTGTACGCCCGCATGAACGGGGCCGTCATCGTCACCGCGTTGCGGTCCGGGAGGACGAACCTGGTGCCGCCGTCACGGAAGTTCTTCACGATGGAGAACAGGTAGTCCCAGCGCCCCGCGTTCAACCCCGAGGCGTGGTCGCGGAGTTCGTAGAGGATCTCCTCCATCTCGTACGCGGCCGTGATGGTCTCGATCAGGACGGTCGCGCGGACGCTGCCCTGCGGGACGCCGACGTAGTCCTGCGCGAAGACGAACACGTCGTTCCACAACCGAGCTTCGAGGTGCGACTCGGTCTTGGGGAGATAGAAGTACGGCCCCTTGCCGAGGTCGAGCAGGCGCTGGGCGTTGTGGAAGAAGTACAGCCCGAAGTCGACGAAGGCGCCCGGCACTTGCTCGCCGTCGACCTGGAGGTGCCGCTCGTTCAGATGCCAGCCGCGCGGACGCATGACGACGGTGGCCAGCTCGGCCTCGTCCTTGAGCGCGTACGACTTGCCGGAGCCCGCGTCCGTGAAGTCGATGTTCCGCGTGTACGCGTCGATCAGGTTGACCTGGCCGAGGATCACGTTCTCCCAGGTCGGCGCGGAGGCGTCCTCGAAGTCCGCGAGCCACACCTTGGCGCCCGAGTTGAGGGCGTTGATGGTCATCTTGCGGTCGGTGGGGCCGGTGATCTCGACCCGGCGGTCGTTCAGGGCCGCGGGGGAGGGGGCCACCCGCCAGGAGTCGTCGGCGCGGATCGCGGCCGTCTCCGGGAGGAAGTCGAGCGTGGAGGTGCGGGCGATCTCGGCGCGGCGCTCGGCACGGCGGGCGAGGAGTTCCGCGCGGCGCGGTGAGAACCGCCGGTGCAGCTCGGCCACGAAGGCGAGGGCCGCGTCGGTGAGGACCTCCTCCTGCCGGGGCAGGGGCTCGGCGTCGACGATGGCCAGCGGGGACGGCGCTGGTGCGGACATGAGCTGTCACTTCCTTCTCAACGTGTTTCTGAGCAGTGGATACTAGTTTCCTCATTGTGGAACTTCAATGGTTTGTTGATATCGAGATTCTTCGGATCGAGGGAACGTGGCGCTCAGTGCCACCGTGATCACTCAAGGTGGGCCGCTCACTCACGGTGGGCCGTTCGGTCAAGGTGGACCAGGTCGGCCTCGGTGTCGATGTCGTACGGCTCGGCCACATCCCCGCACTCGACGAGCGTGATCGCTTCCTCGTGCGCCTTGAGGTAGGCGCGCGCACCGCGGTCCCCGGTCGCGCTCGCCGCGACACCGGCCCAGTGGGCGGCCCCGAACAGCACGGGATGCCCGCGCGCACCGTCGTACGCCGCCGAGACCAGCGACGTACGGTCCCGGTGGGCCGCCAGCACACGGGCGACCGCCGCCGGACCGATCCCGGGCTGGTCGACCAGTGAGACCAGTACGCCCGCAGCGCCCGTTCCGGCGAGCGAATCGAGTCCCGCCCGCAGCGAACCGCCCATGCCCTCGGCCCAGTCCGGGTTGTCCACCAGGACGCAGCCGGTCAGATCGGCACGCGCGCGTACGTCCGCCGCCCGCGCGCCGAGCACCACGTGCACGCGCGCGCAGCCGGCGGCGCGCAGCACGCCGACCGCGTGTTCGACGAGCGGCCGGCCCCGGTGTTCGAGCAGCGCCTTGGGCCGCCCGCCGAGCCGTCGGCCGCCGCCCGCGGCGAGCAGAAGTGCGATCACGCCGTCTTCTTTCTCCGTCATGCGTCCTGCATACCTGAGGCCGTTCCCGACCCCCTACCCGACGCCCGCGCGAGTGCCCGGTTTCCAACGGTTGAATTTCGGTCCGCGCAGTGGCGCGCCCCGCATTGGGTGGCGTTTACTGACCCGCGTCTCCCGGCGCCCGACCAACGCCACGGGGGAGCTCGGCAGGATCACGACGTAGAGGCGCACAACGGCGTGCGCGGGGGGAGAGCTGTGTTGCGGAGCTTGGGGCAGAGACCAGTGACCGGCAGTGGTGAGGACCCAAGAGTGGCGGGACTGCGGACCGCCGTGTCCCGGCTGCGCCGCCAACTCGCCACGCACCCCGCGGAGTTCCCCGACCGGGGCATCGCCGAGGACGAACTCGCCGCCCTCGCCGCGATGACGATCGACGGCACCCCCGAGATCCCGCGGCTGCGCCGCTCCCTGTTACTCATCGCGGGATCGATCGGATCGGTCAGCGCGCTGGCCCGGGGACTGTCGGACGTACGGGACGCGGTGGAGCTGTTCGGCGAGCCGCCGCGCGGGCGGGGCTGAGGACCGTCTCCCTGGCCACCGTGCGCGTGCCTTGGTCACCGTGCGAGTGCCCCGGTCACCATGTGCTTTCCCCGGTCACCGTGCGCGCAGCCGGTCCAGGGCCGACTGGCTTTCCTCGTCCGCGGCACGGTAGATCACCAGCAGCTGGTCCGGATCCTGGAGCGGCTTGAGGGTTTCGAACTGCACGGTGATCACACCGACTTCGGGGTGCCGCATCACCTTGCGTCCGCGCCCGCTGACCTTGACGTCCTGCTCGGCCCACAACCGCGCGAAGTCCTCGTCACCGGCGCTGAATCGGGCGATGAGACCGGTCAGCGCCCGGTCGTCCGGGTGCGCGGCCCACGCGGCGCGCAGATGGGCGATCCCTTCGCGCACCACGCGTTCGCGATCGAGGTAGAGCTCACGGACCCGCGGGTGCATCAGGCACAGCCACATCGAATTGCGCTGCGCCCGCGGCAGGGTGTCGAAATCCACCAGCAGTCCGGCCATTTCGCCGTTCCAGGCCAGGATGTCGTAGCGGTGGTTCAGGAGCATGGCCGGCAGCGGTGACAGGTCGGCGACCAGCCGGGCCAACGGCTGCGCCGCGGCGGTGGCGAGCCTGTCGGCGTCGCGCGGGCGCCGCACGGTCAGGTCGAAGAGGTAGGCGCGCTCGTCGGGGGCCAGGCGCAGCGCCCGGGCCAGCGCCTCCACCACGTCCGCGGAGGGCCGCAGCCCACGCGCCTGTTCCAGCCGTACGACGTAGTCGACGCTGACCCCCGCCAGTTCGGCGACCTCCTCGCGGCGCAGCCCCGGGGTCCGCCGGGACCGCCGACGCGCCGGCAGGCCGAAGTCCCGCGGATCCAGGCGTTCCCGCCGGGTCCTCAGGAACGCGGCCAGCTCCTGGTTCCTGTCCACCGTGGAGATCGTCATGATCGGTCCAACAGCCAGGGTAGGACGGCTCTTCCCAGGATCGTCCTTCCCTTACCCCTGCCTCGCCGCGGTCACAGACTCGCTGTCGACAACGGATCACAAGCAGGAGGACACGATGTCGCTCACTCTCGACAGCCACCGGCTGCTCGGCCGCTCCGGACTGCGGGTCTCCCCGCTCGCGCTGGGCACGGCGACCTTCGGCACCGAGTCCGGCTGGGGCGCCGACAAGGACGAGGCACGCAAGCTGTTCGACACCTACGTCGAGCGCGGCGGCAACTTCCTCGACACCGCGAACACCTACACCGACGGCAGCTCCGAGCGTCAGCTGGGCGAGTTCACCCGCGACCACCGCGAGAGCCTCGTGCTGGCGACGAAGTACACGACGCTGCGCCGGCCCGGCGACCCGAACTCCGCGGGAAGCCACCGCAAGAGCATGTTCGCCTCGGTGGAGGCCAGTCTCCGGCGGCTGAACACGGACTACCTCGATCTTCTCCACCTGCACGTGTGGGACTTCGCCACGCCGGTCGAGGAGATCCTGCGCGGCATGGACGACCTGGTCCGCCAGGGCAAGGTCCTGTACGTGGCGATCTCCAACACGCCGGCCTGGCAGATCTCGCGCATGCAGGCGATCGCCGACCTGCGGGGCTGGTCGCCGCTGGTCGGGCTACAGATCGAGTACAACCTCGTCAACCGGGCCGCGGAACGCGATCTCATCCCCATGGCACGGGAGATGGGGCTGGGTGTCACGCCGTACTCACCGCTGGCGGGCGGCCTGCTCACCGGCAAGTACCGCCGCGCCGACCTGACCGCGACGACGGCTGCGCCAGGGGAGAGCACCCGCAAGAGCTTCAACGCCGGCCTGGGCATGGTCACCGAACGCAACCTCGCGATCGCCGACGTGGTGAAGGAGATCGCCACGGAGCTGGGCCGCACACCCGCGCAGGTCGGGCTCGCCTGGACCCTGCGGCAGCCGGGCGTGACGGCACCGATCATCGGGGCCCGCACGACCGGGCAACTGGAGGACAATCTGGGTGCGTTGGAGGTCGACTTCAGCGCCTCCCAGTCGGCCCGCCTCGACGAGGCGAGCACGATCGCACTCGGCTACCCGCACGACCTGCTCGCCAGTGATCACATCCGCAGGGTGGCCCGCGGCGACCTGAAGATCGAAGCCCGCGGCTGATGCCCGACCGCGCCGGTCTCAGAACCTGCGGGCCGGGAACCGGCCCCGGTAGCCCCGGTCTCCGGTCCGATGCTCGAACTCCCCGCAGAGCCAGGTCTCCTGGACGAACTCGGTGCGCGACTGCCAGACCGTGAGGATGCCGTGCGGCCCGTGCTTGCCGTCGACCAGCCGGTAGAGGTCCTTGACGTCTCGGAAGCAGGCGAGGCCGCCCATCAGGCTGTGGCCGACGGGGTGGTAGTCGGACCACGCGCACGAGACGCACGCCTTGAGCCGTGCCGCGCGCGGCAGTTGACGCTGGACCTCGTGCAGCGCGTCCTCGAAGTCGTCCTGGCCGTTCGCGTTGCGGTACTCGTGCCCGTCGAGGCGCAGAGTCGTGGTCAACGTCTCGGCGTCCAGGCCCTTCCCCGGTCCGGCCGGCGCCCCGAGCCGCAGTGAGCAGTGCAGCACCGCAGGGCGCACCCCGCTGCCTCTGACCTCGACCGGCATGGGCACCTCCCACTCCAGGAGGCACTCGCACAGCCCCCCGTCGAGGAACGAGAACGCCTGCTCGGGCGGCTCGCCGCTCAGCGCGCCCAGGTCGGCCACGCTGTCGCTCTCGAAGAGGACGCCCCGGATCGTCGTACGGATCACGTCCCGGCCGTCCGACTCGAAGACGATGTCCTCCGAGCCGTGCCGGTCGGTGTACCGGCCGGGCCAGTACACCGGCTCGGTCATGCCTGGGCCTGGTTGGCCAGCGCCAGGGACAGCTCCCCGGCCACCTGCTGGAGCACCGGCACGATCCTGTCCGTCGCCACCTCGGTGACCCGGCCGGCCGGTCCCGAGATCGAAATGGCCGCGGCGGTGGGGGAGTTGGGCACGGAGACCGCGAGGCAGCGGACGCCGATCTCCTGCTCGTTGTCGTCGACCGCGTAGCCGAGGCCGCGCACCTCCGCGAGGGCGGCCAGGAAGCCGTCGGGCGTCGTGATCGTCTTCTCCGTCGCGGCGGGCATGCCGGTACGGGAGAGCAGGGCGCGGACCTCGTCGTCGGGGACGTCGGCGAGCAGGGCCTTGCCCACGCCCGTGGAGTGCGGCAGGACGCGCCGGCCGACCTCGGTGAACATGCGCATCGAGTGCTTGGACGGCACCTGGGCGACGTAGACGATCTCGTCCCCGTCCAGCAGCGCCATGTTCGCCGTCTCGCCGGTCTCCTCGACCAGGCGGGCCAGATACGGGCGGGCCCAGGTGCCGAGCAGGCGCGAGGCGGACTCGCCGAGACGGATCAGGCGCGGACCGAGCGCGTACCGGCGATTGGCCTGCTGGCGGACGTAACCGCAGGCCACGAGCGTGCGCATGAGACGGTGGATGGTGGGCAGCGGCAGCCCGCTGCTCGCGGAGAGCTCGCTGAGTCCGACCTCGCCGCCCGCGTCGGCCATCCGTTCCAGCAGATCGAAGGCGCGCTCCAGTGACTGGACCCCACCGGTCGTGGACTTGGTGGAGTCGGTGGTGCTGGCGCTGGACGTCGGCACGGCGCGTTCCTTTCGGGACTGGCAGGAAGGGCTGAAGCCTACCCGTCGGTCGGTTGACTCCCTGGTGGTGCGTAGCTACGTTCTGCTTTACGGAAGTCTAATTCCGCTTTGTGGAAACGTCCAGAGTGTGCGCCCAGCCATCCTTGTCGACAAGTGTGCCCTTGACGGCTCGGGAGCGGGAGTGAAGACTCCTTCAACAGAAAGTTGAATTCCGTTACGCGGAAGTAAACGCCGGCAGAGAGGGGTCCGGGTGTCCGACGTAGAACTGGTGCTGCGCTCGACGCGCGTCATCACACCCGAGGGGACACGCGCCGCCTCGGTCGCGGTCGCCTCCGGCACGATCACGGCCGTCCTCCCGTACGACGCCGAAGTGCCCTCCGGTGCCCGGCTGGAGGACCTCGGCGACGACGTCCTGCTGCCCGGCCTGGTCGACACGCACGTGCACGTCAACGACCCCGGCCGCACCGAGTGGGAGGGCTTCTGGACCGCCACGCGCGCGGCGGCGGCCGGCGGCATCACCACCCTCGTCGACATGCCCCTCAACTCCCTCCCGCCGACCACGACGGTCGACAACCTCCGTACGAAGCAGGCGGTCGCCGCCGCCAAGGCCCATGTCGACGTCGGCTTCTGGGGCGGCGCCCTGCCCGACAACGTCAAGGACCTGCGCCCGCTGCACGAGGCCGGCGTCTTCGGCTTCAAGGCGTTCCTGTCGCCGTCCGGCGTGGACGAGTTCCCGCACCTGGACCAGGAGCGACTCGCCCTGTCCCTGGCCGAGATCGCCTCCTTCGGCGGCCTGCTCATCGTGCACGCCGAGGACCCGCACCACCTGGACGCGGCCCCGCAGCAGGGCGGCCCGAAGTACGCCGACTTCCTCGCGTCGCGGCCGCGGGACGCGGAGGACACGGCGATCGCCCAACTCATCGCCCAGGCGAGGCGGTTGGACGCGCGCGTGCACGTGCTGCACCTGTCCTCGTCCGACGCGCTGCCGCTGATCGCCGCCGCGAAGGCCGACGGCGTGCGCCTCACCGTCGAGACCTGCCCGCACTACCTCACCCTCACCGCCGAGGAAGTCCCGGACGGGGCCAGCGAGTTCAAGTGCTGCCCGCCCATCCGTGAGTCGGCCAACCAGGATCTGCTGTGGCAGGCGCTGGCCGACGGCACGATCGACTGCGTGGTCACCGACCACTCGCCGTCCACGGCCGACCTGAAGACCGACGACTTCGCGACCGCCTGGGGCGGTATCTCCGGCCTCCAGCTGAGCCTCGCGGCGGTGTGGACGGAGGCCCGCAAGCGGGGTCACGGCCTGGAGGACGTGGTGCGCTGGATGTCGTCAAGGACCGCCGGACTGGTGGGTCTTGACCGCAAGGGCGCCATCGAGGCGGGCCGCGACGCCGACTTCGCGGTCCTCGCGCCCGACGAGACGTTCACCGTGGACCCGGCTGCCCTCCAGCACCGCAACCGCGTCACCGCGTACGCGGGCAAGACCCTGCACGGCGTCGTGAAGTCCACCTGGCTGCGCGGCCGACGCATCGTCGCTGACGGCGAGTTCACCGATCCGAAGGGACAACTGCTGACCCGTACCCCCTGATTCACCGCACCCGCAGCGGCCGACCCTCGAAAGGACACCAGATCATCGTGACGGCGCAGAGCCAGTCTTCCTCGGCTTCCTCGACTCACTTCACCGGCGACGCGAACCCGTACGGAGGCGGCGACCCGTACGCGGACTACCGCACCGCCGACCTCCCCTTCACCCAGTACGCCAACCTCGCCGACCGGCGGCTCGGTGCCGGTGTGATCGCCGCCAACGACGAGTTCTTCGCCCAGCGCGAGAACCTCCTGGTGCCCGAGCGGGCCGAGTTCGACCCCGAGCACTTCGGGCACAAGGGCAAGATCATGGACGGCTGGGAGACGCGCCGCCGCCGGGGCGCCTCGGCCGAGCACCCGTGGCCGACGGCCGAGGACCACGACTGGGCGCTGGTGCGCCTGGGCGCGCCCGGTGTCATCCGCGGGATCGTCGTCGACACGGCCCACTTCCGCGGCAACTACCCCCAGGCCGTGTCGGTCGAGGGTGCCTCCGTGGCGGGTTCCCCGTCGCCGGAGCAACTGCTGTCGGACGACGTGAAGTGGACGACCCTCGTGCCGCGCACGCCGGTCGGCGGGCACGCGGAGAATGGTTTCTCCGTCTCGGCCGAGCAGCGCTTCACCCACCTCCGCGTCAACCAGCACCCCGACGGCGGCATCGCCCGCCTGCGCGTGTACGGCGAGGTCGTCCCGGACCCCAACTGGCTTGCCGTCCTGGGCACGTTCGACGTCGTCGCCCTGGAGAACGGCGGCCGGGCCGAGGACGCGTCGAACCTCTTCTACTCCCCGGCGAGCAACACCATCCAGCCGGGCCGCTCGCGCAAGATGGACGACGGCTGGGAGACCCGGCGCCGCCGCGACCAGGGCAACGACTGGATCCGCTACCGCCTCGCCGCCCAGTCCCAGATCCGCGCGATCGAGATCGACACGGCGTACCTCAAGGGCAACAGCGCGGGCTGGGCGTCGGTCTCGGTGCGGGACGCCGAGAGCGGCACGGAAGCCGGGGACGACGGCTGGACGGAGATCCTCCCGCGCACCCGCCTCCAGCCCGACACCAACCACCGCTTCGTCCTCCCGACCCCGGCCGTCGGCACCCACGCACGCGTGGACATCTATCCCGACGGCGGGATCTCGCGCTTGCGGTTGTTCGGGTCGCTGACGGAGAAGGGCGCAACGAGCCTGGCGGCACGCCATCGGGAGTTGGGCGCCTGACCGTGCTGGTCCGAGAGACGCTCACCTGACCGTCACGCCGAGTGGCCTCCGTCCACCGAGACCTCCGCGCCCGTGACATAGTCCGCCCCCGCCAGATACGCCACCGTGGCCGCCACCTCGTCCGCCGTCCCGAAGCGGCCGAGGGCCGTCATGGCGGCCTGGGCGGGGGCGTGCGGGCCGTCGGCCGGGTTCATGTCGGTGTCGGTCGGGCCGGGGTGGACGATGTTCGCGGTGATCCCGCGGGCGCCCAGCTCACGGGCGAGGGCCTTGGTCAGGCCGATCAGCGCCGACTTGCTCGTCGCGTACAGGGTGCCGCCGGGACCGGGGACCCGCTGCGTCATGCACGTGCCGATCGTGATGATCCGGCCGCCCGCCGGCATCCGCGCGGCGGCCGCCTGCGAGGTCAGGAACACGCCCCGGACGTTCACCGCCAGCACCCGGTCCACGTCGGCGAGCGAGAGGCCCTCCAGCGGGCCCAGGACGCCCACGCCCGCGTTGTTCACCAGCACGTCGAGCCCGCCCAACTCCTCGGCCGTACGCTCCACCGCGCCGGCCGCCTCCGCCGGATCCGCCGAGTCCGCCCGCAGGGCCACCGCCCGCCGCCCGAGCGCCTCGACCCGTCGTACGACGTCCTCGGCCGCCTCCTTGCCGTTCACGTAGGTCAGGGCCACGTCCGCGCCCTCCCGCGCGAGCCGTACCGCCGTGGCCGCGCCGATGCCACGGCTGCCGCCGGTGACCAGGGCGACCTTGTTGTCGAGGGTTCCGTGAGCCGTGCTCCGTGTCGTCGTCATGGCTCCATCCCAGCCGCCCCGAGCCCCCGGTACCGGCGGCCAACGGACACCGAGGTCGCGCGGCCGGAATCGTATGGCCGGAACCAGACGATCGAAGCCGTATGGACGGAACCATTCGCTCCATCTCACGCGTTGTGATGTGCGTGACTCTTCAGCAAGAGATTGTCGGCAACGCCATGCAGATGGCGGTCGTCAGCCTGCGCCCCGGTCAGACCGTGTACTGCGAGGCGGGCAAGTTCCTGTTCAAGACGACGAACGTGACCATGGAGACGCGTCTCTCCGGTCCGTCGAACAGCGGTGGCGGCCAGCCCCAGGGCGCCGGCGGCATGGGCGGCATGCTCCGCCAGGCCATGGGCACGGCCATGCAGGTCGGCCAGCGCGCCCTCGCGGGCGAGTCGCTGGCGTTCCAGTACTTCACCTCCCAGGGCGGCGAGGGCACGGTCGGTTTCGCGGGCGTGCTGCCCGGCGAGATGCGCGCCCTGGAGCTGAACGGCACGCGCGCGTGGTTCGCCGAGAAGGACGCGTTCGTGGCGGCCGAGTCGAGCGTCGACTTCGGCATCGCCTTCCAGGGCGGCCGCACCGGCATGAGCGGCGGTGAGGGCTTCGTCCTGGAGAAGTTCACCGGGCAGGGCACGGTGATCATCGCCGGCGCGGGCAACTTCATCGACCTCAACCCGGCCGACTTCGGCGGCCGTATCGAGGTCGACACGGGCTGCGTCGTCGCCTTCGAGGAGGGCATCCAGTACGGCGTCCAGCGCGTCGGCGGCCTCAACCGCCAGGGTCTGATGAACGCCGTCTTCGGCGGCGAGGGCCTGTCCCTGGCGACCCTGGAGGGCAACGGACAGGTGATCCTGCAGTCCCTCACCATCGAGAGCCTGGCCAACGCCCTCAAGAAGGCGCAGGGCGGTGACAAGCAGGGTCCGACGGGCGGCCTCTTCTCGACGCACGCCGGCTAGGCCGATGAGTTGCGGGGGTCCGCGGGGTCTGAGGTGATGACAACAGACCCCGCACCAGGAAGCAGGCACCAGCCATGGGCAAGCTCGTCTCCACGATCTTCGTCACCCTCGACGGCGTCTACCAGGCTCCCGGCGGCCCCTCGGAGGATTCCCGGGGCGGCTTCGAGCACGGCGGCTGGAGTTTCCCGTTCGGCGACGACGACTTCGGCCGGTTCGTCACCGAGGTGTTCGAACGCCCCGGCGCGTTCCTCCTGGGCCGGCGCACGTACGACATCTTCGCCTCGCACTGGCCGAAGGTGACCGACCCCGCGGACCCGATCGCGGCCAAGCTCAACGCCCTGCCGAAGTACGTCCCCTCGTCCACCCTGACCGACCCCGCCTGGTCCGGCACCACCGTCCTGGACGGCGACCTCGCCAAGGAGGTCACGGCCCTCAAAGAGCGCACCGACGGCGAGGTCCAGGTCCACGGCAGCGGCGCCCTCGTCCAGTCCCTGCTCGCCCTCGACCTGGTCGACACCCTCCACCTGCTGACCTTCCCGGTCGTCCTCGGCTCCGGCTTCCGCCTCTTCGCGGAGGGCGCGCTACCGAGGAGGTTCACGCACACGGGCGGCACCATCACCACGACCGGCGTCTCGATCCAGTCGTACGACCTGGCGGGCCGCCCGGAGTACGGCTCGTACGAACTCCCGGACAACGCCTGACGGCGACCCGGGGCGATGCCCTGCGGGCCGCATCAGTCCCAGCCGCCGAGCAGCCCGGAACTCAGCTGCGCGGTGCACAGGTTGTACCCGCCGGACGCGTGCCCCTTCTTCGAGTGGCCCTCGACGGTGACCGAGCAGTTGATGTCACCCGAGCCCTGGAGCTGGGCCGTGACGTTGTAGTAGAGCGCGTCTTTGTTCAGAGGCAGCGTCGCCTCGAACTTGCCGTTCGCGAACTCGCCCTTGCGGTTGTCGGAGTCCGAGCCGTAGGTGATGTCCAGCGGACCGAGGGCACCGGCGGGTGCGGTACCCCACACCTTGAAGACGACGACCTGCTTCTCGGCCTTCTTCTCGTTGTTCTCCGCCGTGTTCGCAGCCGCCGGCTTGTCCTTCTTCGGCGTGGAGGCGGTCGGCTCGACGTCGTTGGAGCCGCTGGAGTCCTTCGAATCGGAGCCGTTGCTGAGCAGCGCTCCGATGACGCCGAACAGGACGATGACGCCCACCAGGCCGAGACAGCCGAAGCCCACGATCTTCCCCACCCCTCTCTTCTTCGGCGGCTGCGGCTGGAAGGGCGGCTGCCCGTACGGCTGCTGCGGTCCGCCCCATCCGGGCTGCTGTGGGTCCTGCGGGTGGCTCATGGTTCCTCCTGACACATGCCGCGTTGAATGCGAGGTGTGTGACATGCGGAGGAGCCGTGCGGTTGCCGCGAATAGGTGCTAGCCACTCGATCGTGTCGAAAAGGTTCGTATCCACCCCATGGCGTCAAGACGAGAGGATGCTTGTGGGGGCTGTGTGGGGACCTGCGGCGCCACGTTAACTCGCGGAAAACTCATCGGACTTGACGGGAAAATCTCCGGAGTTGTCATTGACATGCCATGGTCTACGCGCGTCATCATGGAGGGCATGAGATTCCCCCCACGAATCACCCGCATCGGTGCCGCTGCCGCCGTCCTGTCCGCACTTCTGGTCGGCGGCACGGTCTCCGTCACCACGGCGGACGCCGCCGCGGCCTCGGTCGGCAGCATCTGCTACAGCGACCTGCCGTCCCAGGCGTACGACACGCTCGACCTGATCGACGCGGGCGGGCCCTTCCCGTACTCGCAGGACGGCACCGTCTTCCGGAACCAGGAAGGCGTGCTGCCCAGTCAGTCGTCCGGCTACTACCACGAGTACACGGTCAAGACGCCGGGCTCGTCCACCCGCGGAGCCAAGCGCATCGTCACCGGTCAGCGGTCCCAGGAGGACTACTACACCGCGGACCACTACGTCACCTTCGACCTGATCGACTTCGGCTGCTGAGCGACTTCCCCCGCTCGGCCGTCGTCGAGGGAACAGCGCGACCGGCCGGGAGCCCGGTCCGCGGTCAGCCGGACTTCCGACTCTCCGCGGCGGCGAACAGCGCGATCGCCAGCACCACCAGTGCGACGCTCGCGTAGACCCCGTAGCCGTCGAGGAAACCGAGCTTCTGCACGAGGCCCACATGCCAGTGGGTGAACTCGTGCAGCAGGCCCATCACACCCTGCACCAGCGCGAGAAGACCGAGAAGTTCCAGCAGCTGTTTCATGGCACCACCCTCGCCCCGCGGTCCCCCCACCCGCATCGGCCGCGGGGCGAGGCATGCCCGCCGCAGGATGGTCCTTGACGCCGACGGGCGCGCCGAAAGTCCATGGCGGCGAGACTTTGGTCGCCGATCTCGTACGGAAGGCGGTGGCCCGGCCCCGCCGCGCATAGATTTGTCGACTGTGAGTTCAGACAAGCCGGCCCCCGCACCGCAGACGATCACCGGCCGCAGATGGCTGTTCCCGTCCGCCGTGCTCCACGACCTCGATCCGGACGCCACGGCGGCAGGGCGCCGACCGCGGCGCACCGCACGCGACTGGGTGGTCGACTTCAGCGCCTTCCTGCTGGCCTCGGTGGTCGGCATCGCCGGCGCCCAGAGCGTGGCCGACGATCCGGGCCTCTCGTCGGGCTTCATCGCCGTCGACCAGGTGTTCGGCGCGCTCGCCTGCGCCGCCCTCTGGGGGCGCCGCCGCTGGCCGGTCGGCCTCGCCGTCGCCATGATCCCCGTGGGCCTGCTGTCCAACACCGCGGGCGGCGCCGCCATGGTCGCCCTGTTCACCGTCGCCGTGCACCGGCCGTTCCGCTACGTGGCCTGGATCGGCGGCGCCAACCTCGTCCTGATCCCGTTCTTCTTCTGGCTGCGCCCCGACCCCGACCTGCCCTACGCGGGCATCGTCGCCTTCACGACCCTGCTCACCGTCACGGTCATCGGCTGGGGCATGTTCGTACGGTCGAAGCGGCAGCTGATGGTCAGCCTGCGCGACCGCGCACAGCGCGCCGAGACCGAGGCACGACTGCGCGCGGAACAGGCGCAACGCCTCGCGCGCGAGGCCATCGCCCGGGAGATGCACGACGTCCTCGCCCACCGGCTGACGCTGCTGAGCGTGCACGCGGGCGCCCTGGAGTTCCGCCCCGACGCACCCCGCGAGGAGATCGCGCGGGCGGCGGGTGTCATCCGGGAGAGCGCCCACGAGGCGTTGCAGGACCTGCGGGAGATCATCGGCGTACTGCGCGCGGGCGAGAACGAGGAGAGCGGGCGGCCCCAGCCGACGCTCGCCGCGATCTCCGCGCTGGTCGCCGAATCGTGCGAGGCCGGTATGAAGGTCGTCCTCGACAACCGCGTCGGCGACCCCACCGCCGTCCCCGCCTCCGTCGGCCGCACCGCGTACCGCATCGCCCAGGAGGGCCTGACCAACGCCCGCAAGCACGCGCCCGGCACGGAGGTCACGGTCTGCGTCACCGGAGCGCCGGGGGAGGGGCTCGCGGTGACCGTGCACAACCCCGCCCCCGAGGGCGACGTACCGGCCGTCCCCGGCTCGGGACAGGGCCTGATCGGCCTCACCGAGCGGGCGACGCTGGCCGGGGGACGGCTGGAGCACGGGACCGGGGAGGACGGCGGGTTCCGGGTGCGGGCCTGGCTGCCGTGGGGGTGAGGGCGGTCCCCGAGAGGGGCATCGAGCGCGGAATGCACTCCCGGAGGGGCATGGAGCGCCGAACGCGTTCCCGGAGAGGCATGGGGCGCCGAATGCGGTCCCGCCGAGCCGGCGTCCGCCTTCCCGGCGCGCATCCACCCTCCGACCTCGCGTCCACTTTCCAAACCCGCCTCCACGCGCGCGTGTTGACCGGAGTGAGGGTCCCGTCCACACCCGTGCCCTGCGCCCGGCGCAACCGTGATTACGTAGGCCCATGACTGCGATCAGACTGCTCCTCGTCGACGACGACCCGCTGGTGCGGGCGGGCCTGTCCCTGATGCTGGGCGGCGCCGACGACATCGAGGTCGTCGGCGAGGCCGCGGACGGCAGCGAGGTCGAGGCCCTCGTGGACCGCACCCGGCCGGACGTCGTCCTCATGGACATCCGGATGCCGACCGTGGACGGGCTCACGGCCACGGAGCGGCTGCGCACCCGCAAGGACGCGCCGCAGGTCATCGTCCTCACCACCTTCCACGGCGACGAACAGGTGCTGCGCGCCCTGCGCGCGGGCGCCGCCGGATTCGTCCTCAAGGACACGCCTCCCAAGGAGATCGTCGAGGCGGTACGGCGGGTCGCGGCCGGCGACCCCGTCCTGTCGCCCGCCGTCACCCGTCGGTTGGTGGAGCACGCCGTGGGGAACGCCGCCGACACCCGCCGCGCACGCGCGCGTGAGCGGATCTCCGTCCTCAACGACCGCGAACGCGAGGTCGCCGTCGCCGTCGGCCGGGGTCTCTCCAACGCCGAGATCGCCGCCCAGCTCTTCATGAGCGTCGCCACCGTCAAGACCCACGTCTCCCGCATTCTCGCCAAGCTGGACTTGAACAACCGTGTGCAGGTCGCGTTGCTGGTGTACGACGCGGGACTCCTGGAGGAGTCGGGAGAAGGCGGCAACTAGCGGACAGGGACGGCGAGGTGGGCACTCGCGGCGGACCCCGGACGTTGTCGTTGCGGAAGGACGGGGGAGTCCATGGTGGAAGTGATCGACCTGGGGGAGTTCGGGGACGGGTTCCGAAGCGACCCGCATCCCGTGTACGCGCGGCTGCGCGAGAGCGGACCGGTGCACCGGGTGCGGCTGCCCGTGCCCGACGAGCACCACGAGACCTGGCTGGTCGTCGGGTACGAGGAGGCGCGCGCGGCGCTCGCCGACCCGCGCCTCGCCAAGGACGCCACCAGGATCGGGGTGCGGTTCCTCGACGAGGAGCTGATCGGGAAGAACCTGCTGACCACCGACCCGCCCCAGCACACGCGCCTGCGCTCGCTGGTCTCCCGGGCCTTCACCATGCGCCGGGTGGAGGAACTGCGGCCCAGGATCCAGCAGATCACCGACGAACTCCTCGACGCGATGCTGCCGCTCGGCCGGGCCGACCTCGTGGACTCCTTCGCGTACCCGCTGCCGATCACCGTGATCTGCGAGCTGCTCGGCGTGCCCGAGATGGACCGCACCGCGTTCCGGAAGATCTCCAACGAGGCGATCGTGCCGAACGATTCGGGCAGCGAGCACGAGGCGTTCGTGCGGCTCGCCGACTACCTCACCGAGCTGATCGAGGACAAACGCTGCGCGGGGCCGAGCGGCGACCTGCTCAGCGACCTGATCCGCACCACCGCCGAGGACGGCGACCGGCTCTCACCGAGCGAACTGCGCGGCATGGCCTTCGTGCTGCTCATCGCGGGCCACGAGACGACGGTGAACCTGATCACCAACGCCGTGCACGCCCTGCTCACCCACCCGGACCAACTCGCCGCGCTGCGCGCCGACATGAGCCTCGTCGACGGCACGGTCGAGGAGACGCTGCGCTACGAGGGGCCGGTGGAGAACGCGACGTTCCGCTTCGCCGTGGAGTCCTTCGACATCGGCGGCACGCACATCGAGAAGGGCGACGCGGTGATGGTCGGCCTCACCGCGGGCGACCGCGACGGACTGCGCTACCCCGCCCCCGACCGCTTCGACATCCGCCGCGACACCCGCGGTCATGTGGCCTTCGGCCACGGCATCCACTTCTGCCTGGGCGCTCCACTGGCCCGCCTGGAGGGCCGTACGGCGATACGGACCCTGCTGGAGCGGGCCCCGGACCTCGCCCTCGACGGCCCGTCCGGCGAGTGGCTGCCGGGGATGCTGATGCGAGGGGTGCGCAGCCTGCCGGTGCGCTGGTAGGGCTCCCGGGGCGGGTGCGGGGTGGTTGCGATGCGCGGCGCCCGGATGCCGACCCGACCCCGCTACGGATCACCTGTACGCCGACTCGGTCCAGCCCGGGATCTCCGCCAGGACGACCTGTCTGCGGTCCCGTCTGGATACCTCGCAGGCCTCGGCGATGCGCAGCGCCTGGAGGGCCTCGCGCCCGTCGCAGGGGTTGGCCCGGCGTCCGAGCACGACCTCGACGAACGCGGACAGCTCGGCCTCGTAGGCGGGTCCGAAGCGCTCCAGGAAGCCGGCCCACGGCTTGTCCGCGGCCGGTGGCCCGGTCGGCTCGGTGGAGGCGATCGGCGTCCGGTCGTCCAGGCCGACGACGATCTGGTCTAGCTCTCCGGCCAGCTCCATGCGGACGTCGTACCCCGCGCCGTTCAGCCGTGTCGCGGTGGCCGTGGCGAGCGTGCCGTCGTCGAGCCGCAGCAGCGCGGCGCCCGTGTCGATGTCGCCCGCCTCGCGGAACATCGAGGGACCGGCGTCGGACCCGGCCGCGTAGACGTCGACGACCTCGTGGCCGGTGACCCAGCGCAGGATGTCGAAGTCGTGGATCAGCGTGTCCCGGTACAGCCCGCCGGACAGCGGCAGCCATGAGGCGGCGGGCGGGGCCTGGTCACTGGTGAGCGCCCGGACGGTGTGCAGCCGCCCGAGCCGCCCCGAGCGCACGGCCTCCCGCGCGCCCGTGTAGCCCGCGTCGAAGCGGCGCTGGAACCCCATCTGAAGAATCGTCCCGGCGGTTTCGACCTCGGCGATCGCGCTTAACGTGCCGGGCAGATCGAGCGCGATCGGCTTCTCGCAGAACACCGGCAGACCCGAGCGCGCCGCCCGGCCGATCAGTTCGGCGTGCGCAGAGGTCGCCGTCGTGATCACCACGGCGTCCACGCCCCACCGGAAGATCTCGTCCACCCCCGGCGCCGCGGTCTCCCCGAGGCGGAACGCGAGTTCCTGGGCCCGTGCCGGATCCACGTCCGTGAGGATCAAGGAACCGACCTCGCGATGACGGCTGAGCGTGTTCGCGTGGATGGTGCCGATGCGGCCCGTACCGATGACCCCGATGCGCATGGAACAAAACATGGGGGTCAGGACCGTACGCTGTCAATGCGTATGTCCGGACAATCGAACTACACAACTTCCCGTCAACAACGCACAGAGCTACGCTCGGCCCGTGCCGAAACCAGAAGTGGACCCCACCGTGTCGCTCGACCTCAGCGTGGACCGGAGTTCCCCGGTGCCGCTGTACTTCCAGCTGTCCCAACAGCTGGAGGCCGCGATCGAACACGGAGCGCTCACCCCCGGCAGCCTGCTGGGCAACGAGATCGAACTGGCCGGCCGGCTGGGGTTGTCCCGGCCCACCGTCCGCCAGGCCATCCAGTCGCTCGTCGACAAGGGTCTGCTGGTGCGCCGCCGAGGCGTCGGTACGCAGGTCGTGCACAGCCAGGTCAAGCGCCCGCTGGAACTGAGCAGCCTCTACGACGACCTGGAGGCGGCAGGACAGCGCCCCGCGACGAAAGTACTGGTCAACGCCATCGTCCCGGCGACCGCCGAGATCGCCGCCGCCCTGGGCGTGACCGAGGACAGTGACGTGCACCGGGTGGAGCGGCTGCGCCTGGCGCACGGCGAGCCGATGGCGTACCTCTGCAACTTCATCCCGCCCGGCCTGCTCGATCTGAACACCGACCAACTGGAGGCCACCGGCCTCTACCGCATGATGCGCGCCGTCGGCATCACCCTGCACAGCGCCCGCCAGACCATCGGCGCCCGGGCCGCCACCGCCGCCGAGGCCGACCGCCTGGCCGAGCCGGAGGGCGCCCCCCTTCTCACCATGCAACGCGTCACCTTCGACGACACGGGCCGAGCGGTGGAGTTCGGCACCCACACCTACCGCCCGACGCGCTATTCGTTCGAGTTCCAGTTGCTCGTGCGGTCCTGAGGTCGTCCTACGCCCTGCGGTTAGTTCTAATGTCAGTACATTTCAGCGCCGTCGGTTGTATGCCGAGAAGGGGCGCGGGGGACTGCGCGACAAGCCACGACGAACCGGCACCCGGCATGCCTCGCGCACCCCCCATCGCTCCCCCGTACAGCACTGTGAGTCACGGTGAGGCAGAATCAGGCGTTGATGAGCACCTACGGCAACTTCACCGCCCCCATAGGCTCCCGCCGCGCGCCGGCGCTACGCACGGTCGGCACCAGGGAGCGCAGGTCACACCTGACCGCCCCCCGCGTCCCCACCGTCGGCATCGACATCGGTGGCACCAAGGTGATGGCCGGCGTCGTGGACGCCGACGGCAACATCTTGGAGAAGCTCCGCGCGGAGACGCCGGACAAGTCCAAGAGCCCCAAGGTCGTCGAGGACACCATCGTCGAACTGGTCCTGGACCTGTCCGACCGCCACGACGTGCACGCGGTGGGCATCGGCGCGGCCGGCTGGGTCGACGCCGACCGCAACCGCATCCTGTTCGCGCCCCACCTCTCCTGGCGCAACGAGCCGCTGCGCGACCGCCTCGCCGGCCGCCTCGCGGTGCCCGTCCTGGTCGACAACGACGCCAACTCCGCCGCCTGGGCCGAGTGGCGCTTCGGCGCGGGCCGTGGCGAGGACCACCTGGTCATGATCACGCTGGGCACCGGTATCGGCGGCGCCATACTGGAGGACGGCCAGGTCAAGCGGGGCAAGTACGGCGTCGCGGGCGAGTTCGGCCATATGCAGGTCGTGCCCGGCGGCCACCGCTGCCCGTGCGGCAACCGCGGCTGCTGGGAGCAGTACAGCTCCGGCAACGCGCTGGTCCGCGAGGCCAAGGAGCTGGCCGCCGCCGACTCCCCGGTCGCCTACGGGATCATCGAGCACGTCAAGGGCAACATCGACGACATCACCGGCCCGATGATCACCGAGCTGGCCCGCGAGGGCGACGCGATGTGCATCGAGCTGCTCCAGGACATCGGTCAGTGGCTCGGCGTGGGCATCGCCAACCTGGCCGCCGCCCTGGACCCCTCCTGCTTCGTCATCGGCGGCGGCGTCAGCGCGGCCGACGACCTGCTGATCGGCCCCGCGCGCGACGCGTTCAAGCGCCAGCTCACCGGCCGCGGCTACCGCCCCGAGGCGCGTATCGCCCGCGCCCAGCTGGGCCCCGAGGCCGGCATGGTCGGCGCCGCCGACCTGGCCCGCCTGGTCGCCCGCCGCTTCCGCCGCGCCAACCGCCGCCGGGTCGAGCGGCACGAGCGCTACGAGCGTTACGTCCAGGCCCGCCGTTCGACCAGGGACACCGCGTGACGGCATCGCTGCCGCGTCAGGCGGTACCCCCCGACGAACCGTCCGGACCGGTCGAGGACCGCCGCCACAAGATCCGTCGGCGGGCCATCACCCTGCTCATCATCGTGCTGCTGATCGGCGTCCCGGCCGGCTACCTGGTGATCTCCGCCGACCAGAGCCGGCAGAGCGGCAAGGACAAGGAGGCCAAGTACTCCGCGACCGGCCTCACCGAGGGCTGGCCCTCGAAGGTCCAGCGCCGCCTGTACGAGGTACCGATCCCGCACCCGTCGAACCAGGTCGCCTACTACGAGACGAACAACTGGAAGACCAGCCGTCTCTACGCCCAGTTCCAGACCACGAACGCGGGCCTGGACGCCTTCCTCAAGGAGATGGGCGTCGCCCGCACCGACCTGAAGAAGGGCGACGTCACCATCGGCGCCCGCGACCGGAAGGTCACCGGCTGGAAGTTCTCGGGCCCCGGCTCCCGCGGCGGCGACTACTTCGGGCTCGTCCACCGGCAGAAGAACCCAAAGCCGACGCAGGACGTGGTCGTGAACACGTACAACGCGACGTACCCGATGGTGTACGTCGTCTCCCGCGCGGTGCCGTAGGGGCTGGCCCCGGCCGGTCGCCGGGGCCGATTGTCAGAGGCCGCCCGTAGAGTCGAAGACGTCTGATCCGACACACGGGCGGGAGGTGACAGGTCGTATGAGCGACACGGCTGCGGTGGCCGAGCGGACGGGGGCGGAGATCCCCCTCCGGCTGGCGGCCGTCTTCCTGCCCGCGCCCCTGCCGCGCGACGGACGGGTCGCCTTCTGGGACCCGGAGGGCGGCGAGCTGCCCGCCGCCGCGGACACCGAACTCACGGTCGTACGACCGCACGGCGCGAGCGTACGGCGCAGGACCGCGCCTGCCCTCACCCTCCCCGTCGGCGAGGCCCTGCCCCTCCTCGTCCGGGCCCGGCGCGACCCGGCCGCCCACCCCGCCACCGCCTGCTGGGGCGCGGCCACGCTGCACGCGCTGCGGCTCACCGCGCGCGGCCGGCTGCTGCCCGGGCTGACGGCCACCGGCCATGACGCCTGGCGGGCGGGCCCCTTGGACCAGACCGACATCGCGCACCTCAGGGCGGTCGCCGCGGCCCTGCCGTACGAGGGCCACGCGGTCCCGCTGCCCGGGGCCGGCCCGCTTCGGCTGCCCGAGCCCGAGGCGCTGATGCGCTCCTTCCTGGACGCGGTCGCGGACACCCTGCCCCGCACCCCCGCCGCACCCCACGTCTCCGGCCGCCCCTTCGCGGACCGCCGCCCGCAGCGCCTGCCGGACGCGCAGGACTGGGCCGCCGAGGTCGCCGCCGGCATGGACGCGGGCGTGCGCGTCTCGCTCCGGCTCGACCTGTCCGCGTACGAGCTGTTCGACGGGGGCGAGCGGGTGCGTACCGCGGGCGCGGCGATCGTCCAGGTGCACAGCCTCGCCGACCCCACCCTCGTCGTCGACGCGGCGGCGCTGTGGGCGGGCGAGGCGGACGTGGCGTTCGGGCCCCGCGCGCGCGTGGACGCGGCCCTCGCCGTGCGGCGCGCGGCCCGCATCTGGCCGCCCCTCGACCGGCTCGCCGAGCAGGACGTGCCGGCCGTACTGGCCCTGTCCGACGAGGAGTTGGGCGACCTGCTCGGCGTGGCGGCGACCCGGCTCGCGGCGGCCGGGGTCGCGGTGCACTGGCCCCGGGACCTCGCGCAGGACCTCTCGGCGGCCGCGGTGGTCCGGTCGGCCCCCGGCTCGGCGACCGACGGCACGGGCTTCTTCGAGAGTGAGGAACTCCTTCAGTTCCGCTGGCAGTTGGCGCTGGGCGGCGACCCGCTCAGCGAGGCGGAGATGGACGCGCTGGCCGAGGCGCACCGGCCGGTCGTGCGGTTGCGGGACCAGTGGGTGCTCGTCGATCCGGCCCTGGTCCGCAAGGCCCGCAAGCGCGAACTGGGCCTGCTCGACCCGGTCGACGCCCTCTCCGTCGCGCTCACCGGCAGCGCCGAGGTGGACGGCGAGACCGTCGAGGCGGTGCCGGTCGGCGCCCTGGCCGCCCTGCGCGACCGCCTGACGACCGGGGTGCTCCCGGCCGAGCCCCCGCCCGGACTCGACGCCCGGCTGCGGGACTACCAACTCCGGGGCCTGGCCTGGCTGGACCTCATGACCACCCTGGGCCTCGGCGGCTGCCTCGCCGACGACATGGGCCTCGGCAAGACGATCACCCTCATCGCCCTGCACCTCAAACGCGCGCGCAGCGAGCCGACGTTGGTGATCTGCCCGGCCTCCCTGCTGGGCAACTGGCAGCGGGAGATCACCCGTTTCGCCCCCGGCGTCCCCGTCCGCCGCTTCCACGGCCCGGACCGCTCGCTGGACGAGGTGACCGGCGGCTTCGTCCTGACGACGTACGGGACCATGCGCACGGCGGCGCCGCGCCTTGCCGAGCAACGCTGGGGCATGGTCGTCGCGGACGAGGCGCAGCACGTCAAGAACCCCTACTCGGCGACGGCGAAGGCCCTGCGCACGATCCCGTCCCCCGCGCGCGTGGCCCTCACCGGCACACCGGTGGAGAACAACCTGTCCGAGCTGTGGGCCCTCCTCGACTGGACGACCCCGGGACTCCTCGGCCCCCTGAAGTCCTTCCGCGCCCGGCACGCGCGCGCGGTGGAGAACGGCGAGGACGAGGAGGCGGTGACCCGCCTGGCGCGTCTGGTCCGGCCCTTCCTCCTGCGCCGCAAGAAGTCCGACCCCGGCATCGTCCCCGAACTGCCGCCCAAGACGGAGACGGACCACCCGGTGCCGCTCACCCGCGAACAGGCCGCCCTGTACGAGGCGGTGGTGCGGGAGTCCATGCTGGCCATCGAGACCACCGAGGGCATCGCCCGCCGCGGCCTGGTGCTGAAGCTCCTCGGCGCGCTGAAGCAGATCTGCGACCACCCCGCGCTGTATCTGAAGGAGGACGCACGCGTCGACGGACTGCTCGCCCGCTCCGGCAAACTCGCCCTGCTCGACGAGCTGTTGGACACGGTGCTGGCCGAGGACGGCTCGGCGATCGTCTTCACGCAGTACGTCGGGATGGCCCGGCTGATCACCTCCCACCTGGGCGCCCGCGCGGTCCCGGTGGAACTCCTCCACGGCGGCACGCCGGTGCCGGAGCGCGAACGCATGGTGGACCGTTTCCAGGACGGGGCGACGCCGGTCCTCGTCCTGTCCCTGAAGGCCGCGGGCACCGGCCTGAACCTCACCCGCGCGGGCCACGTCGTCCACTTCGACCGCTGGTGGAACCCGGCGGTGGAGGAGCAGGCCACCGACCGCGCCTACCGCATCGGCCAGACCCAGCCCGTCCAGGTGCACCGCCTCATCACCGAGGGCACGGTCGAGGACCGCATCGCCGAGATGCTGGAGGCCAAGCGCGCCCTGGCCGACGCGATCCTCGGCTCCGGCGAGTCGGCCCTCACGGAACTGACCGACCGCGAGCTGTCCGACCTGGTGTCCCTGCGGAGGCCGTCATGACCCCCAGCCCCGCCGACAAGGTGCGGATCGCGCTGCGGGCGGCGCGCGAGGAGCGGGAAGCGCGGGAGGCGGCGCCCTCCGGGGAGCCCCAGCCGCAGCCCCAGACCCGGCCCCAGCCCCAGTCGCAGCCCGGGACGGAGTCGGAACCGGACGCTCCCGAGCCCGTTTCGGACGCCGAAGCGGCCCGGCCCGGTGCCGCCGCCGCCCGGGAGGCGCTGCGGCACGCGGTCTCCGCCAAGCGCGGGTTGGCGGACGGGGATCCGGAGTTGGTCGCGGACGCCGACGCCGACGCCGACGCCAACGCCGCGGAGTCGACCGACGTGGAGGCGGCCGACGCGGAGCTGGCCGTCGTACCGCCCCCGACCTCGGACGCCTCGGCCGGCAGCCCCGCCCCGGCACGCGCCCCGGGTACGCGTCCCGCCGATGCCGTGCGCGAGGCCCTTCGGGCCGCCCGCAGCGAAGCGAAGCAGGCCCGGACGGATGTCGGGCAGAAAGGCGCCGGGCAGACCGGAGCCGAGATCGCCGCTCGCCGGCAACGTCATCCCGCGCCTCCGTCCACGAGCCGCCGATCCACCGGCGTACAGGCGCGCGATGTACGGGAGTTGCTCGCCGGGGCCTTCCGTATGCCCGATGACGAGCCGGAGTACGGCGACAGGGAGACGGAGCACGACTCCAACGACCGCACGGACACGGCGAGTTCGGAACTCCGACAGGACCCGGACCGTGCCGCGCCCCCGGCCGAAGCCCTCGCCCCCTACTCGGCGGCACCCCTCGCTCCCGACCCCGCCGCACCCCTCCTCCTCCGCTCGATGGCCGCCCCCACCCGCGACGGCGACCTGCGCCGCACCTTCCCGGCGCTCCCCCACCGCGCCGAGGCCGACGCCGGTACGGGCGCCGGCTTCGCGGAGACGTGGTGGGGGAACGCGTGGGTCACCGCCTTGGAGGAGGGCGCGCTGGACGTCAAGCGGCTGGTGCGCGGGCGGGGTTACGCCGCGCAGGGGCATGTGGACGCCATCACCGTGACGCCAGGGCTCGTCCTCGCGTACGTACAGGGCAGTCGGCCGCGCCCGTACCGTGTGCAGGTGCGGCTGCGCACGCTGTCCGACCAGGACTGGGAGCTGTTCCTGGACGCCGCCGCCGAGCGCCCGGGGCACATCGCGGCGCTGCTGGACAAGGAGTTGCCCCACTCACTCGCCGACTGCGGGGTGCCGCTGCTGCCCGAGGCGGGCGATCTCGAACCGCACTGCAGCTGCCCCGACCGCGGTCACCCCTGCAAGCACGCGGCCGCCCTCTGCTACCAGACGGCCCGGCTGCTCGACGCCGACCCCTTCGTCCTGCTTCTGCTGCGCGGGCGCGGTGAGCGCGAGTTGCTCGACGCGCTCTCCCGGCTGAGCGCCACCCGCGCGGCCCGCGCCGCACGGGAACAGGAACCCGCACCCGTGCCCGGCGTACGCGCCAGTGAGGCCATCGCCCGGCGCGAACTCCCGCGCCTGCCCCACCCGTTGCCCGGACCGGCGCATCCCGAACAGCCCCCGGTTTATCCGGCGGCCCCGGGCGGCCCGGACCCCTTCGCGCTGGACCAGTTGGCGACCGACGCGGCAGCGCGCGCCCATGCCCTGCTCAGCACCGGCCGCGATCCGGTGGCGGAGTTGACGCTGTGGCAGGACGCGGTCCGGCTGGCCGCCGCCCGCCCCGGCTCCGGCCTCACCGCGGGCACCCGCGCGCTCTACGCCTCCCTCGCCAAAGCCGCCGACCGCACCCCGGCCGACCTGGCACGCGCGGTCGCCGCCTGGCGCCAGGGCGGGCTCGAAGGGCTCGCCGTCCTGGAGGAGCCCTGGGACCCACCGGCCGGCCGCTTCGACCGGGCCCGCCCTCTCCTCCTCGCCGCCGACCTCCCCGCCTTCCGCCCGTGGCACAACCACCTCACCCACCCCCGCGGCCATGTCCAGCTCCGCCTGGGCCGCGACGGCCTCTGGTACGCCTACGAATCCGAACCGGGCGACGACGACTGGTGGCCCCGAGGCACCCCCGACCTCGATCCGGTGGGCGCGCTGACGGGCCTGGGCTCACCGAACGACCTCTGACCGGTCCTGAACGGCATGGAGGAAAAGCATTGCGGTTGCCACGGAGTATTCACCTGGAATTCTCCTGCGCTTTGATTTACGTCCCCAATTTCCAGAGCGCGTGGTGGCGAAATGTTGACATTGTGATGGGTGTCACACAGGTTCCCCATAGGCTTTGTCGGTTAAATCCTTGGATTTACCTATCGATTTCCCTGGACTAGCTGTTGCCCTCCCTTTACCTTCAACGGGCGACAGCTTGATCATTTTGTCGATTTAAAAGTCCGGGGGAGGACTGGGGGATGACGGTTCCCAGACGGGGCCGCGCCGCTGCCTGCGCAGTGAGTGTCGTGGTAGGTCTGACATTGCTGGCCGGGGTGGTGCCGGCATCCGCCGGAACGGCTGCGGCATCCGCCGGAACGGCTGCGGCATCCGCCGGAACGGCGACGGCGAAAGACCCGGAGAGCGTCGCTTTCGGTCGGGCCGAGCGTTCGGGAAAGAAGGTGGAGATCACCTCTCTGCGCGCTGAAACCAGCGAGACGTACGCCCTGCCGAACGGCAATTTCGAAGCCGTGGAACATTTGCGTCCCGTGCGTGCCCGGGTGGACGGCCGGTGGAAGGCGATCGACACCACGCTGGAGAAGCGCGCGGACGGCAGCGTCGCGCCCAAGGCGGCGACGGTGGGTATCGCGTTCTCCGGCGGCGGGAAGAAGCAGCCCCTGATCACGCTGGAGCGGGCGGGCCGGAAGCTGTCCCTGTCTTGGCCCACGGCCTTGCCGGAGCCGGTGATCGACGGTGACACGGCGACCTATCCGTCGGTGCTGGGGGACGTGGACCTTCAGGTGAAGGCGAGCGTCGACGGCGTCTCGCAGGTACTGATCGTCAAGACGCCCGAAGCGGCGGCGGACCCGAAGCTGGCCGAACTGCGGCTGGCGATGGACGCCGGCGGCATGGACGTGCGCACCACGCCGGACGGTGGCCTCGCGGCCGTCGACACGGGCGCCGGCGGACCGGTCTTCGAGGCCGCGCGGCCGATGATGTGGGACTCCAGCAAAAGCGCTTCGACCGCGGCGGCGCGCACGGCGGCCGGGAAGGCGGCCGAGGCCGCCGATCCGTCGCACGGGCCCGGCGAGTCCGCGAAGGCCGCGCCCATCGGCGTGAGCGTCCCCGCGGGTGATGACGAGCTGGTGCTGAAGCCGGACCGGAAACTGCTGAAGAACGCCACGTTCCCGGTCTACATCGACCCGCAGTGGTACACGCCGAAGGCGAGCGGCTGGACCTTCGCCTCCCGCTACTGGGCCTCGTCCCCGCAGTGGAAGTTCAACGGCAACTCCGACTCGGGCATGGGCTACTGCGCGGGTGACGCGCGCTGCGCGCCCGAGGACGTCAAGCGGATCTTCTACACGATCCCGACCTCCCGGTTCGCGGGCAAGTCGATCCTGTCGGCGGAGTTCGTGGTCAACGAGACGCACTCCTACAGCTGTACCAAGACCGATGTGCAGCTGTGGCGCACCAAGGGAATCAGCTCCTCGACGACGTGGAACACGCAGAACGCCGACGGCTTCTGGGTCGACCTGCAGAAGACGCTGAGCGAGGCGAAGGGCTGGAGCAGTGACTGCCCGGGCGGCAGCGTGGAGTTCTGGGCGCTGCGGGCGGTGCAGCAGGCGGCGGCCAACGGCTGGTCGACCACGACGTTCGGCCTGAAGGCCCGCGACGAGAACGACGTGCTGTCGTGGAAGCGGTTCACCGACGACGCGTGGCTGCGGGTGCAGTACAACCGTCCGCCGACGCAGATCCGCACCTCGCAGCTGACGCAGGACCCCGGCGGTGCCTGCTCCGCGACCGCCAAGCGGGTCCGCATCCTGCCCACGGTCCGCGCGAACGACGTGACGGACCCGGACGGCGACAGCATCGCCGTACAGTTCCAGGCTTCCTGGGACACCGGTGACGGCAAGGGCTTCACGGCCCGCTGGACCTCGGCCCGGACGACGTACAAGAAGTCGGGCTCCGACTTCTCGATGCAGCTTCCGACGAGCATCCCCAAGAACAAGAACGTCGGCTGGCACGTGCGCTCCTACGACAGCGCGCAATGGTCGCCGTGGAGTTATGCGGGGGCGGCGCCCGACTGCCTCATGGTCTACGACACGAGCGTGCCCGCCGGACCCTCGATCGCCTCCACCCAGTACCCGGCCTCGGACCCCGAGGACCCGAACGACCCGTGGCTGGACGGGGTGGGCCGGTACGGCACCTTCACCATCGACTCCTCGTCCACGGACGTGACCAAGTACTGGTTCGGCATCAACGGCGACCCCACCAGCGCGCACGCGCTGACCACCTCCGGCGGCGCCGCGCAGACGACCAAGTTCATGCCGACGAAGTCCGGCGTCAACTTCCTCACGGCGCAGGCCTTCGACGCCGCGGGCAACGGCAGTGAGATCCGCACCTATCAGTTCCGGGTCAACGCGGGCCAGCCCGACCGGCTGAACCTGAAGCTCAACGAGGCGGCCGGCTCGGCCACCGTCAGAGGCACGGGCGGGGAGTGGCCCGCCCAGCTGAACGGCGCCACCCCGGGCGGGGACGGCGTCTCCGGCCACGGTCTGCACTTCGACGGCACGGACGACTACGCCGCCACCACCTCCCCGGTGCTCAACACGGCCAAGAGCTTCAGCGTGTCGACCTGGGCCAGACTGCCCGCCACCCAGCCCAGCACCTCGGTCGTGGCCCTCTCGCAGGCCGGAGCCAACACCAGCGGCTTCGAGATCTACTACTCGCCGGTGCTGGGGGGCTGGCAGTTCCTGCGGCACAGCGTCGACGCCTCGTCCCCGGCCATCACGCGCGCCTCGCAGCCCGCCTGTCCGACCGGCGACACCGCCTGTGCCGCCGCCCGGCTGGGCACCTGGACCCACCTGGTCGGCGTCTTCGAGAACGCGAAGAAGGAGATGAGGCTGTACGTCGACGGCGTGCTGGTCGGCAGTGCGGCGTTCTCCACCCCGTGGGACTCCCGCGGCCGTACCCTCCTCGGTGCCGCCCAGCACTACGGCACCCTGAGCAATTTCTTCACCGGTGATCTGGACGAGGCCCAGCTCTTCGACTACCCGCTGGTCGACGCGCAGATCGACCGGCTGCACGCCAAGCAGCCGGTGAACACCAACCGTCCGGCGAAGGTGGTCTGGCCGCTGGACGAGGAAGCCCCGGCGACCGCGGCCATCGGCCTGTCGCAGCAGGTGACGGCGACCGTCAACGGCGGAACGGTGCTGGGTTCCGCGGGCGTCGACGGTACGGCGGCGACGTTCGACGGCGTCGACGACGGCGTGGTCACCTCGCAGCCGGTGCTGGACACCTATCAGAGCTTCGCGGTCTCCGTCTGGGCCAGGCTGCCCAAGGACAAGGAGAGCCGGACGATGACGGCGGTGACCCAGGGCAGCGCCAGTGTCCCCGGCTTCGAACTGGTCCACTCCTCGGCACTCGGCGGCTGGACCTTCCTGCGCGCCGGTTCCGACGCGACCGGCGCCACGGTGGTGCGGGCCCGGCAGAACGCCTGTGACCCGAACGTGAACTGCGCGGCCGCCCGGCTCGGGGAGTGGACGCACGTGGTGGGCGTCTACGACATCGACGCCGGTGAGATCCGGCTCTACGTCGACGGGGTACTGAAGGACACCCAGCCCTTCACCACCCCCTGGCTCGCCACCGGCCCGGTCACCCTCGGCTACAGGGCGACGGGTGGGCCCCAGGCCTTCATGAAGGGCGACCTGGACGATGTCCGGCTGTTCGACCGGACGCTGTCCGGGGACGAGGTGAAGGAGCTGAACAAGGCCCGTCCGGTCGTCCAGGGCCGCTGGAAGCTGGACTCCGGCTCCGGCACACCGCTGACCTCGGCGGACGACTCCTCGGGCAAGCGGACACTGACGCTGGCCGGCAACGCCTCGATCGACACCTCCGGCAACTCCAACTACGTGGGCAACGGTGGGCTGCTGCTGGACGGCAACGGCGACTACGCCGCCACGGCCACCTCGCCCGTCTCCACCGGGACCAGCTTCACCGCCGCCGCGTGGGTGAGCACGGCCGCCCGGCCGGACCATCCGGTGACTGTGTTCTCGCAGGCGGG
This sequence comes from Streptomyces sp. NPDC002499, assembly GCF_053595415.1. Classification (NCBI taxonomy): domain Bacteria; kingdom Bacillati; phylum Actinomycetota; class Actinomycetes; order Kitasatosporales; family Streptomycetaceae; genus Streptomyces; species Streptomyces sp. NPDC002499. Next base: position 198,408 of record NZ_JBSFXO010000011.1, read on the forward strand.
CGCGGTCAACAGCGGCTTCGCGGTGCGGTACGTACCCAGTGCGACCGACCCCGCGAACGCCGGCCGATGGCAGCTGGCGATGCCGGGCTCCGACGTCAAGGGAGCGACGGTGGCGACGGCCGAGCATCCCAACTTCATGAACTCCACGAGTTGGAACCATCTGGCGGTGGTCTACGACGCCTTCGCCGATCAGATGCGGCTGTACGTCGACGGCAACCTGGAGCAGGTCGTCTGCGCCGACAGTGACGAGGACGGGAGTCCGGATGTCACGGGCTGCACCGACTCGGTGTCCTGGAACTCCAACGTCCTGCCGTTCAACGCCACCGCCGGCCTCCAGCTCGGCCGCGGCAGGACGGACGGCACGTGGGGCGAGTACTGGCCCGGCGTGATCGACGACGTGTGGACCTTCCAGGGCGTGGCCTCGGACGAGCAGATCGACCGGTTGGCCAACGGAACGGACCTGGCCACGGTCCCCGGCCCGTAACGACCGGCACGACCGACGCGGGGAGCGGAGCCGACGGCCCGCTCCCCGCGCACGGGTGGCATTCATGCCCGCACTCCACGCGAGGGCGGGTCGATTCGCGGGCGGCCGCGGTTCCGACGGGCCGCCGAGTCGCTGTGGCGTCGGAACCAACCAGCGGGTGAATGGGGGAGACACATGAACGTGGCCAGATGGGGACGGGCGAGAGCGCGGCGCAGAGTCGCCGTGACCGTGTCCGTGGTGATGGTGGGAACCCTGCTGCAGGGGGCGTTCACGCCGTCGGCGGCGCAGGCGGACGACCTGCCCAAGGTCCCGGCCTCGGAGAAGGCGCTGTCCGGGCACACGGTGAAGTCGCTGCCGCGCGGGACGGACGGGCAGCGCAAGGTGCCGTCCGCCGCGCCACGGCACACCTGGCCGAAGGCCGGGTCGGCGACGGTGACCCTGCGACCGGGCGAGAAGGCGGTCACGCGGCGCGCGGGAACGCTGCCGGTGTCGCTGACGGCGCCCGCGGCGAAGAGGACGCCGACGGCGTTGAAGGGTGCCGCGACCGTACGCGTGCTGGACGAGAAGGCCGCCCGGAAGGCCGGTGTCGAGGGCCTGCTGTTCTCCGTGCGGCGCGGGACCGGTGCCCACGGCACCAAGGTCGGCGTCAGCGTCGACCACTCCGCCTTCGCGCAGGCGTACGGCGGTGCCTACGCCGCCCGCCTGAAGCTGGTACGGCTGCCCGCCTGCGCCGCGACGACGCCACAGCTGGCCAAGTGCCGTACACAACAGCCGCTCGACACTCGTAACGACGGAACGCGGCTGTCCGGCGACGTCAGCATCGCGGGCGCCGAGCCGATGATGCTGGCGGCGACCACAGCCGCCGCCGGCGGTGCCTCCAGCGACCACGGCGACTACACCGCCAGCCAGTTGTCCCCGTCCGCGACCTGGTCGACGAGTCTGAACTCGGGCAGCTTCTCCTGGTCGTACGACATGCCCGTGCCCGGTGTGCCCGGCAAGTTCGCGCCCAGCGTGGGCCTGTCCTACTCCTCCGGGGGCATCGACGGCCGTACGTCCTCGACCAACAACCAGTCCTCCTGGGCGGGCGACGGCTTCAACCTCTGGCCCGGCTCCATCGAGCGCAGCTACAAGAGCTGCGCCGACGACGACGTGAAGAACGCCGACGGCAACAAGCCCGGCGACATGTGCTGGGCGTACGACAACGCCACCATCTCGTTCAACGGGCGCGCCGGAGAGCTGATCCCGACCGGTACCGACACCTTCAGGATCAAGGGCGACGACGGCACCAAGGTCCAGCGCGTCTACGGCACCACCACCGACGTCCGCTCCAACGGCGCCCGCGACGACGAGTACTGGAAGGTCACCACGACCGACGGCGCCCAGTACTACTTCGGCTACAACCGCCTGCCCGGCTGGGCATCGGGCAAGGACACCACCGACTCCACCTGGACGACCCCCGTCTACGGCGACGACGCGGACGAGCCCTGCCACGCCGCCACCTTCGCCGACTCCTGGTGCCGGCAGGCCTACCGCTGGAACCTCGACTACGCCGTCGACGTCCACGGCAACGCGATCGCCTACTACTACAAGAAGGAATCCAACTACTACGCCCGCAACCTCACGGTCGCCGACGAGACCGCCTACGACCGCGGCGGCTACCTGGACCGGATCGAGTACGGCCTGCGCAAGGACACCGTCTACTCGGCCAAGGCCCTGGCCAAGGTCTCCTTCACCTCGGCCGAGCGCTGCCTGCCGCAGACCGGGGTGACCTGCGACGCCTCGACCATCGACGACAAGAAGTTCTACTGGTACGACACACCCTGGGACCTGAACTGCAAGTCCGGGGAGGACTGCACCAAGTCCGCCTCCCCGAGCTTCTGGACCCGTAAGCGCCTGACCGGGGTCACCACGCAGGTGCTGAAGTCGGACGGCACGTACGCCCCGATCGACACCTGGACACTGGGCCACCGCTGGGGCATGGCGGACATCGACTACCAACTGCTGCTCGACTCGATCCAGCACACCGGCAGGTCGGCCACCCCGGACGTCACACTGCCCAAGGTCACCTTCGGATACCACCAGGACGCCAACCGCCTCGACATCGCGGGCGACGACACCGCGCCGTTCATCAAGGAGCGCCTCTCCACCGTCGCCGACGAGTCCGGCGGCCAGATCGACGTCAACTACTCCGCGGCGGCCTGCGACGCGGGCAACCTGCCGAGCCCGCAGACCAACACCACCCGCTGCTACCCGGTGTACTTCACCAAGTCCGGCGACGCCGACCCGACCCTGCAGTGGTTCAACAAGTACGTGGTGGAGTCGGTCACCGAGACCGACCGCACCAACTCCTCACCGGACATGGTCACCCGCTACGACTACCTCGACGGCGCGGCCTGGCACTACGCGGACGACGACGGCCTGACCAAGGAGAAGTACAAGACCTGGTCGCAGTGGCGGGGCTACGGCCATGTACAGGAACGCACCGGCGGCCAGGACCCGGTCGGCATGAAGTCGCAGACCGACCACTACTTCCTGCGCGGCATGGACGGCGACCGGGCGACCCCGTCCGGGGGCACCAAGTCCGCCAGTGTCTCCGACGACAACGGCGGCACGATCACCGACCACGACTCCGCGGCCGGCTTCGAGTACAAGACGGAGGAGTACAGCGGCCCCGGCGGCCGAGTGCTGGAGAAGACCGTCAGCACGCCCTGGCACCACCAGACGGCCAGCCGGATCCGGCCGTGGGGCCTCACCACCGCCAACCTGACCGGCACCGCCGCCGTGCGGACCTGGACCTCGCTCGACGACGGCGTGGGCGACAAGTGGCGGCAGACCTACCAGACCAACACCCACGAGAACACCGCCGGGCGGGTCACGCAGCTGGAGGACTTCGGTGACACCGGCACCGCGGCCGACGACCAGTGCACCCGCACCACCTACGTCGACAACACCACCGCCTGGATACTCACCAAGCCCTCGCGGGTGGAGACCGTGGCGGTCAAGTGCGACGCCACCCCGGACCGCAGCAAGGACGTGCTGTCCGACATCCGTTCCGCCTACGACGGCCAGGCGTACAACGCCGCCCCCACCAAGGGCGATCCCACGCGCATCGCGAGCCTGAAGACGCACAACGGCACCACCGCGACCTACCTGGAGTCCGGCGTCACCTACGACGCCACCTACGGCCGCCAGCTCACCAGCACCGACATCACCGGCACGGTCACCGCGACCCAGACCGGCACCCCGGTGCGCACCGACCGCAGCGACGGCCGGACGACGACCACGGCGTACAGCCCGACCACCGGCTTCCCCGTCACGGTCACCACCACCTCCCCGCCGGCCACGCCGGGCACCGCCGCCACCGCCCAGACCAGCACCACCACGTACGACACGCTGCGCGGTCTGCCCGTGACGGTCCTGGACACCAACAACAAGCGCACCGACAGGACCTACGACGCCCTCGGCCGCGGCCTCAGGATCTGGCTGCCCGACCGCTCCAAGGCCAACAACCAGACCCCGAACTTCGAGTTCGGCTACACCATCACCGACGGCAAGCCGGTGGCGGTGGCCACCAAGGCGGTGAAGAACGACGGAGGGCAGCGCACCTCGTACACCTTGTACGACGGCTTTCTGCGGACTCGTCAGACCCAGGCCCCCGGCCCGTCCGGCGGCATGCTGGTCAACGACGTCTTCTACGACGAACGCGGCCTGACGGCCAAGGCGTTCGCGCCGTACTACAACACCACCGCGCCCTCCACCGCACTGCTGAAGCTCGACAACGCCCTGGCGGTGGAGAGCCAGACCTGGAACACCTACGACGGCCTCGGCCGCGTCACCAAGTCCCGGCAGATAGCCGGCAACGGCGACGGCGGCACGGTCCTCGCCACCACCAGCACCAGCTACGGCGGCGACCGCACCACGGTCACCCCACCGGCCGGCGGCACCCCGAGCACCACGGTCACCGACAGCCGCGGCCGCACCACCGACCTGATGCAGTACGACGCCGCCACGCCGACCGGCACCCCGTCCACCACCCACTACGACTACGACCCCGCCGGGCGGCTGGCCGCGGTAACCGACCCCGTCGGCAACCGGTGGACGTACGGCTACGACCAGCGCGGCAACAAGACCTCGTCGAAGGACCCCGACAAGGGCGAGTCCAGCTACACCTACGACGACCGCAACCTGCTGATCACCAGCACCGACGACCGCCGGCCGAAGCAGACCGTCACCCATGTCTACGACGGTCTCAGCCGGGAGCTGGAGACCCACGACGGCACCGCCACCGGCCCGCTGCTGACCAAGCGCGTCTGGGACCCGGCCGGCAACGAGGGCCAACTGACCTCCGCCACCCGCTACATCGGCGGCGCCAGCGGCAGCGCGTACACCACCACCTACAACATCTACGACACGCTCTACCGCCCCAACCGCGTGACCACCACGATCCCGGCCTCCGAGGGTGCCCTCGCCGGGGCCTACCAGTCGAACATCAAGTACAACCCCGACGGCACCGTCCAGTCGAGCAGTTACCCGGCGGCCGGCAGCCTCGCCGCCGACGTCCTCACCCCGACCTACGACGACGTCCTGCGCCCCGTCACGCTCTCCGGCACGGGCGGCGTCACCTACATCACCGACACCGCGTACAGCTACACCGGCAAGCCGCTGCAGTTCACCTACCAGAGCGGCGGCAAGAAGACCCAGGTCACCAACACCTACCAGTGGGGCACCCAGCGCCTGAACAACACGCGGGTCGACCGCGAGGGCGTGCCCGGCGTGGACAAGTCCTCCACCTTCGGTTACGACGAGGCCGGCAACATCACGTCGCTCAGTGACGTGTCCCGCGACGGCACCGACAACCAGTGCTTCGGCTACGACCACCTCGGCCGCCTCACCGAGGCCTGGGCCCAGGGCACCACCGGCTGCTCCGCCACGGCCGGATCCCTGCTCGGCGGTCCCGCGCCCTACTGGCAGTCGTACACCTACGACGCCACGGGCAACCGGCGCACCGAGACGCTCCACGACGCCGCCGGCGACGCCGCCAAGGACGTCAAGCGCACCTACGAGTACCCCGCGCCCAAGTCGCCGCGCCCGCACGGCCTGACCCAGGTCACCACCGCCTCGGCCAACGGCTCGGCGATCGACACCTACACGTACGACACGGTCGGCAACACCCGCACCCGTACCGTCGACGGCGACCAGCAGACCCTCGACTGGGACGCCGAGGGACACCTCGCCAAGGTCACCGAGGGCACCAGGACCACCTCCTACGTCTACGACGCCGACGGCAACCGCCTGATCCGCCGCACCGACGCCGACGCCACCCTCTACCTCGGCTCCACCGAGCTCACCCTCGCCAAGGGCGCGACCACCGCCAAGGCCACCCGCTACTACGACCTCGGCGGCGGCAACCAGGCGATCCGCACCGACGACGGCAAGCTGTCGTTCCTCCTCGGCGACCACCACGGCACCTCCGAACTCGCCGTCGACGCGACCGACCTGTCCATGCAGCAGCGCCGCTCCACGCCCTTCGGCGCCGCCCGCGGACAGGCGCCGACCTCATGGCCCGGCCAGAAGGGCTTCGTCGGCGGCACCGAGGACGGCACGACGGGCCTGACCCACCTCGGCGCCCGCGAGTACGACCTGGCGACCGGCCGTTTCATCAGCGTCGACCCGATCATGGACTCGGGCGACCCGCAGCAGATGAACGGCTACAGCTACACGGAGAACAATCCGGTCACCTACAGCGACCCGACGGGCACCACGAAGTGCGACGCCAACCCCGAGCTGTGCGGCCACAAGGACAACAGCTGCGACTCGGCGTGCGTCAAGAAGAACATCGAGAAGGTCAACAAGGCCAACAGGGAGACCGAGGAATACTTCAGGAAGAAGCGGCAGAAGGAGGCCCAGAAGCTCTACAACTACTTCTTCAAGCCGTCGAAGTGCTTCGGCAATCCGGTCCTGCCGCTCCCGAAGTACGACACCTGCTACACCCAGGCGGAGATCGACTCCGACAAACAGCTCCTGAAGACCGTCGCGTCCGCCTTCGGCGACATGACGATGCTCGAACCCTGGTACCAGTGCGCCTTCAACCACAACCAGGACAAGTGCGACACCCTCGGCATGGCCATGTCCTCGGCGGACGCCGGCGGTATCGCGCGGGGCGCCACCAGATTCATCGGCGCGATGAGCAAGGCCGGGCGGATTCTGTGCAGCTTCACCTCCTCGACCCGGGTGCTCATGAAGGACGGGCGCACCAAACAGATCGGGAAGATCAAGCCCGGTGACAAGGTGGCGGCGGCGGATCCGAAGACGGGCAGGCGCCTGGGGGCGCGTACGGTCACCGCTCAGGGCAGTCACCGCGACACGGACCTGGTCGACCTGAGGATCCGTGACAAGCGGGGCCGTGTGCTCACCATCCCCACCACCTTCAAGCACCCCTTCTGGGACGCCACGGCACACGCCTGGATCCCGGCCGGCGAGCTCACCGTGGGTCACGACCTCAGCACCGCCGAGGACGGCGACGTCCCCCTGATCGGTGTGCGCCACCGGGCCGGCGCGGCCGAGATGTACAACCTCACGGTCGAGGAACTGCACACGTACTACGTGGTCGCCGGTTCCACGCCGGTCCTGGTGCACAACTGCAATCTGGCCCTTGGGTGGCGCACCATGGGGACCGGGGAGTGGGCGGAGGCGAACAAATTCACCCACATGATGGCGAACCCGAACGACGGGTGGAAGGCCCCCGTGGAGCGCATGATCGGCGATCCCAACGTCAAGGGGATCCATGTCAACCTGAACGGATGGGGCTACGGCTTCGACACTGCCGTGAGGCGCGGGCTCGTGGAGGACGGGGCGACGAATCTCGAGATGAGTTGGATTGCCAGAGCCGTGGCCAACGGCCAGCGTTCCTGGGACTCCGTGCACTTCTACGACGCCGTGGGCAAGAACGGAGCGATCGTCGAGGTGCCCCGGCCCCCCGAGCCCAACTGGTCCACCTTCGGCAAACTCGATCCGGTCAGGAGCACGATGACCACATGCTTCTGCAAAGGATCGGTTCCCTGGGATGAATAGCGACAAGCAGCCGAAAGAAACCTGGGATCCCACGGTGCACTACCCCGATCTCGACATGTCCGAGGGCCTGGCCGAAGCGCTCAAGCACGGCGCCGCCGGTCTCGGCCTGACGCTCGACGGGTTCGTCGAGGGATTCGCCCGGGCGGAACTCGCCACCGACCGCGGCACCGTGTCGGTCAGCGTCGCGGCCCACGAGAGGGGCTTCGGCATCGGCATCCACGAGTCCGGGGTCACCTGGGCGTCGGGAGCGACCGACGACCTCGGCCAGATCCTCCGGGCGGTCGCCGCCTGGCGGGACGGCGCACCTCTCGACGACTACGTCTCGGAGTTCCCGTTCATGGAGCCGGGACGGCTGGCGCGCGCCTTCGCCGAGGGAAGGGTCGCCGAAGCGCAATGGCAGGACCTGCTGGATTCGGAGTACCCGACCGGCGGCCAGCAACTGCTCGTCAGCCTCGCCCCCTTCGGTGAACTGCGGAGTTTCTATCCGGAGATCAGCTACGGAGACGTCCGCTTCACCGTGCCCCCGCCCCACCAGGACGGCCGGGTGTTCCGCGCACGCAGAGACGGGCCGGGATTCCGGGTGGAGGAATCCGGACCGGAGCCCCGGGAGTACGCCCTCGACACGCTCGACGAACTGGCCCGTCACGTCGTCGAGTACTTCACCTCCCGCTGACCGGGTCCTGTCGGTCGAGTGAGCACGAAGGCCCCACCGGAGCGACGTCCACGTCACTCCGGTGGGGCCTTCGGCATGGTGCGACGCAAGGGAACCCGAAGGGGATCACATAGCGTCGGTCGATGGCCTCATGGCGTCGCCCGCGGGCATGGTGCGCTCAACATCCTTTCCTGTTCGGCCACTTGCCCCGATCGCCTCCCTGTGACGTCCGATACTCGAAGCACCGGACAGACGGGGAGCCGTATGACGAATCCGTACAGGAAGCACGGCCGGACAGCAGTCGTGGCTTTGATGTCCTTCGTGGCCGTGGTCGCTCTGACTACGACCCCGGCCGCCGCGGCAGGTGACCTCAGGACCCTGGTCTCCCTCGTCAACAGCGAGCGCGCGAAGGCCGGTTGCGCGGCGTTGACGGTCGACCGGAAGCTCGGCAGGGCCGCCCGGGGCCACAGCAGGGACATGGCCGCGCACGGGAGGCTCTCCCACCGTGGCTCCGACGGGTCGACCCTGGTGGACCGGTACGCACGGGTCGGCTACGCCTGGAGCGCGGGCGGCGAGAACATAGCCTCCGGCTATCCCACGCCGCAGGCCGTCATGGCCGGCTGGATGGACAGCGACCGGCACCGGGCGAACCTGCTGAACTGCCGGTTCAAGGAGATCGGCGTCGGCCGTGCCGGCCCCGGCGACTACTGGACACAGGACTTCGGCACGGCCCGCTAGGACCGGCGGCCGTGGTGAACGGCTCCTCCACGGCGGCGTACAGGATCTTCGCGAGCCCGCCACAACATGGGATGCCTTGCGCGGGGTTACGACCCAGGCGCGTGAGAAATCGTGAGATATGAGAGCGTGAGTCGAGTGAGTGACACGACTGCCGCGCCCTTGCAGTACCGCTTTGACGGGCCAGAAGAAGCTCTGGTCCTGATCTTGGGGCCGTCGCTCGGTACCACCTGGCACATGTGGGATCGCCAGATCCCCGAACTGGTCAAGCAGTGGCGCGTGTTCCGCTACGACCTGCCCGGACACGGCGGAGCGCCCGCCTACCCGGCCGGCTCGGTGTCTGAGCTGGCCGCCCGGCTGCTGGTCACCCTCGACGGGCTCGGTGTGCAGCGCTTCGGCTACGCGGGCTGCGCGTTCGCCGGTGCGGTCGGCATGGAACTGGCGCTGCGCCACCCGGAGCGGGTCGCCTCGCTCGGGCTGCTCGCCGCCTCACCGCGCTTCGGCACGGCCGACGAGTTCCGGCAGCGGGGGGTGATCGTGCGGACCAACGGGCTGGATCCCATCGCCCGTACGTCTCCCGACCGTTGGTTCACCAGCGGGTTCGCCGCCGCGCAGCCCGCGATCACCGACTGGGCCGTACAGATGGTGCGGACCACCGACCCCGGCTGCTACATCGCCGCCTGCGAGGCGCTCGCCGCGTTCGACGTACGGTCCGAGCTGTCCCGGATCGGTGTGCCGACCCTGGTCCTGGTCGGCTCGGACGACCAGGTCACCGGCCCCGCCGAGGCCCGCACGCTGGTCGCCGGCATACCGGACGCCCGGCTCGCCGTCGTCCCCGGTGCCTCCCACCTGGTCCCGGTCGAACAGCCCGCCGCGGTCACCGACCTCCTGGTCCGGCACTTCTCCACCGCCTGGCAGCCCGCCTTCGACTCGTCCACGGGCCAGATGGCCATCCCGCCGGTCCCGGTCAAGCCCGTCCTGAGCGCGCCGCCCGTGCAGGCCACGCCGATCGCCGAGATCGCCCCCGTCGTCGTTCCGCCGCAGGCATATCCGATGGGACGGCCCGATCCGTACGACGCCGGGATCAAGGTCCGCCGGGAGGTGCTCGGCGACGCGCATGTCGACCGGGCGCTGGCGCAGGCCGACGAGTTCTCCGGCGACTTCCAGGAGTTCATCACCCGGTACGCGTGGGGCGAGATCTGGGACCGGCCCGGACTCGACCGGCGCTCCCGCAGCTGTGTCACCCTCACCGCCCTGGTCGCGGGCGGCCACCTGGACGAGCTGGCCTTCCACACCAGAGCCGCCCTGCGCAACGGCCTGACCCCGGTCGAGATCAAAGAGGTGCTCCTCCAGGCGGCCGTCTACTGCGGAGTGCCCGCCGCGAACAGCGCCTTCAAGGTGGCGCAGCAGGTCATCCGCGAGGAGACGACCCCGACGGAGTGACGGGCTCTCCGCCGCCGTGAACACAGCCTGGCAGCGAAGGCACCAGCCTCGACCGCCCACCCTCGCGCGCGAAGCGGCAGGATGGGAACCATGAAGCTCACGAAGAAGTCGCACGCGTGCGTACGTCTCGAAAAGGGCGGTCGGACGCTCGTCCTGGACCCCGGAGTGTTCAGCGAGGAGGACGCCACCGCCGGGGCGGACGCGATCCTGGTCACGCACGAGCACCCCGACCACTTCGACGAGGGCAAGCTGCGCGCGGCCCTGGACGCCGACCCGGCCGTCGAGATCTGGACCCTCGCCTCCGTGGCGCAGCAGCTGTCGGCCGCGTTCCCGGGCCGTGTCCACACCGTCGGCCACGGCGACACCTTCACCGCCGCCGGCTTCGACGTCCAGGTCCACGGCGAACTGCACGCGGTGATCCACCCGGACATCCCGCGCATCACCAACGTGGGCTACCTGGTCGACGGCGGCCAGGTCTTCCACCCCGGCGACGCCCTCACCGTCCCCGACCAGCCGGTCGAGACGCTGATGCTCCCCGTGATGGCGCCCTGGAACAAGATCTCCGAGGTCATCGAGTACGTCCGCGAGGTGAAGCCGCGGCGCGCGTACGACATCCACGACGCGCTCCTCACCGACCTGGCCCGTCCGATCTACGACCACCAGATCGGCGCGCTCGGCGGCGCGGAGCATCTTCGACTCGCGCCTGGGGCCTCCGCGGAGGTCTGAGACCGGGTTGTCAGACCCGCCCGGTAGGTTGTGAGGCATGCGTATCGCGACCTGGAACGTGAACTCGATCACCGCCCGCCTGCCGAGGCTGCTGGCCTGGCTGGAGAGCAGCGGCACGGACGTGCTGTGCCTCCAGGAGGCCAAGCTGGCCGAGGCGCAGTTCCCGTTCGACCAGCTGCGCGAGCTGGGCTACGAGGCGGCGGTCAACGCGACCGGCCGGTGGAACGGCGTGGCGGTGCTCTCCCGGGTGGGCCTGGAGGACGTCGTCAAGGGCCTGCCCGGCGGCCCCGAGTACGACGGCGCCGAGGAGCCCCGTGCCGTCTCGGCGACCTGCGGCGGGGTCCGCGTCTGGTCGGTGTACGTGCCGAACGGACGCGAGGTGGACCACCCGCACTACGCCTACAAGCTCCAGTGGTTCGAGGCCCTGAAGGCAGCCGTCGCGGACGACGCCACCGGCAGCCGCCCCTTCGCGATCCTGGGCGACTACAACGTGGCGCCGACGGACGACGACGTCTACGACGTGGCCGCCTTCGAGGGCCTCACCCACATCACCGAGCCCGAGCGCGCCGCCCTCGCCGCCCTGCGCGAGGCCGGCCTGTCGGACGTCGTACCGAGGCCCCTGAAGTACGACCACCCGTACACGTACTGGGACTACCGCCAGCTCGCCTTCCCCAAGAACCGGGGCATGCGCATCGACCTGGTGTACGGCAACGAGCCGTTCGCCAAGGCGGTCACCGACTCCTACGTGGACCGCGAGGAGCGCAAGGGCAAGGGCGCCTCGGACCACGCGCCCGTGGTGGTCGACCTGGACGTGCCGTAGCGGGACAGGCGCCGGGCCGTCACAGGAGCGTCAGGTCCACCGCCCCCGCCAGCGCGGCCAGCCCCGTCTCTCCCGGATGCAGGTGGTCGCCGCCGTCGTACGCGGGCAGCAGGCGGGCCGGCTGCGCGGGGTCGCGCAGCACCGCGTCGAAGTCGACGACGCCGTCGAACACGTCGTTGGCCCGGATCCAGGTGTTGACGGCGACCCGCTGGGTGTCGACGGCGGCCGTGCACCGCACCTCGCCCGCGCAGGGCAGGATCGTGGCCACCAGCATCCGCAGCCCCCGCTCGTGTCCGCGCGCCGCGATCTCCCGCAGGCCCGCGACCACCTGTGCGGCCGTCGCCTGCCAGCGGACGTCGTTGATGCCCTCGAAGACGATCACCGTCCGCACCGAGGTCTGGGCGAGGACGTCCCGGTCGAGCCGGTTGAGGGCGTCGACCCCGGTGGAGTCCGTGGAGATCCCCTCGCCGTGGTAGATCTCGGCGACCACGCGGTTGCCGGAGATCCCCTGGTTAAGCACCCCGTACCGCGGCACCGCGCTCTGCGCGAGCAGCCGGGTGGCCAGCGCGTTGGGCCACCGCCGGTTGGAGTCCGTCGTGGACCCGGCGCCATCGGTGATCGAGTCCCCGAGCAGCACCACGGACCCGGGCCCGCCGCTCACGTCGACACCGGTCAGCAGCGGCCAGGTGGTCAGGGTCGTGGTGTACGACGTCGAGGCGCTGTCCGCCGTGTGGTCGCCCGGTGTGCTCAGGTACGAGCGCTGCTTGGCGAGCCGGTGCTCGGCCACCGTCGCCACCGTGTCCGGCAGATGGAAGCTCACCAGCAGATTGGTGTCGGCGGGCACTTCGAAGCCGAGCGGATCGGTGAACGCCTGTGCCCCGGCCGGGACTTCGACGTCCGCCGCGCCCCCGAAGGACAGCGCGACCGGCACGTCCCGCGCGGTCGCCCCCGCCGACTGCACGGCCACGGTCGCGCTTGCGATCCGTACCGGCGCCGCCGCGAAGGTGTTGTCGAACCGCAGCCGCACCCGCGGCCCGCCCACCGAGGTGTGCACCACGAGCCGCAGCGTCCGGTCGGTCCACGGCCCCACCGCCGGATACCCGGACGTCGAGGCCGTCCAACTCCCCGTCCAACCGGCGGACTTGGCACGCACCGACAGCGCGAACACATGCAGCCCCGCCGCGCTCGGCAACCGCACCGAGACGACCGCGCGCCCCGGCACGATCGGCACGGTGACGACGTACAGCCGTGCCTGCGTGGTGAGTTGACCGGCGGGAGTGTTCACGTGGGGGAGGGTGACGGCCTTGGTGGCGAGGGCGCCGGTGCGCCAGTCGGGGGCGGTCAGCCGGTACGCCGATGAGCTGCCGTCGGCGTACGAGACCGTGCCCGAGCCGGTGGCCGCCTTGCCGCCCGTGGCCGTCGTCAGGAAGGCGAGCGCGTCGCCGGTGCCGGTGCCGGTCAGGAGGACGGACTGGCCGGCGGCGGTCGCGTTGTCCGGCTCGCCAGGTTGTCGGTCGGGCCAGGTCAGGTCGGCGCCCTGCACGGTCAGCGTGCGGCCGGGTGTCCAGCCCGCGGCCGTGAGGTCGCGCGCCGACAGCGAGGCGCCCGAGCCGTCGAAGTCGGCCCGGCCCGGGAGGGCGTCGTCGCTGACAGCCGTGTTGTCGAAGAGCTGCTCCAACGGGAGCGGTTCCTCGGCCCGGGTCCTCTCCACGTACCCCGTGGCCTGCGCGCTCGCGGGCCCGGCCACCGCGACCAGACCGAGCAGCACGACCGCGGCGGCGGTGATTCTTCGTCCCAGCGACCGTCGACGCACGCCCGGTCTCCCTTCGCACAGTGATCACTGACGTGCAGACGGTAAGGGGAGGTCACAGCGATGCGCGGGCGACACTCGCGGGCCGGGCGCCGCTCGGTGGCACGCCCTCCTTCTTGCCGAATCCATGGCCCGCGCGCCTGTGGTGCGGGGGCGGTACCCGGTGCGAGGCTGAACGTATGAACATCCCTTTCCTGGGCAAGCGTCGCGAGGTCCCCCCGGTGCACAACTCGGAGGGTGTCGGTGAGCTCCTCTCCGAGTGCGAACTGCTCCGCTCACAGGCGTCCCAGGAGGGCGTCCGGCTCGACGACACGGTCGCCTCGCTGGAGGCGCTGGACCAACTGCTGCCGCGCTGGCGGGATGACGCCGAGACGCTGCCGTGGCTCGGCAACGACGCCGGCCTCTATCTGGGCACCGTCATCGTGCGCACCGTGGCCGGCGCCGCCTGGGAGATCCGGGAGGACGGCCAGCCCGTCGTCCGGCTCGAGTCCGGGCGCGAGTTCGACGTCGTCGAGTCCGGCCACGACTGGGCCGACACCGGAGTTCCCGAACTCTCCCAGCTGTACGCGGAGGTCGCCGAGGTGTGAACCTTTGACCCGTAGTTCGACGTAAATACGGCTAATGCCCGAAAAGTGCGTGTCGTGCGTTAACTCCTCTCCGGTGTGGATAGTTTGCGGCAACCACGACACAGCTGACAGTGAGTAGGGCTGCGAATGGCCGTCGATCCGTTGATCGAACTGCGTGACGTCAACAAGTACTACGGGGAGCTGCATGTCCTGCAGGACATCAACCTCACCGTCGGCAAGGGGGAGGTGGTCGTGGTCATCGGCCCTTCGGGGTCGGGGAAGTCGACACTGTGCAGGACGGTCAACCGCCTCGAGACCATCCAGTCCGGCACCATCCTGCTGGACGGACGGCCGCTGCCCGAGGAGGGCAAGGCACTCGCCAGGCTCCGCGCCGACGTCGGCATGGTCTTCCAGTCCTTCAACCTCTTCGCCCACAAGACGGTGCTGCAGAACGTCTCGCTGGCCCAGACGAAGGTGCGCCGCCGCAAGCGGGAGGACGCCGACAAACGCTCCCTCGAACTGCTCGACCGCGTCGGCCTCGCCTCCCAGGCACCCAAGTACCCGGCGCAGCTCTCCGGCGGCCAGCAGCAGCGCGTGGCCATCGCCCGTGCCCTCGCCATGGAGCCCAAGGCGCTGCTGTTCGACGAGCCCACCTCCGCCCTCGACCCCGAGATGATCAACGAAGTCCTCGAAGTCATGCGGCAGTTGGCGCGCGACGGCATGACGATGGTCGTCGTCACCCATGAGATGGGCTTCGCCCGCTCCGCCGCCCACCGCGTCGTGTTCATGGCCGACGGCCGGGTCGTGGAGGACCGCACCCCCGAGGAGTTCTTCACCGCCCCGCGCAGCGAGCGCGCGAAGGACTTCCTGTCAAAGATCCTCAAGCACTGAGCGGGGGAGCGCGATCCATGTCCCGTACCACACGTGTGCGCACGGCCCTGGCCGTGTCCGTGGCGCTGCTCGCGGCGGCCTGCGGCAAGGAGGGCAGCCCGCCCGGCAAGGGCCCGGCGGCCGACAAGCTCCCCGACTACCGGGTGGCGCAGGGCTTTCAGCTGACCTCGTCCAAGACCTGGAAGCGGGCGGAGAAGCGCGGCCACTTCGTCGTCGGCGCCAAGGAGGACCAGCCCTACCTCGGCGAGAAGGACCCGGCGACCGGCACCTACTCCGGCTTCGACATCGAGATCGCCAAGATGATGTCGGCCTCCCTCGGCCTCGCCCCGACGTCGGTCCGCTTCAGGACCATCGCCTCCGCCAACCGCGAAACCGCCCTGCAGAACGGCCAGATCGACTACTACGTCGGCACCTACACCATCAACGACAACCGCAAGAAGCTCGTCGGCTTCGCCGGTCCCTACTACATGGCAGGCCAGTCCCTCCTGGTCCGCACCGACGAGCACGACATCCACAGCCCCCAGGACCTCGACGGCAAGCGCGTCTGCTCGGCGGCCGGCTCGACGCCGTACCAGCGCATCAAGGACGACTACCCCAAGGCCGAACTCGTCGCCTACGACACCTACTCGGTCTGCGTCGACAACCTGCTGACCTACCAGGTCGACGCGGTCACCACCGACGACGCCATCCTCATCGGCTACGCGGCGAAGGTGCCCGACGAACTCAAGGTCGTCGGCAGGCCGTTCTCGAAGGAGCCGTACGGCATCGGCGTCCCGCACTCCGACAACGCCCTGCGCCTCGCCCTCGACGACGCCCTCCAGGCCCGCGAGAAGAACGGCGACTGGAAGAAGGCGTACGAGGCCACGCTCGGCCTGTCCGGCGTCCCCGCGCCGACCCCGCCCGCGATCGACCGCTACCAGGCCGGCTCATGAACGTACTCACGGACAACTTCTCCACCTACGGCGACGGCTTCCTCGGCACGGTCGAACTCACCGTGTACTCCTCGGTGTTGGCCCTGGTCCTCGGCTTCGTCATGGCGTCCTTCCGGGTCGCGCCCGTCGGGTCCTTCCGGGTCTTCGGCACCGCGTGGGTGACCGTCCTGCGCAACACCCCGCTCACCCTGCTGTTCTTCGCGGTGCTGCTCGGCCTGCCGCGCTTCGGACTCGTCCTGCCCTTCCAGGTGTTCGCGATCCTCGCGCTCGGCTGCTACACCTCGGCGTTCATCTGCGAGGCGCTGCGCTCCGGCATCAACACCGTGCCCAAGGGCCAGGGCGAGGCGGCCCGCAGCCTCGGCATGACCTTCGGGCAGACACTCGCGCTGGTCGTGCTGCCGCAGGCGTTCCGCTCGGTGATCCCGCCGGTCGGCTCCACGCTCATCGCGCTGGCCAAGAACTCCGCGATCGCCGGCGCGTTCAGCGTCACCGAACTGCTCGGCACGTACAGGACGCTCAGCGAGCTCGGCTACAACATCGTCTGGACCTTCGTCTGGATCGCCGTCGGCTACCTGATCATCACCCTCGCCATCAGCGCCCTGTTCAACGTGCTGGAGCGGAAGTGGGGTATCGCCCGATGACCGAAGCCTCCGCCCTCTACGACATCCCGGGCCCCAGGACCCGCCAACGGCACCTCGCCTACGGTGTCCTGTCCACCGTCGTGATCCTCGGCCTGATCGGCTGGATCCTCTATCTCCTGTTCGACACCGGCCAGTTCACGTACACGAAGTGGATGCCCTTCGAGTACAAGGGCATCCAGGAGCTCCTGCTGCGGGGCCTGGGCAACACGCTGAAGGCCTTCGCGATCGCGGGCGCCCTGTCGCTGGTGCTCGGCGGACTGCTCGCGGCGGGGCGGCTGTCGGACCACCGCCCGGTGCGCTGGCTGGCCACCGTGCTCGTGGAGTTCTTCCGGGCCATGCCCGTACTGGTGATGATCTTCTTCGTCTTCGTGGCGCTGAAGGTGCAACCGCTGCCCGCGCTGGTCGCCGGACTCACCCTCTACAACGGCTCGGTGCTCGCCGAGGTCTTCCGCTCGGGCATCGGCAGCGTCGAACGCGGCCAGCGAGAGGCCGCGTTCGCGCTCGGGATGCGCAAGTCCCAGGTCATGGCCCATGTGTTGGTGCCACAGGCGGTGCGGGCGATGCTGCCCGCCATCATCAGCCAGTTGGTGGTGGCCCTGAAGGACACCTCCCTCGGATACCTCATCACCTACGAGGAGTTCCTCCATGCCGGCAAGCTGATCGCCTCCAACCTGGACTACGATTTGCCGTTCATCCCCGTGGTGCTGGTGATCTCACCGATCTGCATCGGGATGTGCATGCTGCTCTCCTGGTTCGCGGGATGGGTGTCCCGGCGGGAGCAGCGCAGTCCCAGGACCGAGGCCGTGGACGTCACCGCGGCCGCGCCCGGAACGCTGCTGCCGGGTGGGGATCCCCCCACGGCCCCTGGACCGTAAGGGGGCAGCAGTCACAGAGCCATACCCGCCCGGCGTCGGCCGGAGATCACTGCTCGCGCAGCGGAATCGACACGTACGACGGGTCGTTCGCCGGTGAGGAGAAGGTCAGCCGCGCGCCGGACGGGTTGTGCTCGATGTAGAGCGGGTCGACCGTGTCGACGACCAGGGCCAGCCGGTGCCCTGCCGGAACGTCGTAGGCCGTGGAGTACAGCTCCAGGTCCACGCCGAACGGCTTGCCGGGTGTCAGCCCGTGGAAGGTGTACGGCGCGTTGCTGACCAGCTTGCCGAGGCCGAGCGGCCCCACGTCGTACAGGTAGGCGACGAGGGTGCCGCTCTCCTCGGTCGGAGTGACGGTGGTGTGCAACTTCGCGGTGCCGCGCACGTGTTGGGCGTCGGCGTACTTCTCCGACTGCCACACGGCGGCCCAGCGGCGGGGGAGCAGGGGGATGGAGGCGACCGGGGGCACTTGTGCCACCTGGTCGAGGATGCTGGACAGGAAGATGATCCCGCCGTCCGCGCCCGAGTCGACGTTGGTGTGGATCGTGGTCGTGCCCCCGAGGGCGATCTTCCGCTCGGTCGCGGCGACCGACTTCCAGTCCGGATAGCCCTCGTAGCCGCCGCTGGAACGGGACTTGAGCCGCACCGGCTGCTCGCGGTCGACGCCGTTGTCGGCGCCCTTGAGGTAGTGGTCGAACCAGCGCTCGGTGTCGGTCCACACGTCGTTGGGCAGACCGAACAGCCCGGTCAGCTCGGCGGTGGCGTGGTCGCCGGGTCGCAACTCCAGCCGCTTGGGTCCGGTCAGCTTCTCGTAGAAGTCCGCGTACGAGTTGGGCGGGAAGATCGTGTCGCCCCACGCGTTGGCCATCATGACCGCCGCGCCGTTCTTGTTGAGTTGATCCACGTATGTGGCGGCCGAACGTTTCTTCCCCCAGTTGATGATGTCCTGTTCCCGGGACAGGTCGGAGGCGTAGAAGTCGTCGAAGATCGACCGGATCTCGGGGCTCTGGCGGCCGGTGATGAGGCTCGCGCCGTCCAGCAGGGCGGCGGCCTGGACGTGCTGGGTGCGGCCGGAGTAGATCGAGCCGATCAGGTCGGACCAGCCGCTGAGCGAGGCAACCGCCTTGATCCGCTTGTCCTTCGCCGCCGCGAGCAGGCTGATGCCGGCGCCGTAGGAGACGCCCGCCATGCCGATGTGCTGGGCGTCGGACGGGGTGTTGGCCAGTGCCCAGTCGATGACCTTGGACGCGTCGGCCGTGTCGGACGGGCCCGCCACGTCGATCTCGCCGCCCGACTGCCAGAAGCCGCGGACGTTGTAACTGACCACGACATAGCCGGAGTTCGCGAGCTTCTGGGCCTGGGCGAGGTACTCGATCTGGGGCAGGCCCCAGCTGGTGGGCAGCACCAGCAGCGGGTAGCGGTGCGTGCCGTCGGCGCCGGTGGGTGTGATGACGTTCGCCTTGAGGACGGTGCCGCCGTCGCCGCTGATGTCCACGAAACGGACGGCGTCCGCCGCTTGGGCGGCAGGGGTGAGTCCGAGGGCGCTTCCGGCGACCAGAGTCGCGGAGACGGCGCCCACGGCGGTCGTACGCAGGGCCTTGCGAGGGAGTCCCACGGGTCACTCCTCACTCGTGTAAGTGGAAAGTGACCCGACGGTAACCGCGGCCGCTTACCGCAAGTAACCCGTCGGTAAGTTACGTGCGAGTAACGATTGTTGAAATGTGTGCGAACTCAGGAGGCGCGGTGGGAGTTGGGCGTAGGGGTGGGTGTCGGCAGGGGTGCCTGGGCCGCCCGGGTCACGTCCGCGACCAGCTCGGCCACATCGGGGCCGTACGCCTGCGAGTTGACCACCTTCAGCAGGAGGACGAATGTGCTGTTGCCGTATTTGCGGGCCAGCCGTTCGTGGTTGCGGGCGAGGTAGCGGGTGGCGGCCTGGTTGGTGATCGCGGTCTGGCCGCTGAAGAGGAACACGGGTCTGGTCATGCCGGGCTGGCCGGCCGTGAGCCGGGCCAGCAGCACGTGTTCGGCCACGCCCTTCTCCATGCGGTAGCGCTCGCTGCCGATCTGGAACGCCAGCTTGTCCGGGCCCGGTTCCGGCGCGATGTTCACGCGTACCCCGGGCAGCATCGCCTGCATGTGGGCGGCCATGCGCCGGTTCGACCCCGGGCCGCCGACGCAGAACTCCGTCCGCTCGCCGAAGCCCTGCCGGGCCACGTCCTGCGTGATGACCTCGGCGTGGGCCCCGCAGTCCTTGATGAGTGCCGACAGCTCCAGCAGGGCGAACACGTCGTAGCGGTGCACCGACAGATCGGGGCTGCCCGCGTCCCGGTTCACGACGAGCAGCGACTCGGAGTTGTCGGGCAGCCCGAAAAAGGCCTGCTTGCGGCGGAGTTTCCGCTTCCACAGGTACGTACGGGCCAGCCAGCCGAGCGCGGCACTGATGCCGGCCGCGAGCACGCCCAGGACGATGTTGCGCACGTCGTCATTCATGGGCGCGCATGCTAGCGGGCCCGGGCAAACCCGTGTTCGAGCCATGGTGGCGGCCATGCTTCCGCGCGCTCCTGACGTGGGCATGGTGATGGCATAGGCTGCGCGGACGGCCTTTCACTGGAGGTACGGATGCGTCGCCCTGTCGCACGGAAACTGTCGGTCCTGGCGGTCTCGGCCGCCGTGGTGTCGGTGGGGGCGGCAGCGCCGCCGGCCGCCCAGGACACCACTGCTCGGAAGGTCCCGGTGGCCGTCGGCTACGGCGGCGCGGTCTCCAGCGTCGACGCCGACGCCTCGGCCGCCGGCATCGAGGTCCTGAAGAAGGGCGGCAACGCGGTCGACGCCGCGGTCGCCACGGCCGCCGCCCTCGGCGTCACCGAGCCCTACTCCTCCGGCATCGGCGGAGGCGGCTACTTCGTCTACTACGACGCCAAGTCCCGTACCGTGCGCACGATCGACGGCCGGGAGACCGCGCCGCTGACCGCCGACTCAGGCCTCTTCCTGGAGAACGGCAAGCCGCTCGCCTTCGCCGACGCCGTCAGCAGCGGCCTGAGCGTCGGCACGCCGGGCACGCCCGCCACCTGGCAGACGGCGCTCGACAAGTGGGGCAGCAAGAGACTCGGCACGGTGCTCAAGCCCGCCGAACGGATCGCCCGCGACGGCTTCACCGTGGACGACACGTTCCGCTCGCAGACCGCGTCCAACGAGACCCGGTTCCGCTACTTCCCGGACACCGCGAAGCTCTTCCTGCCGGGCGGACAGCTCCCGGTCGTCGGCTCCACCTTCAAGAACCCCGAACTCGCCCGCACCTATGAGGAGTTGGGCAAGAAGGGGGTCGGGGCGATCTACCGCGGCGACCTCGGCGAGGACATCCTCGACACGGTCAACAACCCGCCGGTGGACCCGGGTTCAGGCTGGAACGCCCGAGCCGGCAAGCTCTCCGCCAAGGACCTCGCGGCCTACCGCGCCAAGCTCCAGGCGCCCACGGAGACCTCGTACCGCGGTCTCGACGTCTACTCCATCGCGCCCTCCTCCTCCGGCGGCACGACCGTCGGCGAGGCGCTCAACATCCTGGAGAAGACGGATCTTTCGAAGGCGAGCGAGGTCCAGTACCTGCACCACTTCATCGAGTCGACCCGGATCGCGTTCGCGGACCGCGGGCGCTGGGTCGGCGACCCCGCCTTCGAGGACGTACCCACTAAGGAACTGCTGTCGCAGAAGTACGCCGACGCGCGCGCGTGCCTGATCAAGGACGACGCGGTGCTCACCAGCCCGCTGGCGCCCGGCGATCCGCGGCACCCGGCGGCCTGCGGGGCCGGCGGCACGGCGGCGCCGACGACGTACGAGGGCGAGAACACCACGCACCTCACGGTCGCCGACAAGTGGGGGAACGTCGTCGCCTACACGCTCACCATCGAGCAGACCGGCGGCAGCGGGATCACGGTCCCCGGGCGCGGGTTCCTGCTCAACAACGAGCTGACGGACTTCTCCTTCGCCCCGGCCAACCCGGCCGTGCACGACCCGAACCTGCCCGGGCCCGGCAAGCGCCCGCGCTCGTCGATCTCGCCGACGATCGTGCTCGACAAGCACGACAAGCCGGTGGTGGCGCTCGGTTCGCCCGGTGGCGCGACCATCATCACGACCGTGCTCCAGACGCTCACCGAGTTCCTCGACCGCGGCCTGCCGCTCGTCGACGCCATCGCCGCCCCGCGCGCCAGCCAGCGCAACGCGGCCAGGACCGAACTCGAACCCGGCCTCTACAACAGCGACTTGAGGACCAAGTTGGAGGCCATCGGCCACTCCTTCTCGCTCAACCCCGAGATCGGAGCGGCGACGGGCGTGCAGCGGCTCCCGAACGGGAAGTGGCTGGCGGCCGCGGAGACGGTACGGCGGGGTGGCGGCTCGGCGATGGTGGTGCACCCGGCGCCGTAGCCGGCACGGACACTGTGCGGGGAGGCGGGGCGGACTCACGACGACTCCGCCCCGGCGGCCCTGCGGGCCTCGGCTCGGCGGGTCCGCCCCCGCTCGGTGGGCTCCGGCTCTCCGCTCGGCGGACACGCCCCCTGGCGCGCAGGGCTCGGCCTTCCCGCTCGGCGGTTCCCCCGCTCAGCGGGCCGTCAGGACGCGGGGGCCGTTGTTCGTGATCGCCACCGTGTGTTCCACGTGGGCCGCGCGGGAGCCGTCGTTCGTGCGCAGGGTCCAGCCGTCGGGGGCCGCGTGGTAGTCGTCGCCGCCACCGGCGATCAGCATCGGCTCGATGGCGATGGCCATGCCGTGGCGCAGGGGGAAGCCGCGGCCGGGGCGGCCCTCGTTCGGGACTCCCGGGTCCTCGTGCATGCGCCGGCCGATGCCGTGGCCGCCGAAGCCCTCCGGGATGCCGTAGCCGCCGGCCCGGCAGACCGTGCCGATCGCGTGGGCGATGTCCCCGATCCGGTTGCCGACCACGGCCGCCTCGATGGCCGCCGCGAGCGCCCGCTCGGCCGTCTCGATCATGCGCACGTCCGCCGGGCGCGGTTCGCCGACGATGAAGCTGATCGCCGAGTCGCCCACCCAGCCGTTCAGTTCGGCACCGAAGTCGGCCGAGACCAGGTCGCCGTCGCGCAGCCGGTAGCCGGTCGGGATGCCGTGCACGATCGCGTCGTTCACCGAGACGCACAGGACGGCCGGGAACGGGGTCGGCGCGAAGGAGGGGCGGTAGCCGAGGAAGGGCGAGCCGGCGCCCGCCGCGCGTAGTACGTCATGCGCCACCTCGTCCAGCTCCAGCAGGGAAACGCCCACGTCAGCGGCGTCCCGTACGGCCGTCAGGGCCTGTCCGACGATCTGTCCCGCTGCGTACATGGCGTCGAGCGATGTGTCTGTCTTGAGTTCCACCATGCCAATTACTATACCGGTATTAGAATGACGGCATGGTACGCACCCCTCTCACCACCGAAGAGCGCGAACGCGGCGAGCGTTTCGGGCGGCTGCTCCGCGAGGCCCGCGGCGGGCGCAGCATGACGGACGTGGCCGCGAGCGCAGGCATCTCCGCCGAGACCCTCCGGAAGATCGAGACCGGACGGGCCCCGACGCCGGCCTTCTTCACGGTCGTCGCGCTGGCCCGCGCCCTCGGTCTGTCGATGGACGAACTGGCCACGCGCTGCGAGTTGGTGATCGTCTGACCCGCGCCGGCCGTTCATAGAACGCGGGTTGGTCGCGCGCCGGTCGCACATTGGTCAAGATCCCGCAATGAGGTGGCTGCGCGCCGACTGAAAACCTAACGTAGCAACCCCGTAACACGGCTGGTGTTGCCTACGAACCGGAGTGCTCCGGTCTGGCGGGAGTTGGGCGATGGCTGTGGATCAACTCCCGGGGAGGGTGCGGGAGTTCGCGAACTACCTGAACGGCCTGTTGGCGCGTCTCGACCAGGCCGGCGGTTGGTGCGCGGTGTTCTGGCAGCGCGATCCCGACGGCATGCAGGCCTGCCTCGACGGGCGTGAGATACCGCCCTGGGACGTACTGGAAGCGCTCCTCCAGGATTTGGCCGCGGCATACGGCCCTCGCGCCGCCGCCCAGGAGCAGGAGCGGATCCGCGCCCTGCACTCCGCCGCACTCCTCGACCACGACGCCCGGCCCGGGGCCCGCGACGCCCTCGGTGACCGCCTCGACGTCATGCTCCGCGAACAGCGCTACGCGGCCGAACGGCAGGCGGAACTGAGCCGGTTGCTCGCCTCCGCGGCCACCCGCGAGGAGGCCGACGCCCTCCGCCTCGACCTTGCCTGGGCCCACGACGACCACGAACGGGCGACCGCCCGCTGCGCCGAACTCCACTCCCGCATGGCCGAGTTGGACCGGCGCACGACCGGCGGCCGGGCGGAGGCGACGCACCGCGGGCAGGCCGGCGAAGGGCGGGCCGGAGAGGGGCAGGCGGGAGAAGGGCACGCCGGTCAGGGGCCCGTGCGCTGGGTCGACGACACCGCTGCCGGGGGCGAGGGATGGGGTGCGCGCGAGGCCTCCGCCGGCGACGAGGGGTGGGACGCCCGCGACACCGGGTTCCCGCAGCAGCGGCGCGCGTACGAGCCCGAGTGGGAGGCTCCCGCTCAGGAACAGCCTGCTCAGGGCCGGCCCGGCCATGACTGGCCCGCACGGGACGAGTCCACCCAGGACCGCTCCACCCACGACTGGCCCGGCGAGGACGAGTCCGGGCAGGACTGGTCCGCCCAGGAGCAGCCCGCTTTCGACGACCCGTTCGCCGAGCAGCCGGCCCCCGCCGATCCGTCCCCCGCGGAACCCGAGCCAGCGCCCCCTGCCCAGAAGCAGCGCAAGCGGCGCCGGGGCAGTGCGCGGTTCGCCGGGATGGCCGAGGCGGACGGCGCCCCCGTCGTCGTACCGCCGACCGCCCAGCCGAGCCCGCAGGCGCCGGCCGCGACCGGCCGCAGGACCCCCCGTGGCGCGCGGTTCGCCGGGGCCGCCGCCGGGAACGAGCGGGCGAAGGCGCAGGAGAAGGTGCAGGGGAAGAAGAGCGAGTCGGTGGACGACGGGGCTCCGCTGGAGGTCGTCGAGGCCGTCGGGCGGCTGGTGCGGCTGCGTGCCGAGGGCCGCAGCGGCGAGGCGCACGCGCTGCTCGTCGAGGCCGCCTACTGGCCCGCCGCCCGGTTCCCCATGCTCGCCGCCGAACTGCACCGCGCCGGGCTCGGCGCCGACTGGGCGACCCTGCTCTGGGAGGCCGCCTCCCTGCCCGCCGACCGGCTCGTCGCGGCGGCCGACGCCCTGGTCGCCGCAGGCCGCGACACCGACGGGGAGCAGATCCTGCGGCAGGGCGTGGCACGGCCCGCCGTCGAGGTCGGACAGGCCGTCCTGGAGCTGGTGGCGCAGGGGCGCCGGCGCGAGGTGCGCGCCCTGCTGGACGCCTACGTCCGCGTCCGCACCCCCGAGGAGGCGGCCCGCAGCGCCGAGCCCGACCCGCACGCCCTCGCTCCGCTGCTGCTCGAAGCTGCGCAAGGTGTGTCCGAAGAGCGACACTGGGACCTGGTGCACGCCCTCCGGGTCGCCGGTTTCTCGGCCTGAGGCACCCCCGTCACCCCGCTGACCGGCCGCGCGGCTCACCCACCGGAGTGTGAAACGTGATCGACTCCGCGGGTTAACGACGATGGTCTTGGCAAGGCTCTCCCGGAGGCTTACGTTCATCCCTCTACGGCCTGTTCTACGGGCGTAGAGAGACGGACGTCCCGTCGAAGGAGCAGCTCATGGCCAACGTCGTACGTGCCGCTCTGGTCCAGGCCACCTGGACCGGCGACACCGAGTCCATGGTGGCGAAACACGAGGAGCACGCCCGCGAGGCGGCTCGCCAGGGCGCGAAGATCATCGGGTTCCAGGAGGTCTTCAACGCCCCCTACTTCTGCCAGGTCCAGGAGCCCGAGCACTACCGCTGGGCCGAGCCGGTGCCCGACGGGCCGACCGTGGTTCGTATGCAGGCGCTGGCGCGCGAGACCGGCATGGTGATCGTCGTGCCGGTCTTCGAACTGGAGCAGTCCGGCTTCTACTACAACACCGCCGCCGTGATCGACGCCGACGGCACCTTCCTCGGCAAGTACCGCAAGCACCACATCCCGCAGGTCAAGGGCTTCTGGGAGAAGTACTACTTCAAGCCGGGCAACGCCGGCTGGCCCGTCTTCGACACCGCCGTCGGCAGGGTGGGCGTCTACATCTGCTACGACCGGCACTTCCCGGAGGGCTGGCGGCAACTCGGTCTCAACGGCGCCCAGTTGGTGTACAACCCGTCGGCCACCTCGCGCGGTCTGTCCGCCTATCTGTGGCAGCTGGAGCAGCCCGCGGCCGCCGTCGCCAACGAGTACTTCGTCGCCGCGATCAACCGTGTGGGACAGGAGGAGTACGGGGACAACGACTTCTACGGGACGTCGTACTTCGTCGACCCGCGCGGACAGTTCGTCGGCGAGACCGCCGGCGACAAGGGCGAGGAACTCCTCGTCCGTGACCTGGACTTCGACCTGATCGACGAAGTGCGACAGCAGTGGGCGTTCTACCGGGACCGCCGACCCGACGCGTACGAGGGGCTGGTGCAGCCGTGACCAAGGACCTGCTGGGACGCCACCGCGCGGTGCTTCCCGACTGGCTCGCCCTCTACTACGAGGACCCGCTGGAGATCACCCACGGCGAGGGCCGCCACGTCTGGGACGCCGCGGGCAACAAGTACCTCGACTTCTTCGGCGGCATCCTCACCACGATGACCGCGCACGCGCTGCCCGAGGTGACCAAGGCGGTCAGCGAGCAGGCCGGGCGGATCATCCACTCCTCGACCCTGTACCTCAACCGGCCGATGGTCGAACTCGCCGAGCGCATCGCCCAGTTGAGCGGCATCCCGGACGCCCGTGTCTTCTTCACCACCTCCGGCACCGAGGCCAACGACACCGCCCTGATGCTCGCCACCACCTACCGGCGCAGCAACACGATCCTGGCGATGCGCAACAGCTACCACGGCCGCTCCTTCAGCTCGGTCGGCATCACCGGCAACCGCGGCTGGTCACCGACCTCGCTGTCACCGCTCCAGACGCTGTACGTGCACGGCGGCGTCCGTAGCCGCGGCCCGTTCGCCGCCCTCAGCGACGACGAGTTCATCGCGGCCTGCGTCGACGACCTCAAGGACCTGCTCGGCCACACCCGCCCGCCCGCGGCCCTGATCGCCGAGCCCGTCCAGGGCGTCGGCGGCTTCACCTCGCCGCCCGACGGCCTGTACGCCGCCTTCCGCGAGGTGCTGCACGAGCGCGGCATCCTGTGGATCGCCGACGAGGTGCAGACCGGCTGGGGCCGCACCGGCGACCACTTCTGGGGCTGGCAGGCACACGGCCGCAGCGGCCCGCCGGACATCCTCACCTTCGCCAAGGGCATCGGCAACGGCAGCTCGATCGGCGGTGTCGTCGCCCGCGGCGAGATCATGAACTGCCTGGACTCCAACAGCATTTCGACGTTCGGCGGCACCCAGATCACCATGGCGGCCGGCCTCGCCAACCTCACCTACCTGCTGGAGCACGACCTCCAGGGCAACGCCCGGCGCGTGGGCGGCCTGCTCATCGAGCGACTGCGGGCCGTCGCCGCGCAACTGCCGTACGTCCGTGAGGTGCGTGGACGCGGGCTGATGATCGGCATCGAGCTGGTGAAGCCGGGCACCGACCAGGCCGATCCGGACGCCGCGTCCGCCGTGCTCGAAGCGGCGCGCGCGGGCGGCCTGCTCATCGGCAAGGGCGGCGGCCACAACACCAGCGCCCTGCGCGTCGCGCCACCCCTGTCCCTCACGGTCGCGGAGGCCGAGGAGGGCGCCGCCATCCTCGAAGACGCCCTGGGGAGCCTGCGCTGAGCGCGGAATGAGCAAGGGAACACCGCCATGACCACCACCTTCGGAACCCTGGAACCCGCCCTGTCGGTGCGCCAGGTGCTGACCATGGAACGGGTCCTCGCCGGGGAACCCGAGGTGGTGGCCGGCGCGGCCCAGCTCGACCGGGCCGTGCGCTGGGTGCATGTCGCCGAGGCACCCGACGTGGGCGTGATGCTCACCGGCGGCGAGATGGTCCTCACCACCGGCGTGCTCCTCGCCGGTGACGAGGAGAAGCAGGCCGAGTACATCCGCTCCCTGCACCGCGCGGAGGCCGCCGCCGTCGTCCTCGGCCTGGGGCGCGCCTTCCCCGCGCCGCCGGACGTGATGCGCCGGGCCGCCGAGCGGTGCGGACTGCCGATGATCGTGCTCCACCGCCCTTTCCCCTTCGCGGAGTTGACCGAAGAGGTCCAAGCCCGTTTGGTACGGCGCAAGTTCGCCGCCGTCAGCCTGTCGGAGTCGGTGCGCACCGCCCTCACCGGGCTCATCACCGCGGACGCCCCGCTGCAACGCCTGCTCGACGAGATCGCCTCGCACAGCGCCTGTCCCGTCGTCGTCACCAACCTCGCCCACCGCGTCCTCGCCACCGCGGGGGAGCGGCCGGCCGTGGACGACGTGCTGCGCGACTGGGAGCGGATCGCCCGGCAGGCCGGCGGCAGCGAGGGCGACGGCTGGATCCGGGCCGAACTCGCCGGGCGCGGCGAACGCTGGGGCCAGATCGTGCTGTGCGGCTACCGCGGCGACACCACCACCGGACGCCTCCTCGCCGACCGGGGCGCCGAGGCCCTCGTCCTGCACCGCATGCTCGCCGGCAACTCGGCGCACACCTGGGAGGAGCAGTCCGCCGAGAGCCTGCTGACCGACCTGGTCTCCGGCGTCGTAGCGGCCCGGCAACTGCTGCCCCGCGCACGGGCCGCCGGACTGCCGGTGAACCGGCGCACCTTCGTGCCGCTGGTCGTACGCGAGGGCGAGGCCGCCCAACTCGACCGTGTGCTGCGGATGTTGGGCCTGCCCGGACTGGTCGCCGAGCTCGCGGACGGCGCGACGGCGGTGCTGCTCAGCCTCGCCCGCGACCAGGACGCCGAGGCGCTCACCGCGCACTTCGCGGCGCGCCTGCGCAGTGAGTCCGGCTCGCTCAAGGCCGTGGTGGCGGCGGCCGATCCGCGCACCGCCTGGGACGACGTACCGGCGGGACTGCGCGAGGCCCAGCACGTGGCCGACGCCGTCGCGGACCATTCGGCCGCCCTCGACCTGCCGGCCGTCGTACGCCTCAAGGACGTACATCTGCGCGGCCTGGTACGGCTGTTGCGGGACGACCCGAACGTCCAGTCGTTCGCGGAGCGGGAGTTGGACGGGCTGCTGTGCGCGGCCGACGAGGATCTGCTGTCCGTGCTGCGGACCTATCTCGCCACCGGGCGCAACAAGTCCCGCACCGCCCAGCTCCACCATGTCTCGCGGCCCGCGCTCTATCGCAGGCTGGAGGCGATACAGGGCCGGCTCGGCGTGGACCTCGACGACTTCGAACAGGCCGCCTCGGTGCACATCGCGCTCCTCGCGCACGATGCGCAACAGGGGTGAAACATGCGACGACCTGGGAAAACGGTGGTGAAACATGGGGCGAGCAAGGCGTGACACGGTGGCACGCCGTGCGCCCGCAGACGTGACACCGTGCAACTCAAAGGCTGCTTCCGGACTTCCTAGCCTTCTGGCACACCGAGTGACCGGAGGTCCCGATGAGCAGAGTGATTCGCGCCGCCCTCTTCCAGACCGCGTGGACGGGCGACAAGGAATCGATGATCCAGGTACACGAGCAGGCGGCCCGCGACGCGGCCGCGCAGGGTGCTCAGGTCCTGTGCTTCCAGGAGCTGTTCTACGGACCGTACTTCTGCCAGGTCCAGGACAAGGCGTTCTACGAGTACGCCGAGCAGATCCCGAACGGGCCGATCGTCAAGCGCTTCCAGGCGCTCGCCAAGGAACTGGGCATCGTCCTGATCCTGCCGATGTACGAGGAGGAGCAGCCCGGCGTCCTCTACAACACCGCGGCCGTGATCGACGCGGACGGCTCGTACCTCGGCAAGTACCGCAAGCACCACATCCCGCAGGTGGCCGGCTTCTGGGAGAAGTTCTACTTCCGTCCCGGGAACAGCGGTTGGCCGATCTTCGAGACCGCCGTCGGCAAGATCGGCGTCTACATCTGCTACGACCGCCACTTCCCGGAGGGCTGGCGGGCGCTCGGCCTCGCGGGTGCCGAGATCGTCTTCAACCCGTCGGCGACCTCGCGCGGTCTGTCGGCCTACCTCTGGCAGCTGGAGCAGCCGGCCGCGGCCGTAGCCAACGAGTACTTCGTCGGCGCCATCAACCGGGTCGGTGTCGAGGAGTTGGGCGACAACGACTTCTACGGCACGACGTACTTCGTCGACCCGGAAGCCCAGTTCGTGGGCGAGGTGGCCAGCGACAAGGAGACCGAACTGGTCGTCCGGGACCTCGACATGGAGAAACTGCGCGAGGTCCGGGACCGCTGGCAGTTCTACCGCGACCGCCGCCCGGACGCGTACGAGCCGCTGACCGCACCGTAGAACGCCCTGGGTTCCCGCGCCCCGTTTCCAGGGGCGCGGGGCAGCGTCCATTAGCGGCTTCGCCACGGGGCGCGACCAGCCCCCACAGACCCGCACCCGACCACAATCCAGCGGAGTCAAGATGAGCACCCGTACCGTCATCCGCGGCGGCCTAGTCATCACCGCGTCCGACGAACTCCACGCCGACGTCCTGATCGAAGACGGCCGCATCGCAGCCCTGGCCACCTCCGGTACCGCGACGGCCGACGCCTGGACCGCCGAGCGGGTCATAGACGCCACCGGGAAGTACGTCATCCCCGGCGGCGTCGACGCCCACACCCACATGGAGATGCCGTTCGGCGGCACCAAGGCCGCCGACACCTTCGAGACCGGCACGAGGGCCGCCGCCTGGGGCGGAACGACGACCATCGTCGACTTCGCGATCCAGAGCGTCGGCGGAGCCCTCCGCGAGGGTCTGGACGCCTGGCACGCCAAGGCCGAGGGCAACTGCGCCATCGACTACGGCTTCCACATGATCGTCTCCGACGTCAACGAGGACACCCTCAAGGAGATGGACCTGCTGGTCGAGGAGGGCGTCACCTCCTTCAAGCAGTTCATGGCCTACCCGGGCGTCTTCTACAGCGACGACGGCCAGATCCTGCGTGCCATGCAACGCGCCGCCGACAACGGCGGGTTGATCATGATGCACGCCGAGAACGGCATCGCCATCGACGTGCTGGTCGAGCAGGCGCTGGCCCGCGGCGAGACCGACCCCCGCTACCACGGCGAGGTCCGCAAGTCCCTCCTCGAAGCCGAGGCCACCCACCGAGCCATCAAGCTCGCGCAGGTCGCCGGTGCCCCGCTGTACGTCGTGCACGTCTCCGCGATGGAGGCGGTCGCCGAGCTGGCCAAGGCACGCGACGAAGGACTCCCCGTATTCGGCGAGACCTGTCCGCAGTACCTGTTCCTCTCCACCGACAACCTCGCCGAGCCCGACTTCGAGGGCGCGAAGTACGTGTGCAGCACGCCCCTTCGGCCTAAGGAGCACCAGGCCAAGCTCTGGCAGGGCCTGCGCACCAACGACCTCCAGGTCGTCTCCACCGACCACTGCCCCTTCTGCTTCGTGGGCCAGAAGGAGCTGGGCCGGGGCGACTTCTCGAAGATCCCCAACGGCATGCCGGGCGTCGAGAACCGCATGGACCTGCTCCACCAGGGCGTCGTCGACGGGCACATCAGCCGCCGCCGCTGGATCGAGATCGCCTGCGCCTCCCCGGCGCGGATGTTCGGCCTCTACCCGAAGAAGGGCACCATCGCCCCGGGCGCCGACGCCGATGTCGTCATCTACGACCCGCACGCCGAGCAGACCGTCTCCGCCGAGACCCACCACATGAACGTCGACTACTCGGCGTACGAGGGCAAACGCCTCACCGGCCGGGTCGAGACCGTCCTCTCGCGCGGCGAACCCGTCATCACCGAGCGGGAGTACACCGGGCACGCGGGCCACGGCGTCTACACCCCGCGCTCCACCAGTCAGTACCTCAACTAGGAGTGGCGACAATGGACTTCGGACTCGTCCTGCAGACGGACCCGCCGGCCTCGAAGGTCATCAGCCTGATGAAGCGGGCCGAGCGCAACGGCTTCACCTACGGCTGGACCTTCGACTCCGCCGTGCTGTGGCAGGAGCCGTTCGTGATCTACAGTCAGATCCTGTCGAACACCACCAAGTTGACGGTCGGCCCGATGGTCACCAACCCGGGCACCCGCACCTGGGAGGTCACCGCCTCCACCTTCGCCACCCTCAACGACATGTTCGGCAACCGCACGGTGTGCGGCATCGGCCGCGGCGACTCCGCGATGCGTGTCGCGGGCCGCACGCCCAACACGCTGGCCCGGATCAGCGGTGCCATGAAGGTCATCCGGTCGCTTGCCCGCGGCGAGGAGGCCGACCTCGGCGGCACGGTGATCAAGTTCCCGTGGATCAAGCCGGGCGCCGAACTCCCCGTCTGGATGGCCGCGTACGGCCCCAAGGCCCTGAAGATGACCGGCGAGGAGGCGGACGGCTTCATCCTCCAGCTCGCCGACCTCTACCTCACCGAGTACATGGTGAAGGCGGTCAAGGACGCGGCCGTCGCCGTCGGACGCGACCCGTCCGAGGTGAAGATCTGCGTCGCCGCCCCGGCCTACGTCACCGAGGACGACTCGCCCGAGGCGCTCGCCCACGCCCGCGACCAGTGCCGCTGGTTCGGCGGGATGGTCGGCAACCACGTGGCCGACCTCGTCTCCAAGTACGGCGAGCACTCGGCCGCCGTACCCGACGAACTCACGGAGTACATCAAGGCCCGTGAGGGGTACGACTATTCGCACCACGGTCGGGCCGACAACCCCGACACCCAGTTCGTGCCCGACGAGATCGTCGACCGGTTCTGTCTCATCGGCCCGGTCGAGAAGCACATCGAGAAGCTCAACGCCCTGCGCGAGCTGGGCGTCGACCAGTTCGCCGTGTACGACATGCACGACGCGCAGGAGAGCGTGATCGACGCGTACGGGGAGAAGGTCATCCCGGCGCTCAACGCCTGACCCACCCACACCGGCACTGCTCGACTCCCCGCCCCCACTCCGGTACCGCTCGACTCCCCATCCCCCCACTCCAGTTCTCCCCCTTCCCCGCCGTCCCGGGGGAGGGGGGCCGGAGCCACCCGCACGGCCTCTCCGGATCCGCCCCTCGTTTGATTGGCCTGCCCATGACCGACACCGCTCCCACGGCCATACCGCCGACCTCTCAAGTCACCCTGGCCGACGGCCGGGTGGAGATCGCCCCTGGTTCGCCGCAGCCCAGCGGCCCCTACGCCAACGAGGACCTGCTGCCGGTCCCGGTGGAGAAGCGCACCTGGACCACGTACAACTTCTCCGCCCTGTGGGTCGGCATGGCCCACAACACGGCCTCCTGGACCCTGGCCTCCGGTCTGATCGCCGTCGGCATGGACTGGAAGCAGGCGGTGTTCACCATCGCCCTGGCCAACCTGATCGTGCTCGTGCCCATGCTGCTCACCGGGCACGCGGGACCGAAGTACGGGATTCCCTTCCCGGTCTTCGCCCGTGCCTCCTTCGGGGTGCGGGGCGCCAACCTGCCCGCTGTCGTGCGGGCGTTGGTGGCCTGCGGCTGGTTCGGCATCCAGACCTGGATCGGCGGTGAGGCGATCTACTTCCTCGCCGGGAAGCTGATCGGCAACGGCTGGAGCGATGCCGGGAAGATCGGCGGGTACGCCTGGACGATGTGGCTGTCGTTCGCGATCTTCTGGGCGATCCAGGTCGCGATCATCTACCGGGGCATGGAGACGATCCGCCGCTTCGAGAACTGGGCGGCGCCGTTCGTCATCGTCGGCGCGGTCGTCATGCTGATCTGGATGAGCAACAAGGCGGGCGGTTTCGGCCCGTTGCTCGACCAGCCCTCCAAGCTCGGCTGGGGCGGCGACTTCTGGAAGCTGTTCTGGCCCTCGCTGATGGGCATGATCGGCTTCTGGTCCACGCTGTCGCTGAACATCCCCGACTTCACCCGCTACGGCAAGAGCCAGAAGGCGCAGACCTGGGGGCAGGCACTCGGCTTGCCCACGACCATGACGCTCTTCGCGCTGCTGTCGGTGATGGTCACCTCCGGTTCGCAGGCCGTGTACGGCGAAGCGGTCTGGGACCCGGTCCAGTTGGCCGCGAAGACCGACAACGTGGTGGGCCTGCTCTACGCGTTGGTGACCGTCCTGGTCGCGACCCTGTCCGTGAACATCGCGGCCAACCTGGTCTCCCCGGCCTTCGACTTCTCCAACATCGCGCCCCGGAAGATCAGTTTCCGGGCCGGCGCGCTCGTCACCTGTGTGCTCGGCGTGGTCATCTTCCCGTGGAAGCTGTACTCCGACCCGCAGGGCTACATCTTCACCTGGCTCGGTCTGGTCGGCGGTCTGCTCGGCACGGTCGCGGGCATCCTCATCGCCGACTACTGGATCCTGCGCCGCGGCAAGCTCGACCTGACCGACCTGTACCGCGCGGGCGGCCGCTACTGGTACGACGGCGGCTGGAACTGGCGGGCCGTGGTCGCCTTCGTGGTGGGCGGCGTACTCGCCATCGGCGGCGCCGACTTCCATCCGCTGATCGACGGCCGGCCCATCCCGGCCCTGTCCTCGCTCGCCGACTACGGCTGGGCCGTGGGTCTGGGCACGTCGATGCTGCTCTACGTGGTGCTGATGCTGCTGCGCGGAAAGGACCCGGAGCCGGCGGCGGAGACCGTCAAGGTCTGAGACCTCGGCAGGCGGAGGGGCGGTCCGGCTAGCTGGCCAGGCCGCCCTTCAGCGCGGTGACCGCCTCCTTGGCGGCCTTGATGGCGCCCTTGTTGATCTCGTCCGTGCTCGGGGCCTTCTTCGACTCGAAGTCGCTGCCGTTGTAGGTGACGACCACCAGCGCGTTGGACACCTGGGCCACCACCTCGCCCTCGCGCGTCTGCTGCTTGTCCTCGGTGGTCAGGTTCACCACCGAGTAGGCGGCGTCGCCGAGTCCGGGAACCGCGCCGCCGCCGCTGTTCTCCGTGAGCCGTTCCTTGTACGACTTCTGCGCCGCGGAATCGGATTCCATGATCTCGAAGGACACGTCGAGCCAGCGGTAGTCGAAGCCCTTGAGGGCGTTCCACGAGCAGGTCCGGCGGATCTTCGCGTCCGTGGACTTGATCTCCTTGCCGGCCGTCTTGGCGCCGGGCACCAGCGAGGTGATCGTCTTCTTGGCCAGGCTGCCGCAGGGCGCGGGGGAGGCCCCGTACGACTTGGACACCGCGGCCGTCGCGGGCGCGGACGGCGACTGCGTGCTCGTCTGCCCGCTCTCCTGCTTGTTCTGGGAGTCGGCGGACGACGTGGTGGCGAACGGCCCGGACGACAGGGCCCAGCCGGCCGCGGCCAGCACGACGACAGGGGAGATACGCGCCGTCAGAGCGAGCGGCAGAGGAAAATCGCGCACGGCACACTTTTCGGTGGGGGACGGTGTGCGGACGGGTCCGCACTGCGGACGGGGGCGCCAGTTTCACACGAGTCCCTGTGAGACGGAAGTGCCAACTCGCTCCGTACGCGGCCGATCACGCAGGCCTCACGGCTGACGGCCCCTCAGCGCGGGCGTTTCGCGGTGACCAGCCAGACATCTCCCCGTGGCCGCCCGCCGCCGGTGTCCGTCGTGTCGCCGCCCCACGCCGTCGCCACGGGGACGGGCCTGACCGTGATGTTCTCGTAGCTCCGCAGGATCTCGCGGATGCGGTCCGGGTCGGAGAGGGACCGCGGGCACACGAACGCCAGCCGCCCGCCCGGCAGCAACGTCCGCCACAGGTTCCCGAATCCGGCCACAGGGTCGGTGAAGAACATCACGGCGCCACGGCTCACGACGACGTCGTACCCGGCGCGCGGGAACGGATGGACTTCGGCATCCGCCTGCATGTATGCGGCATTTCGTATCTTTTCCTCGTCGGTGCGCTTACGCGCGCTGCGCAACAGCGGCGCATTCGTGTCGACGCCGACGACATGACCGCGGACGGCGAGCCGCGCGGCGATCCGGGTGGTGGCGCCGGTGCCGCAGCCGACGTCGAGGACACGGTCGGCGAGTTTGACGCCGGCGCCCGCGAACAGGGCGTCGTGCGCGCCGCTGCCGAGAGCGTCGTAACGCGCCTGTCGGACGGCGGTGGTTCGGGGTACTTCAGCTGTTTTGTTCATCAGGTCTCCCGGGCGATCGGCAGGGCGAGTGCGCTCTCGATGCGGTCCACGGCGGCGAACGCGCCGTACGCGACGAGGTGGACCAGGCAGTGGTCGGTGTGTTCCGGTCGCCGCCAGGCCGCCACGTCCGCGTCCGTGATGCGGTACGGCGCGAGCGCGGCCAGCAGCGCCAGGCGCGCGCCGGGACGCTCACGACGGTCGGGGATCCCGGGCAGGTCCAGCGGCGGATGCGAGCCGTCCCACCCGCGCACGGTCCGCCGTACGAGGGCCTGGTCGTCGGCGTCGAGCAGGCCCGCGCCCGCCAGCGCGGCCTCGCGCAGGGCGCCGTAGGCCGGACCGACCGCCGTGCCCGCCGCCCAGGACGGTCCAGGGGGTGGGGCGTCGAGCAGCGGGAGGGCCGCGCCCGGTACGGCGGTACGGCGTACGGTCCCGGCCAGCGAGCGGCCTGCCAGACTCCGGACCGGCCGCAGGCGCTCGGCGTTGCCCGGCAGCAGCCGCTCGGTCAGCAGCGCCGACACGATCCGGTTGATGAAGTGGAAGGCGAACGCCGTGCCCAGGTAGGCGGGCGCTTGCTCGCGCGGGAACGGGTACGGCGTCAGATCGGCGCCGGGCACGCGCGTGTGCTCTCCCCAGTGGAGCACACGCGCGTGCCCGTCGTTCTCCGGCCGTTCCCCGCGCGCCAGTTGCTCGGCGAGCGCGTGGTCGCCGGTGGCGTGCAGCAGGACGGTGTGCGCGGACACGCAGAACGGGCACCGGTTGGCACGGGACACCCCGTAGGCGGCCAGCTCCTTGCCGGTGCGGCTGCCCGCCCCGGCGATCAGGGACTCGCGCATCAACGCCCAAGCGGGGGCGAGGAGTTCGGGAGCCGAGGAGAGGACCACGAAGGTGGTCGCCTTGTCGATGCCGAAGTCGTGGGCGAGTTGCGCGTACACCTCGGCGACGCGTCCGGTCGCCGTCCTGGGCGCCGGTGGATCGGTGAAGCGGAAGGCTGTGGGCATGGCAGCAGCGTGCGCCCCGGGGGCGCCCCCGGTCGTCGTACGGCCGAAGGGTGTTCGCGGGACGCCGAGGGGGTGTGCCGGGGGCGCGGACTACTGCACCGGGAGTAGCCCCAGAGCCGTCCACAGGGCTGACGCCGGTGTCGGCGGTGCCGTCTACTGTGCGGACATGGGGAGTGGAAATCCGGTCGTACGCAGGAACCTCGCCGACGCGGCCCTCGCGGTCGTCGTCGGCGCGCTCGTCGTGACCACGGCCGCCTTCGACGCGGACACCGCGCCCGTCGACTACGCGCTCATCGCCCTGGCGTCGGCCGCCCTGGCGTTCTACCGCACGGCTCCGCGCGCGGTGCTCGCCGTCGCCACGGTCGCCGGCGGGGCGTACGTCGTGCACGCGCACCCGGGCCCGCTGGCCGCCCTGCCCGTTCTCGCCGCCGTGCACACCGCCTCCCGCGCGGGACACCGGGGCTACGCGGCGGGCGCGGGCGCGGCCTTCCTCGCGGCCTATGTCGCCACCGGTCCGACGACCGAGGAGGTGGCCGAGAAGGCGGCGCTGCTCGCGGGCTGGTTCCTGTGCGCCGTGGTCACCGGCCTCGCCGACCGCAACTGGCAGGCGTACCTGCGCCAGACGGAACAGCGCGCCCTGGAGGCGGAACGCACCCGGGAGGAGGCGGCGCTGCGCCGGGCGGGCGAGGAACGCCTGCGCATAGCACGGGAGTTGCACGACTCGCTCACCCACAGCATCTCCATCGTCAAGCTCCAGGCGGGCGTCGCCGTCCACCTGGCCCGCAAGCGCGGCGAGGAGGTGCCGCCCGCCCTGCTCGCCATCCAGGACGCGAGCGGCGAGGCCATGCGCGAACTCCGCGCCACGCTGGAGATCCTGCGCACCGACGAACCCACCGGCACGCCCGCGCTGTTGGTGGAGCGTGCCTGCGCCGCGGGCCTCGCCGTCGAACTCACGGTGACCGGCGAGGAACGGCCACTGGCGGCCACGGTCGACCGCGCCGTGTACCGCATCGTCCAGGAGGCGCTGACCAACGCGGCCCGGCACGCGGGCCCGGCCAAGGTGAACGTGCAACTCGCCTACGACAAGGCCGACTTGACGATACGCGTCGAGGACGACGGCGCCGCCGACCCGGGCCGCCCGCCGACGCCCGGCGTGGGCCTCACCGGCATGCGTGAGCGCGTCGCGGCCCTCGGCGGCACCCTGGACGCCGCCCCGCGCACGGAGGGCGGCTTCGCGGTGCGGGCCCGGCTGCCGTTGGGGGAGACGGGATGATCAGGGTCGCGCTGATCGACGACCAGGCGCTCATGCGGGCCGGTTTCCGGGCGCTGCTGGAGGCCGAGGACGCCGTCGAGGTGGTCGGCGAGGCGGCGGACGGCGCGCAGGGCCTGGCCCTCGTCCGTGCCGTCGTACCGGACATCGCGCTGATCGACGTACAGATGCCCGTGATGACGGGCATCGAGACGACCCGCCACATCGCCGCGGACCCCGCCCTCGCGGCCGTGCGCGTCGTGATGCTCACCAACTACGGCCTCGACGAGTACGTCTTCGAGGCCCTGCGCGCGGGCGCCAGCGGCTTCCTCCTCAAGGACACCGAACCGGCCGACCTGCTCCAGGCCATCGAGGTGGTGGCGCGCGGCGAGGCCCTGCTCTCCCCGGCCGTCACCCGCACCCTGATCGGCGAGTTCGTGTCCCGGCCGCCGGACCGGGCGACGGCGCCCGGCCTGGACTGTCTGACCCGCCGCGAACGCGAGGTGACGGCCCTGGCCGCGCGGGGCCTGACCAACGAGGAGATCGCCGCCCACATGGTCATCAGCCCCTTCACGGCGAAGACCCACATCAGCCGCGCGATGACCAAGCTCGGGGCGCGGGACCGGGCCCAACTGGTCGTGTTCGCCTACGAGTCGGGGCTGGTGGTCGCCCGCGGCGCATAACCCTTTGCGTACGGCGGCGGCAGCTCAGCACGCTGGTGCGATGACGGACACGACACGCGCACAGGACCCGACCGTCCAGGACCCCGCCGTCCGCGAGGAGATCCTCGCGTACTACGCCCGTGGCGAGGAGGACGGCCGCCTCAGGCAAGGCGGCGCCGGGCGACTGGAGTTCTGGCGCACGCAGGACGTGCTGCGCCGGGTCCTGCCCCCGGCTCCCGCGCGCGTGCTGGACGTCGGCGGCGGCAGCGGGGTGCACGCCGAGTGGCTCGCCCGGGACGGGTACGAGGTCCACCTGGTCGACCCCGTACCGCTGCACGTCGAGCAGGCCGCTCAACTGCCAGGCGTGACGGCCAGGTCCGGGGACGCGCGGTCGCTGCCGGTTGCCGATGCCCACTACGACGCGGTGCTGCTGCTCGGCCCGCTGTACCACCTGCCCGAACGGGCCGACCGGGTACGGGCGTTGGCCGAGGCGCACCGGGCGGTCCGTCCCGACGGGCCGGTGGTGGCGGCCACGATCAACCGGTTCGCGGGTCTGCACGACCTGCTCCACCGGGAGCTCTACTTCGACCCCGCGCAGCGCGCCCGCACCGACGCGGAGGGCGACCACGGCCGGCACGGACCCGAGAGCGGCCTGTTCACCACGGCCTACTTCGCCCAACCCACGGAAGTTCCCGGCGAGTTCACCGACGCGGTCCTCGTCCCGGAGGGGCAGTTCGGCCTGGAAGGCGTCGCCTGGCTGATGGGCGGCCTCGACGCGTGGCTCGACGACCCCGACCGCCGGGAGGCCGTCCTGGCGGCCACCCGGCGCATCGAGTCCGAGCCGACGTTGATCGGCACGAGCGGGCACGTGCTCACGGTGGGCAGACGGCGGTCGTGACGGACCGGTCCCGCACTGAGGGATCAGGCGGCCGTACCGCCCGCGTAGTCGCTCTTGAACGTCGTCTCGACGGTCGTGGCCACCGACTGGGCCACCCCCGTGCCCGTGAGGATGATCCCCAACTCCCGGTTGTTGGAGAGCGAGTTGCTGCTGATGTTCATGGAACCCGCCTCCACCTCCTGGGTGGACAGGCCGTAGTCGGCGACCATGGCCTTGGCGTGGATGTAGAACCCGTCCGGGTCGGAGTAGCCGACGACCGTGCCGCCCGCCGCCTCGATCGCGGCGACCTGGCTGGAGTAGCTCGACGGCGTCTCCAGGACCACCCGGACGGTCACGCCCGCCTTCACCCGCGCCACGATGGCGTTGACCACCGTGCTGTCGCTGAACTCCAACTCCTCGACGTCGAGCGTCTTGGTGGCGGCGTTGATCACGGACACCAGCCGGCTGCGCGAGTCCGTGGGGGACCAGAGCAGGTGGTCGCCGTCGGTCGGGGTGACCGAGGTCCCGGCGTAGTCCGCGTTGAACACCTTCTCGATCGCGGCGACATCACGGGTGTCGTCCGTGAACACTCCGTAGTCGCGGCCCGTGGAGTAGTACTGCGAGGTCAGATTGCCGGTCAGGACGAGCGACTTGGTGCCGTCCACCGTGATCGTCTTCTGGTGCGTGTAGACGAAACTCGACGGCGACCACACGACACCCACGCCCGCGTTCGTCAGGGCCGTGTACGCCGAACTGTTCGCTGACTGGTGCGCGCGGTCCAGGACCACCCGCACGGTGACGCCCTTGTTCTTG
This sequence comes from Streptomyces sp. NPDC002499, assembly GCF_053595415.1. NCBI lineage: Bacteria > Bacillati > Actinomycetota > Actinomycetes > Kitasatosporales > Streptomycetaceae > Streptomyces > Streptomyces sp. NPDC002499. The sequence goes on from NZ_JBSFXO010000011.1 coordinate 238,787, forward strand.
AGGGCTATCAGGTCGTCGACCGCGGTCGTGTCCTCCAGCTCGTACATGGTCATGTCGAGCGAGGAGGTCGCCGAGTCGATGAAGTCGTAGATGGTGGGCTGGCTGCCGCTCTGCGAGAAGGCGAACGCGGTGTAGCTCGCGGCACTGGCGGGGACGGAGGTGGCGAGCACGGCGGCGCCGGCCGCCAGGGCGACACCCGCGCGCACGAGTACCTTCCTCAACATGTGTGACTCCTGGTCGAGTTGACGCCCGCCTGGGGGGGGGCGTGGGCGCGTGCATGACACCACGCGCGTAGAACGACGAGGAAGGGAAGTCCGGTGAACTCGGGATCACCGAGCCTCCCGCCAATCGGACAAAGGGGACTTCGCGCAGGTGGGAGGCGGTTCATGGGATGCCCGCGAGTTCGCAAAACCTTCGTAGAACGCCCGAGTGGGCATAGCCTGCTGCAAGATCCGGAGCGCTGATCGGGCCGACGAGCGGACCGGCGGTCGGACCGACCGAGGCGCGCGACCAGCGAGAGGTGAGAGATGCCGTTCACCACCCGGCCGACCCTGCAAGGCACCTTCGGCATGGTGTCCTCGACCCACTGGCTGGCCTCGCAGTCGGCGATGGCCGTCCTGGAGGACGGCGGCAACGCCTACGACGCCGCCGTGGCGGGGGCGTTCGTCCTGCATGTCGTCGAACCGCATCTGAACGGCCCCGCCGGTGAGGTGCCGATCCTGCTCGCCCCGGCGGACGGCGAGGTGCGCGTGCTGTGCGGCCAGGGTGTCGCCCCGGCCGGAGCGACGGTCGCGCACTACAAGGGGCTCGGCCTCGATCTCGTCCCCGGCACCGGACCGCTCGCCGCCGCCGTGCCCGGCGCCTTCGACGCCTGGATGCTCCTCCTGCGCGACCACGGCACCAAGTCCCTTGCCCAGGTGCTCAAGTACGCCATCGGGTACGCCGAGGACGGCCACGCGCCCGTGGAGAACATCGGCGCCACCGTCGAGGCGGTCAGGGAACTCTTCGAGACGGAGTGGACGTCCTCCGCCGAGGTCTACCTGCCGGGCGGAAAGGCTCCGCGCCCCGGCGAACTGCTGCGCAACCCCGCCCTCGCCGCCACGTGGAAGCGCCTGCTCGACGAGGTCGCCGGGGCCGGGGACCGGATCGCCCAGATCGAGGCCGCGCGCGAGGTGTGGCGCTCCGGCTTCATCGCCGAGGCTTTGATACGGCAGTCCGGGCGCCCCACGATGGACACCAGCGGCGAGCGCCACACCGGCACCCTCACGGCCGCCGACCTCGCCGGCTGGTCCGCGACCTACGAGGCGCCGGCGACGTACGACTGGCACGGCTGGACCCTGTGCAAGGCCGGGCCCTGGAGCCAGGGTCCGGTCCTGCTCCAGCAACTCGCCCTGCTCCCGACGGAGTTGTCCGAGCTGCCGCCGTACGGCTCCGCCGACTACGTCCACCTGCTGATCGAGGGCTGCAAGCTCGCCATGGCCGACCGGGAGGCCTGGTACGGGGACGCGGACGGCGCGGAGCAGGTGCCGCTCGGCGAGCTGCTGTCCGCCGACTACAACGCGGCCCGGCGCCGGCTCGTCGACGACAAGGCCTCGTACGAACTGCGGCCCGGGAGTCCGGGTGGGCGGGCTCCGCGACTCAGCACGCACGCGTGCGTGGTCGCCGTCGACGATCCCGGCTTCGATCCGATGGGGGCCGGGGAGCCCACGGTGGCGATGGCACCCGGCGAGTCCGAGGTCGGGGCCGACGGTGCCACCCGGGGCGACACCTGCCATCTCGATGTCGTCGACCGCTGGGGCAACATGATCGCGGCCACCCCGAGCGGCGGCTGGCTCCAGTCCAACCCCGTCGTGCCCGAACTGGGCTTTCCGCTCGGCACCCGGCTCCAGATGACCTGGCTTGAGGAGGGCCTGCCGAACTCCCTCACCCCGGGCCGCCGCCCCCGTACCACCCTCACGCCGTCCATCGCCCTGCGCGACGGCGTCCCGGTCCTGGCCTTCGGTACGCCCGGGGGAGACCAGCAGGACCAGTGGCAGCTGCACTTCTTCCTGGCCGTCGCCCTGCGCGCACCGGTGCGCGGCGGCCTCGACCTCCAGGGTGCGATCGACGCCCCGAACTGGCACAACGACAGCTTCCCCGGGTCGTTCTACCCGCGCGGGATGCGGCCGGGGAGCGTGACCGTGGAGTCCCGTACGGACCCGGAGGTCGTCGCGGAGCTGCGGCGGCGCGGGCACGACGTGACCGTCGGCGACGCCTGGTCGGAGGGACGGCTGTGCGCGGTCGCGCGGGATCCGGGGACCGGGATCCTGTCGGCAGGGGCCAACCCGCGGGGGATGCAGGGGTATGCGGTGGGGCGCTGACGGGGCGCCTTCTGTGTGGGGAGCGCCGAGAGTGCCGGGCGTGCCGGGATTTCATGCCGATTCCACCCGGAGTGCACCGGGCGGGTGGGGATTGTCAGTGGCGCGTGCTCTCATGGAGGCATGATCGAAGACACGGAAACCATCGAAGAGTTTCTCGCACAGCACTCGGCCGACGTCGAGCAGGCGGTCCGTGAGGCCGTCGCGAAGGAGATCACTCCCCGCTTCCGCCGGCTCGCCGCGCACGAGGTCGACGAGAAGGCAGGACCGCACGACCTCGTGACGGACGCCGACCGCCTGGCCGAGAAGTACCTGACGGGGGCGCTGAGCGCCCTGCTGCCGGGTTCCGTCGTGGTCGGCGAGGAGGCCGTGCACGCCAACCCGGCGACGTACGAGGCGATACAGGGCGAGGCGCCGGTCTGGATAGTCGACCCGGTCGACGGGACCCGCCAGTTCGTGCACGGCGACCCCGGATTCTCCACGCTGGTCGCCCTCGCGCACCACGGAGTCCTGCTCGCCTCCTGGACCTACGCCCCGGCCCTCGACCTGCTCGCCACGGCCGTGAAGGGCCAAGGCGCCTACCTCAACGGCGAGCGGCTCCACGCCGGCCCGCCCACCGCCGGCCGTGACCTCGAAGTGGCCACCTCCCACCCGGACTACACGACCGACGAACAGAAGCGCGCCCTGCTGGGCCTGTGGACCGAGGGCGTCGCACCGCGCGCGTGCGGCTCGGCGGGACTGGAGTATCTCGCCATCGCCCGCGGCGAGTTGGACGCGACGGCATTCTCCTGGGAGGCCGCCTGGGACCACGCGGCGGGCATCCTGCTGGTCGAGGAGGCGGGCGGCACCCACCTCACGATCACCGGGGAGCCGTTCCGCGTCACGGGCGGCAACGCCCTGCCGTTCACCACGGCCCGCGACGCCGCCACGGCGCGCCGGATCGTGGGACTGCTGTCGGGCACCGCCTGACCGGGAGGACCGAGGAGACCAAGGAGGTCGGGGACGGTCGGGGGGCGCCGTCGGGGGCACGCCATCTCCCGATGACCGCCCCAATGTGCAGCACCCATGGCCCATGGGTGTCAGTGCCCCGTCATATCCTGACCCCGCAGGCCATCGGCTGACGAAGGGGTCCGAAGGTGCCGTCGATGCTCGATGTGGTCGTGGTGGGAGCGGGGCCCAACGGGCTGACCGCGGCCGTGGAGCTGGCCCGTCGCGGCTTCTCCGTGGCGGTCTTCGAGGCCCGTGACACCGTGGGCGGGGGAGCCCGTACGGAAGAGCTCACCCTTCCCGGCTTCCGCCACGACCCCTGCTCCGCCGCCCACCCGCTCGGAATCAGCTCCCCGGCGTTCCGCGCGCTGCCCCTGGAGCGGTACGGCCTGGAGTGGCTCCAGCCCGAGCTGCCCATGGCGCACCCCTTCACCGACGGCACCGCCGCCGTGCTGTCCCGGTCGGTCGCCGAGACGGCCGCATCCTTCGGGCCCCGGGACGCGGGACCGTACCGCAGGCTCGTCGAGCCCTTCCTCCCCAAGTGGGACACCCTGGTACGCGACTTCATGTCGCTGCCGCTCACTTCACTCCCGCGCGACCCGGTGACCCTCGCCCGCTTCGGCCTCGTCGGTCTCCCCCCGTCCACCTGGCTGACCCGCCGCTTCCACGACGAGCGGGCCAAGACCCTCTTCGCGGGTCTCGTCGCCCACGTCATGGCCCCCCTCTCCGGCTTCGCCACCGGCGCCATCGGCCTGGTCTTCGCCCTCGCCGCGCACACACACGGCTGGCCGGTCGCCCGCGGCGGCTCGCAGTCCATCTCCGACGCGCTCACCGCCTACCTCAAGGACCTCGGCGGCACGGTCCACACCGACTACGAGGTCAAGCGCCTCGACGACCTGCCGCCCGCCCGCGCGTACGTCTTCGACACCTCGCCGACCGCCCTGGCCCGCATCGCGGGCTTCGGCCGCTACTACGAGGGCTACCGGTACGGCCCCGGCGTCTTCAAGGTCGACTACGCGCTGGACGGCCCGGTGCCGTGGACCGCCGAGCAGGCCCGCGTCGCCGGCACCGTACAGATCGGCGCCGACAGCGCCGAGATCGGCATCGCCCTGCGGGCGGCCTCCCGGGAGGGCCGGGCGCCCGACCGACCGTTCCTGATCACGGTGCAGCCCGGCGTCGTCGACCCCGGCCGCGCACCCGAGGGCAAGCAGGTCTTCTGGGCGTACGGACATGTCCCGAGCGGCTGGACCGGCGACCTCACGGACGCGATGGAACGCCAACTGGAGCGCTTCGCCCCGGGGTTCCGCGACCGCGTCCTCGCCCGCGCGATCGCCGGACCACCCGAACTCGCCGCGCGCAACGCCAACTACGTCGGCGGCGACATCGGCTCCGGCGCGGTCTCCGGCCTCCAGACCCTGCTGCGCCCCAAGCTCTCCCTGTCGCCGTACACCACCCCGCACCCCGCCGTCTTCATCTGCTCCTCGGCCACGCCGCCGGGGCCCGGGGTGCACGGCATGTCGGGACACAACGCGGCGAAGGCGGTCTGGCGCAGGCTGCGCGAGCAGTCCTGACCTGTTCTGGAGGTGCCCGTATGACCCCCACCATCACCCTCGTCCAGGGCGACATCACGCGCGAGAGCGTCGACGCGATCGTCAACGCGGCCAACTCCTCCCTGCTCGGTGGCGGAGGAGTCGACGGCGCGATCCACCGCCGTGGCGGCCCCGCGATCCTTGGGGAGTGCCGCAGGCTGCGCGCCTCCCTCTACGGCAAGGGCCTGGCCACCGGCCGCGCCGTCGCCACCACGGCAGGCGACCTGGACGCCCGCTGGGTGATCCACACGGTCGGCCCGGTGCACAGCACGAGCGAGGACCGCTCGGCCCAACTGGCCTCCTGCTACCGGGAGTCGCTGCGGATCGCCGACGAACTGGGCGCGCGTACGGTCGCGTTCCCGGCGATCTCCACCGGCATCTTCGGCTGGCCGATGGACGACGGCGCCCGGATCGCGGTGGAGACGGTCAGGGCAACGGACACCGCGGTCGAGGAGGTCAGGTTCGTCCTCTTCGACCGGCCGGCCCACGAGGTGTTCGCGGCGCAACTGGACCGGCCGACACCGAAGTTCGGTCCGTGAAGGGGAATGGTCGTATGCCGCTGGTCGAAGTGAACGGCGTGGGTCTCTACCGCGAAGTCGTGGGCGACGGCGACCCGTTGGTCCTGGTGCACGGCTCCTGGGACGACCACTACGCATGGCTGCGCGTCCGCGACGCGTTCGCGGAGCGGTTCCGGGTCCTGGTCTACGACCGCCGCGGGCACAGCCGCAGCGAACGCCCGCCCGGGCAGGGCACCCGCTTCGAGGACGAGGAGGACCTGGCCGCGCTGATCACGACGCTCGGGTCCGGGCCGGCGTACGTGGCGGCCAACTCCTTCGGCGCGTCCACCGCACTCGGCCTGGCCGCCCGACGCCCCGAACTCTTCCGGGGTCTCACCGTGCACGAGCCGCCGCTCCTGGACGTCGTCGCCGACGATCCCGTACCGCTGCCGATGATCACGTCGGTCCGGCAGGAACTGGCCGCCGTCATCGACCACTTGCGGGCGGGCGAGGACCTGGAGGGAGCGCGCCGGTTCATGGACGGGATCGCGCTGGGCCCGGGGGAGTGGGACAAGCTCCCCGACAAGGCTCGCGACACCGTGGTCGCCAACGCCCCCACCTTCCTGGACGAGCACGGCGACCCGGCATGGGCCGCCCTCGATCTCGACCGCCTCGCGGGCCGGGCCGTTCCCCTCCTGGTCACGCACGGCACGACCAGCCCCGCATGGCTGCACCCGATCGCGGCCCGGCTGACCGAGGCGCTGCCGCAGGCCCGGGCCCACGTCTTCGAGGGTTCCGGGCACGTCCCTCATGTGACGAGTCCGGAGGAGTACGTGGATGTCGTGACCGGCTTCGTGGAGGAGATCCGGCGGGCGGGCTGACGTAGGCGTGGGCTGTGGCGGATGACCTGGGCTTCTTCGGGTCGTCGGCGCTGGTGGAGCGCCTCTCCCGTTCACCCGTTCGGCGTAGTCGGGATGGCGGCCCCCTGCCGTCGGCCGAAGGCTCGATCCCAGTGACAGCGGGGGCCTCAGAAGGGACCAGCACCCATGAGCCAGCAGGCAGCGCACCCGACCGGCAGGCCCGCCGGCACCCCGTCCGCCCCGCGTTCCGCGCACCCCGGAGGGGGCGGTGACGGCTGGGCGTCCGGCGGTGTCGTCTTCGCCGGCGTGCTGATGCTGTGCAACGGTGTCCTGGCCGTTCTGGAGGGCATCGCGGCGATCGCCAAGGACGACGTCTACGGCCGGGTCGGCAGCTACGTCTACGAGCTCAACCTCACCGGCTGGGGCTGGATCCACGTCATCCTCGGCGCGCTGGTCGCCGTGACCGGCTGGGGCGTGCTCAGGGGCGAGTCCTGGGCCCGGCTCACGGGCATCTTCCTGGCCTCGCTGAGCCTGGTCGCGCAGTTCCTGTTCCTGCCGTACTCGCCGCTGTGGTCGCTGATCATGATGGCCATCGACGTGTTCGTCATCTGGGCGCTGGCCTCGCAGCAGGAGACGGCGGGCCGCAAGCCGGTGTGACGTGGGTCGCGGGGGTGGCCGACGGGTGAGGTCGGCGGATGGGCGGGGCGCGGACAAATGAAGTCGGCGGACGGGCGGGGTCGGCCGGTGATCCGAGGTGCCCCAGGGCACGTAAGGCTGATGTCGGATTCTCGCCAGCCCCGCCCCCGCGCATCGCCGATGCTGGACGCATGCAGAACGGGATGCACACCGACCGAGAGCGCTGCGTACGCGCCGTCCAGTCCAAGGACGCGCGCTTCGACGGCTGGTTCTTCACGGCGGTCCTGACGACCCGGATCTACTGCCGGGCCAGTTGCCCCGTGGTCCCGCCCAAGCCCGAGAACATGGTCTTCTACCCCAGCGCGGCGGCCTGCCAGCAGGCCGGGTTCCGGGCCTGCAAGCGGTGCCGGCCCGACACCAGCCCCGGTTCCCCGGAGTGGAACCAGCGCGCAGACCTCGTCGCCCGCGCGATGCGGCTGATCGCCGACGGTGTCGTGGACCGCGACGGCGTCCCCGGCCTCGCCGCCCGCCTCGGCTACAGCACCCGGCAGGTCGAACGCCAACTGCTCGCCGAGCTCGGCGCCGGACCGCTCGCGCTCGCGCGGGCCCAACGCGCCCAGACCGCACGCCTGTTGATCGAGACGACCCCGCTCCCGATGGCGGAGCTCGCGTTCGCGGCCGGCTTCTCCTCGATCCGCACCTTCAACGACACCGTGCGCGAGGTCTTCGCCCTCTCGCCGACCGAACTGCGCAACCGCCGCCCGAAGAGGGCCACGGCGGCCCTCACGCCCGGCGTGCTGACACTCCGGCTCCCCTTCCGGGCCCCGCTCAACCCCGACAACCTCTTCGGCCACCTCGCGGCGACCGCCGTACCCGGGGTGGAGGAGTGGCGGGACGGCTCCTACCGCCGCACGCTCCGCCTCCCGTACGGCCACGGCATCGCCGCGCTCACCCCGGCCGCCGACCACATCGCCTGCCGCCTCACCCTCAGCGACCTGCGCGACCTCACCGTCGCCATCAGCCGCTGCCGCCGCATGCTCGACCTCGACGCCGATCCGGTCGCCATCGACGACCAGCTGCGCACGGACCCGCTGCTCGCCCCGCTGGTCGACAAGGCGCCCGGCCGACGCGTCCCGCGCACGGTCGACGAGGCGGAGTTCGCCGTACGCGCCGTACTGGGCCAGCAGGTCTCCACCGCCGCCGCCCGGACCCACGCGGCCCGCCTGGTCACCGCGCACGGCGACCCGGTGGAGGACCCCGAGGGCGGCCTCACCCACCTGTTCCCGACCCCCGAGGCACTGGCCGCGCTCGACCCCGAGTCCCTGGCGATGCCCCGCACCCGCCGCACCACTTTCACCACGCTCGTAGGCCAACTGGCCGACGGCACACTCCACTTGGGCCCGGAGAGCGACTGGCCCGAGACCCGGACGGCCCTCCTCTCCCTCCCCGGCTTCGGCCCCTGGACGGCCGACGTCATCGCGATGCGCGCCCTCGGCGACCCCGACGCCTTCCTCGCCACCGACCTCGGAATCCGGCGCGCCGCCCAGGAGTTGGGCCTCCCGTCCACACCGTCGGCCCTCACGGCCCGAGCGGCCGCCTGGCGCCCCTGGCGGGCGTACGCGACCCAGTACCTGTGGGCGACCGACAGCCACCCGATCAACTTCCTCCCGGTATAAGCGCTTTCGTAGATGTAAGGGCATGCGCAGAAAATGAAGCAGCACACCGTCATCCCCAGCCCCTACGGCCCCCTCACCCTCGTCGCCGACGACGGTGTCCTGTGCGGCCTCTACATGACCGAACATCGCCACCGCCCGCCCGAGGAGACCTTCGGCTCGCGCGACGACGCGGTTTTCGGTGCGGCGGAGGAGCAGCTGGAGGCCTATTTCGCGGGCGAGTTGAAGGAGTTCACCCTCGACCTGAAGCTGACCGGCACCCCGTTCCAGCGCAGTGTCTGGGACCAACTCGCCCTGATCCCCTACGGGGAGACCCGCTCGTACGGTGACCTGGCCGAAGCCCTGGGCAACCCGGGCGCCTCGCGCGCGGTCGGCCTGGCCAACGGCAAGAACCCCATCAGCATCATCGTCCCCTGCCACCGGGTCATCGGCGCGAGCGGCAGCCTGACGGGTTACGGCGGCGGGTTGGACCGCAAGCAGCGACTGCTGGCGTTCGAGGGCGGGTTGGAGAGCGGAACGACTCTGTTCTAGCCGCTCCGCTCCCAAAACGCCTTTGCCTGCAGTCGAGTTGCGCGGTAGTGATCACGTGCGGCATCCACTCCGCCGGCCAAGTTATGGGCACCACGATCGCCGCCGACGACAAGGTGATCTTACGGACCAGACCAAGGTCCCCGCATAGGCATAGTGAAGGTCCGCGGCTTAGTGAGCGTTTGAGATCTGCCGTGTCCCGTTGCTGAGGCGTTCGTTGAGCTCACCGTGAGCGGTGGTAGGGGTGGCTATCGGTCAGACTTGACGGATGAGCAGTGGGCGCTGGTGGAGCCTTTGCTCCCGCCGACGCGGGTGGGCCCGAAGGGCGGGCGTCGGGAGAAGCATCCTCGGCGACGGATCGTGGACGCGATCTTCTACGTCGTGTCGGCGCCGTCGAGCGCATCCACGACGTCCTGCGCGGCAAGGTCCGTGAAGCTGACGACCGCGACGTGGAGCCGAGCGCGGGTCTGGTCGACTCGCAGTCCGTCCGCACGGCCGACACGGTCCCCGGGGCCAGAGGATTCGACGCGGGCAAGAAGGTGAAGGGCCGCAGGAGGTTCATCGTCACCGACACCCTGGGTCTGCTCCTGGCCGTCCACGTCGTCGTGGCGAGCATCCAGGACCGCGACGGCGCAAAGCGGCCCTTGCTGTGGACCAGGCTCGACCACCCCAGCGTCAAGAAGGTCTGGGCCGACCAGGGCTTCGCCGGCCGCTTGGTCGAGTGGGCCGCACAGATCCTCGGCCGCGACCTGGAGATCGTCCGCAAGGACCCTGACCAGCGTGACTTCCAGGTCCAGCCCAAGCGGTGGGCGGTAGAGCGTACGTTCTCGTGGCTCACCGCCCACCGGCGCCTGGCCGGGGACTACGAGACCAGTCCGGCCCACGCCGAGACGATGATCCGATGGGCCATGATCGGCGTCATGGTCCGCCGGCTCACTCGGGGCCGTGCTGCGATGCGTCCCGGCCCATGACCGCTCGTGCGGCACTCCTCGTAGACAACCTGCCGGCTCCGCGCCGCGGTAGCTGCTGTCGGCGAGCTACAGAGCCAGAAACCTCTCAGCCTCACGTTTCAGGGCAGTCGGCACGTCGGCCAACTCCGAGACGATCAAGCGGACATCCCGCTCCAGTTCGGGGGACTCGCTCCAGACCTCCGCACTTCTGGTGAGCACAGCGGCCAGCAGATCCCCCTCGTACATGTCGCCTTCCGCCAGCGGGTCGATCCTGAGGGCTTCCACCGCCAGGGGCAGGAGATGGGCAAGGCCCACGTCTTGTCTGATCAATAGCCGCATGTCCTCAACCGTCAGGCCGCCGATCGGCTTACGCCGAAGCTGGCGCACGGTCGCCATCAGCCGGGTTTCACCGCCCGACGGAACCGACCAACGGTCGCGCTCAAGCTCCTCAAGGGAGAGGTCACGGTTCACGAGAGGCACCGACCGATCGTCCCATGTCAGATCTCAAACGCGGTCTCAGCGTGGATCAGCGCTCGTGCTGGATCGATCGACCGGATCCGGCTCTTCTATCCGCTCCAGGTCCGTTCCTCGCGCCTGTGCCGCCAGGATCTCGATCAGCGCCGTCGTGGCCGGCGGGTCCGGTGGGTCGCCGTAGGTGGCGGCGTAGATGCGGCGGGCGTTGCCGGTGAGGCGGGTGGTGTGGATGCCCGGTGCCCGGTGGGCCCGGAGGGCGAGTCCGTTGAGGATGGCGACGCCCATTCCGGAGGCCACCAAAGCCTGGGAGACGACCGTGTCGTCGCAGGAGTAGGCGATCCGCGGTGCGAAGCCCGCACCTTCACAGGCCGTGATCGTGGCGGCTCGGCAGCGTTCGCAGCCGCCGACCCAGGGGGAGTCGCGGTGGTCCTCCAGACGCGGACGGGGTCGGTCGCTGATGAGGTAGAGGGGGTCGTCCAGCAGGTGGATGAGCCGGAAGCCCTCCTCCTCCAGTGGGGTCTCGGTGTGCCGGAAGATCAGGGCGATGTCGACGTGCCCCGCGCGCAGCATCTGCAAGCCCTCGACCGGGTGGGCGTCGACCAGGTTCAGCTCGATTCCCGGGTAGGTCCGGGACAACTCGGTGGCCGCCTTCGGCACGAGGGTGCTGAGGACCGTCTGGAAACCGGCGAGTCGTACCCGTCCGGCACGGAGGCCCACGCGGGCGGCGAGCTCGACGGACGCGGCGTCGACCCGCCCCAGGATCTCCCTCGCCCGGCGCGCCAGGAACTCGCCCTCGGGGGTGAGCCGGATACCGCGGCCCACCCGCTGGACGAGCTTCGCGCCGCTGGCCGCTTCGAGCCGGCCCAGGTGGTGGCTGACCGACGGCTGGGAGTAGTGCAGGTCCTTCGCCGCCTCGGTCACCGATCCGAGGCGGGCGACCGCGTCCAGGACCTTGAGGTGTGTCAGGTTCAGCATCGATCAAGTTTATCTATGAGTCATGAAGAGAAGTGGCATTGGACGTCATGACTGCGGCGCGACCATCATTTCTGCGAGACCGAGTCGATTCGACGAAACTGGACCGACAGAAGGAAAGGGATCGCCGCCCATGTCACTTGCCCGCGTTCACAACTTCTCCATCTCCCTCGACGGCTTCGGCACCGGTGACGTCCAGACCAAGGACGCGCCGTTCGGCCACGCCGGCGAGCGGTTGCACCAGTGGATGTTCACCACTCGGTTCTGGCACGACATGACCGGCGGGGCCGGCGGCACCGCCGGCGTCGACGATGCCTTCGCCCGGCAGTTCGCGCCCGGGATCGGTGCCGAGATCATGGGCGCCGGGAAGTTCGGGCCGCCCGGCTGGCACGAGGACCCGGAGTGGAAGGGGTGGTGGGGGCCCAACCCGCCGTTCCACACACCGACGTTCGTCCTCACCCACCACCCGCGCCCGTCGATCGAGATGGAGGGCGGCACGACGTTCCACTTCCTCGACACGTCCCCCGACAAGGCGCTGGAGACGGCCCGCGAGGCCGCGGACGGCCAGGACGTACGCATCGGCGGCGGAGTCACCGTCGTCCGCGACTTCCTCGCCGCCGGCCTCATCGACCGTATGCACGTCGTGGTGGTGCCGATCCTGCTCGGCCGGGGCGTACGCCTCTGGGACGGACTGGAGGACGTGGAGAAGGACTACGAGGTCGAGGCCACCTCGTCGCCCACCGGAGTCACGCACGTCACCTTCACCCGCGCGGGCGCCTGAACAGGCCCGCCGAGGGAGCCGTCACTCCTCCTCCGTGCCCAGCCGGCGCAGGAGTGCCGGCAAGGCTGTGCCGATCGGTTCCCGTACGACCTCGTCGGCCCGTTCGTCGTACGGGGTCGGCTCGGCGTTGACGATGACGAGCCGTGCGCCGTGGTCGGCGGCGACTCCGGCGAGCCCGGCGGCGGGGTGTACCTGGAGGGTGCTGCCGACGGCGATGAACACCTGGCAGGCCTTGGCGATCGCGGCGGCCTCGCTGAGGACGACCGGGTCGAGGTGTTCGCCGAAGAAGACGGTCGCGGACTTGAGGATGCCTCCGCAGTCGAGGCAGGGCGGGTCGTCCTCGCCGGCCTCGACGCGGGCGATCGCGTCCTCCATCGGCCCGCGTGCGGCGCACTTGGTGCACACGAAACTCCGTGCGCTGCCGTGCAGTTCGAGCACCTTGCGGGCGGGCATGCCGGCCCGCTGGTGCAGTCCGTCGACGTTCTGCGTGAGGACCCGCACCGGCACGCCGTCCCGTTCGAGCGCGGCCACCGCCACGTGCGCGGCGTTCGGTTCGGCCGTCAGCGTGCGGTTTTTCCGCCGCATCTGCCATGAACGGCGGCGGATCTCAGGGTCGTTCATGTAGTACTCGTACGTGACGAGCTTCTCGGCCTCGGGGTCGTGGCGCCACAGGCCGTTGGGGCCGCGGTAGTCGGGGATGCCCGAGTCGGTGGAGATACCCGCGCCGCTGAGAAGGGCGACCAGTGGTCTGCTCATGGCGTCGAGCGTAGGTCGGCGCGTCCGTGCGCGGCCAACGGATATCGCGGTGGTCCGGTGCGGTGTTGGCGTCCCGGCATGGCCAAGGTCAACATTTCGCTGGACGCCGAGCTCGTCGTGGAAGTCATGGTGCTCTCGGGCGTCGGCAACCCCCAGGACGCCGTCGAGGTCGTCGTACGCGACTACATCGAGCGCGGTCACCGGACCGAGGCGCGGGTGGCCGCCCGGGACGAGGTCCTGCGCGAGGTGGACGGCAAGCCGAGGGATGTCGAGGGCTGATCAGCCGACCTCGACCCCGACCCCGACCTTGACCTCGACCTCGACCTTGACCCCGACCCCGACTTTGACCTCGACGCCGGTCCGTGTCGGCAGATGACCCTCGTCAGCCGACCCGCTGCCCGTTCTCCAGTTCCGCCGTGCCCGAGCCCTCCGCCAGGACGTCCAGGGCGATCAGGACGCGGTGGCCGAGGGGGCCCTGGAGGTACTCGGTGAGGTGTCCGGGCTCCACCAGGCGCCAGGACAGCAGCTCCTCCTCCTGGAGGCGGATCGCCTTGAAGTCGTCCTCGGTGAGGACTCCGCCGTCGTACAGGTACGCCACCAGCGGCGGCCAGGTGGGCTTGTACACCCAGTCCACCGCGAGCAGTTGACCGAGTTCGCGGTCGAGGCCGATCTCTTCGAGAGTCTCGCGGCGCGCGCCCTGGCGCGGGGTCTCGCCGTCGTCGGACTCGATCGTGCCGCCCGGAAGCGCCCAGCCCTCACGGTAGTTGGGCTCGACGAGCAGCACCCGGCCCGCGGCGTCGCGGAAGAGGGCGGCGGCCCCGGCGAGCACCCGGGGCAGGCCGGCGATGTACGCGGCGAAGTCTTCGGAGGTCGTCATCCAGGAAGGGTAACCAGCCGGAACGACCACGCCTCGGACTCCCCGTGCAGTCGAGCCCCGGACTCCCTGACCGGCCGAACAAGGACGGATCAGGCGTCCACCTCCGCCAACTGCACCGTCCGCTCCGCCAGTTCACTGATCCGGGCCCGGTCGAAGCCGAAGACCGCGCTGCGTACCGTGTCCTCCAGTGGCTCCTTCCACTGCGCCGGGATGGCGTCCGCACCGGTCAGGACGCCCGCCACCGAGCCGGCCGTCGCGCCGTTGGAGTCGGTGTCCAGGCCGCCGCGGACGGTGAGCGTGATGGTGCGGGTGAAGTCGCCGTCGCCGTACAGCAGCCCCGCGGTGAGCACGGCCGCGTTCGGGATGGTGTGGATCCAGCCGAGCCCGGCGGTCTCCTCGGACACCGTGGTGAGCGTGTCCTCCCAGGTCATGCGGGTGTCGTGGAGCGAGACGACCCGGCGCACGGTACGGGCGAGCCGGCTGCCCGCCGGGATGACGGCCAGCGCCTGGTCCACCGCGTGCCGCACGGTCGGCGCGGTGAAGGCCGCCGAGATCAGCGCCGCCGCCCACATGGCGCCGTAGACACCGTTGCCCGTATGGGACAGCACCGCGTCCCGGCGGGCCAGGGAGGCGGCCCGGCGGGGGACGCCCGGGCAGGTCCAGCCGTAGATGTCGGCACGGATCAGCGCGCCGATCCACTCCTGGTAGGGGTTGTCGTACGTCGCCGTCAGCGGCGGTTTGAGCCCGTTGGCGAGGTTGCGGTACGCGGCCCGCTCCGCCGTGTAGGTCTGCAGATACGGCAGCCGCAGCAGCCACAGATCGCCCACCTGCTCGGTGCTGAAGCCGAAACCGTGGGTCTCCAGCAGATCGAGGCCGAGGATCGCGTAGTCGACGTCGTCGTCGCGGCAACTGCCGTGGATGCGGCCGCGCACGCACTGGCGCCACTCGGGGCGCAGCTCGAAGCCGTCGCTCTCGTCGGCGGGCGCGGGCAGGTAGTCGGTGAGCGGCAGGGCGGCGGCCTGCCGCAGATAGCGGTCGATCCGGTCCCGCGTCCACAGGTCGCCCTGCTCGACCGGCTTGCCGAGCATGTTGCCCGAGATCCGGCCCAGCCAGCCCCCGAGAACGCGGTCGGCGAGCTCTGGCGCGGTGCCCACAGGGGTCATGGTCCCGGTCTACCCGAATCCGGGGCCGCCGTCCCGCCTTCGGCGGTCCGCACAGGGGTTTCCCACCGCGCTCGTACGTTGTTCCCACCCCGTTCTCAGGGAACGGTCGGGGCATGACGGCGAGGCCGTCCTCCGGTTAAGGTCACAGCGGCGCGACTGGTCCTGACATGTGCGGGACCCGGAGAGCAAGGGGATAACTGGTGACACAGCGGGTGCTCATCGCCGCGGACAAGTTCAAGGGCTCGCTGACGGCCGTACAGGTCGCCGAGCGGGTGACGACCGGGCTGCGCCGGATCGTCCCGACGCTCCAGGTCGCGTCGCTCCCCGTGGCCGACGGCGGTGACGGCACCGTGGACGCGGCGGTCGCGGCCGGTTTCGAACGGCACGAGGTGCGCGTCGCGGGACCGCTCGGCCACGAGGTGACGGCGGCCTTCGCGCTGCGCGGCGACACGGCTGTCGTCGAGATGGCCGAGGCCAGCGGGCTGCAGCGGCTGCCCGCGGGCGTCTTCGCCCCGCTCACGGCCTCGACGTACGGCTCCGGGGAACTGCTGCGGGCCGCCCTTGACGCGGGCGCGCGGACCGTCGTGTTCGGGGTCGGCGGCAGCGCCACGACCGACGGCGGCGCCGGCATGCTGTCCGCGCTCGGCGCGCGGTTCCTGGACGCCGAGGGGGAGCCGGTCCCGCCGGGTGGCGGCGGTCTGGCCGAGCTCGTCTCCGCCGACCTGTCGGCCCTCGACCCCCGCTTCGCCTCCGTCGACCTGGTGCTCGCCAGCGACGTGGACAACCCGCTCACCGGGCCCAAGGGCGCTCCGGCGGTCTACGGGCCGCAGAAGGGCGCCTCGCCGGACGACGTGGAGGCCCTGGACGCGGCCCTCGCGCACTACGCCAAGGTGCTGGAGGACTCGGTCGGCGCCAAGGCCGCCGAGTACGCCCTCGCGCCGGGCGCGGGTGCCGCGGGCGGTATCGGCTACGGCGCCCTCCTGCTCGGCGCCCGCTTCCGCCCCGGCATCGAGGTCATGCTCGACGTCCTCGGTTTCGCGGCGGCGCTTGAGCACGCGGACCTGGTGATCACCGGCGAGGGCTCCCTGGACGAACAGACCCTGCACGGCAAGGCCCCCGCGGGCGTCGCCACCGCGGCACGGGCGGCCGGCAAGGAGGTCGTCGCGGTGTGCGGGCGGCTCGCCCTGCAACCGCAGGCGCTGGGGCAGGCCGGCTTCCGGCGGGCGTACCCGCTGACCGGCATCGAGCCGGACATCGCCAAGTGCATCTCGGAGGCCGGACCGATCCTGGAACGGGTCGCGGAGCAGATCGCGCGGGACTTCCTGGTCTGAGGCCCGCGCAATCTGAGGCCCGCACGGTCCGGGGCCCGCGCAATCTGAGGCCCGCCCGGCTTCAGCCGACCGGCGTCAGCCAACTGGCTTCCGTCTCAAGCCCGTTCACCTCCGCATCCCCGACAACCGGTACGCGTCCAGCGCCAGCGTCATCTCGATCAGGTCCCGGGGCCTGGCCAGCGACCGGGACGTGAGCTGTTCCAGCCGCCGTAATCGGTTGAAGACCGTGTTGCGGTGGCAGTACAGCCGCGCCGCGGCCCGGCCCGCCGAGCCCTCGCAGGCCAGCCAGCCGTCGAGGGTCTCCAGGAGCACGGCCCGGTCGGCGGGCTCCAGCTCCAGGAGCGCGCCGAACACGTCCGCCACCAGCCGGTCCGCCAGCTCCGGCTGGCTGACCACCAGCGCGGTCGGCATCCGCTGGTCCAGGCGTACGACCGCGGTACCGTCCGGCGGACAGGTACGCAGCGCCAGTTCGGCCAGCCGCCGGGCCCGCCCCAGCTCCGCGAGCCCGGGCACCACCGGGCTGATCCCGCCCGGCCCCGAGCAGCGCCCGGCGAGCACGCGCGCGACGCCGTCCAGGCCCTGACCGGGCGCGAGCGCCACCACCCCCACCTCACCGTCCGCCCGCATCCGCCAGATGAACCGGAACCCGGCCCCCTGCACCGGCCGCTCGGCGGGCTCCCGCCGTTCGGCCCGCAGCACCACGACCGCGTACGGCCCGTGCTCGGGCAGGTCGAGCCCCGCCGCAGCCCGTGCCGCGAGCCCGGGCGTGGCCTGTCCCTCCAGCAGCGCGTCGAGCAGCGCCTGCAACTGCTCGTCCGTGCGCCGCCGCAACTCCGCCTCCGTGGCGCGATAGGCCTCCGACGCGGTCTGGGCCTGCGCGTCCACCGCCGACCACACCATCGTCGTCGAGCGCATCAGCGCGGTGAGCCGCTCGGGCTCGCGGCCCGCCGCCCCGTCGATGAGCGCGTCCCACAGCAGGTAACCGGCGCTGCGGTAGGCGTGCACGAGGAGGTCGAGGGGCAGGCCCTGCCGGGCCCGGCGCCGGCCCGCGTCCTCGGCGTACTCCAGGTCCCGGCGCGGGGAGTCCCGGGGTGCGGACAGCGTCTCGATGCCGATCCGCATCGCCTCCTCGGCCTCGCGCCACTGCTGGTCGTGCGGGAGCACCTGCCCGTAGACGGGGGAGTACTCGGTGAGCTGCCGCAGATGCTCGTCGACGAGTTGCGGCAGCCGTTCCAGCAGAGCCGTGCAGGACTCCGCGAGCAGCTTCCAGTCATGACCGGTCCGCGGCCTTCGCGCTCCCATGGCCGGAGGATGCCATCGCGGGACGGTCCCGCACAGGCCCCTGACACGCGGTGTTGTGCGCGTGCACAACGGCCGGCCCGACCTGCTGGGCACTCGCAGCGATTCCGCCACGGGCCGTGGACGGGCGCCCCCTCCGGTGCTGGGGTGAGCGCCACACCGAGTCGAACAGGGGGTGTTCATGGGCGGATCCGGACTGGTCGTACGTGATCTGTCGGTCGGATACGGACCCGTACGGGCGGTGCGCCGGGTGTCCCTGGAGGTGCCCGAGGGGGCGGTGGTGACCGTGCTCGGCAGCAACGGCGCGGGCAAGTCCACGCTGCTCAGGGCGGTCAGCCGGACGCTGTCCTTCCACGGCGGCGCGATCACCGAGGGCAGCGTGCGCCTGGGCGACCGCCGCCTCGACCGACTCGCGCCCGACCGGGTGGTCGCCGCCGGTGTGTCCCAAGTGCCGGAAGGGAGGCGGGTGTTCGCGCGGATGACGGTCGCCGACAACCTGCGCGCGGGTGCCCTCGGCGCCGCCCGCTCGGGCCGGGCCGCCGCCCTCGCCCGCGTCCACGAACTCTTCCCCGTCCTCGCCGAACGCTCGGGACAACGCGCAGGACTGCTCTCCGGCGGCGAGCAGCAAATGCTCGCCGTCGCCCGTGCGTTGATGGCCGCTCCGAAGGTGCTGCTCCTCGACGAACCCTCCCTCGGCCTCGCCCCGCTCATGGCCCAGCGCATCGCCGACACCGTCCGCGAGATCAACGCCCAGGGCACCTCCGTCCTCCTCGTCGAACAGAACGCGGCCCTCGCCCTGCGGCTCGCCACGCGCGCGTACGTCCTCGAAGTCGGCGAGGTCACGCTGTCCGGACCGGCCGAGGAACTGGCCGCCTCCGACGAGGTGCGCCGTCGCTACCTGGGCGTGGTCGACGAGGACGCGGCCGCGGACGCGGATGCCGAACAGACGGGTGGCGTACGGCGGACGCTGACCCGGTGGCGGGGGTGAGGCGCCGGATGGAACCGCGTGAAGAGCCGCGTGAGGAGCCCCTCGAAGAGAGACGTACGGATCCGGTCGACGACCCTGAGGGGGACCGGTTCGACTCCTCCCCGACCGACCCCCTCGAAGTCCGCGGCCTCACCGTCCGGTTCGCCGGACTCACCGCCCTGGACGACGTCGGCTTCACGGTCCGCCCCGGCACCGTGCACGCGCTCATCGGACCCAACGGCGCGGGCAAGTCGACCTGTTTCAACGTGCTTTCGGGGGTCTACCGGGCCACCGCCGGCAGCGTCCGCTTCGGCCCGCACGAGCTGACCGGCATGCCCGCGCACCGCATCGCAGGACTCGGTGTCGCCCGCATCTTCCAGAACCTCGCGCTGCCACCCCGCGCCTCGGTCGAGGACTGTCTGCTCCTCGGCCGGTACCGGCTGACCCGAACGGGCTTCCTGGCGGCCGGACTCGGCCTGCCCTCGGCGGCCCGCGAGGAACGGCTCCACCGTGAACGCGTCCGGGAGATCGCGGAGTTCGTCGGCATCGCCGACTGCCTCCACCGCCCGGCGGGCTCACTCCCGTACGGACAGCAGAAGCTCGCCGAACTCGCCCGCGCGCTGTGCATGGAACCGCGCCTGCTGCTCCTGGACGAGCCGGTCGCGGGCATGACCGCCGACGAACGGCGCCGAACCGCCGCCGTGATCGCGGGAGTTCGGGACGGACTCGGCATCTCGATCGTGCTGGTGGAACACGACATGGGGGTGGTGATGCGGCTCGCGGACGCGGTGACCGTACTGGACTTCGGGCGCCTGATCGCGGACGGCGTCCCCGCCGACGTACAGAACGATCCGGCCGTCGTACGCGCCTACCTGGGAGCCGGAGCATGAGCACCTTCGCCGAAGTCCTGCTCAACGGCGTCTCGTTGGGCTCCGTCTACGCGCTCATCGCGCTCGGCTTCGTGGTCGTCTTCCGGGCCACCGAGGTCGTCAACTTCGCCCATGCCTCGCTGCTGCTCGCGGGCGGCTACATCACCGCGTCCCTGCACGACGACATCGGCTTCTGGCCCGCGCTGCTGGTCGGGATCGCGGGGGCCGCGCTGGTCGGCGCGGCCGTGGAGTTCCTGGTGATCCGGCGCTACCGGGGCAGCGACCACAGTGTGCTGGCCATCGTCACCATCGGCGTCGACATCCTGCTCACCACCGAGCTGACCCGCCGGATCGGCACGGACGTCATCCCGCTGGGAGACCCGTGGGGCGACGCCGTCCTCAAGATCGGTCCTGTCTCCCTCGCGCACACGCGGATCGCCGCGTTTGTGGCCGCTGCGCTGCTCATCACCGCGTTCCTGCTCGCCTTCCGGTTCACCTCCTGGGGCGTGGCGATGCGGGCGGCGGCGGAGAGCGGGGAGACCGCGGCGCTGATGGGCGTACGGCTCGGGCGGGTCTCGCTCGGTGCGTGGGCCGTGGCCGGAGGTCTTGCCGCGGTGGCTGCACTCTTCCTCACCGTCTTCCCGACCCCGGGCCTGGAACGGGCCACCTCCCTGGCCGCGCTCAAGGCGTTCCCGGCGGCGATCCTCGGCGGCCTCGACTCCACCACGGGCGCGCTGGTGGGCGGCCTGCTGGTCGGCATCACGGAGTCCCTGGCCACCGGCTACCAGAGCGACCTGACCTTCCTGGGCCGCGGCCTGGGCGACCTCGCCCCCTACCTCGTCATGGTCGCGATCCTGCTCGTCCGGCCCGCGGGACTGTTCGGCACGAAGGAGCTGGCGCGTGTCTGAGGTCCTGGTGAAGCCGTTGCGGGTGATCCGGTCACGCGGTTATGTCTGGGCCGCGGTCGCGACCGTCCTGCTCCTCGCCCTCCCCTTCTACCTCGAC
Organism: Streptomyces sp. NPDC002499; assembly: GCF_053595415.1. Classification (NCBI taxonomy): domain Bacteria; kingdom Bacillati; phylum Actinomycetota; class Actinomycetes; order Kitasatosporales; family Streptomycetaceae; genus Streptomyces; species Streptomyces sp. NPDC002499. Next base: position 259,358 of record NZ_JBSFXO010000011.1, read on the forward strand.
CGGTTCTGGCTCCAGGCCGGCCTCTTCGCGATGGCCGCCGCGATCGGGGCGATCGGCATCAATCTGCTCACCGGCGCGACCGGTCAACTCTCCATGGGACACGCCTTCTTCCTCGCCGTCGGCGCCTACGGGTACTGCGTGTTCGCGGCGGACGGCGGTGACGGGCTGACCGGGCTCGGCCTTCCGACCTGGCTCGCGGCCGTGCTCGCGGTGCTGGTCGCCGGTGTCGCGGGCGGGCTGTTCAGCCCCATCTCCGGGCGGCTCGGCGGCGCGTACCTGGGGATCGCCACCCTCGCCCTGGTCTTCATCGGGCAGCACGTGATGTTCAACGCCCATGACCTGACCGGCGGGGCGAACGGCCGGGACGTACCGCCGCTGAGTCTGTTCGGCCTCACCTTCGACGACCGTGAACTCCTCGTCGCCGCCGTGCCGTTCGGGTCGGCGGAGAAGCTCTGGTACGCGGGCCTGGCCGTGCTGCTCGGCGGCGCGCTGTTCGCCCGTGGAGTGCTGCGCGGGCGGCCGGGGCGGGCCATGAACGCGATCCGGGACCACAGCGTCGCGGCCGGCGTCCTCGGCGTGCCCGTCGCCCGCCACCGCGCCGCCGTCTTCGTGCTGTCCTCGATGTACGCGGGCCTCGCGGGCGTCCTGCTCGCGCTGGTCTTCCAGCGGACCGTGCCCGACTACTTCGGCATCACGCTGTCCCTGGAGTACCTCGCCATGATCGTCATCGGCGGGCTCGGCTCGGTCTCCGGCGCGGTGGCCGGGGCCGTGTTCGTGTCCCTGCTGCCCCAGCTGCTGACCCGCTACAGCGATGCGCTGCCGTTGGTCTCCGCCCCCGGCACGGGCGGGATCGCACCGGGCGAGGCGTCCCGGTACCTCTACGGCGCCGCCGTCGTGCTGGTGGTGCTGTTCCTGCCCGGCGGTCTGGTCAGTACGGCCGCCCGGCGTCGCGTCAGAACCGATCCAGGGGAGGAACGATGAACAGGACGTACGGGGCCAGAGCCGCGGCGGGTGCCCTCGCGGCACTGCTCGTGCTGGCCGGGTGCAGCTCCAAGGCCAAGGACAGTGACAGCGGTGACGGCGACAAGGCGGGCGCGGGCGGGATCAAGACCGGTCAGGGGATCTCCGGCAAGACGATCACGCTGGGCGCGCTCACCGACATGACCGGCGTCTACGCGACCCTCGGCAAGAGCGTCACCCAGGCCCAGCAGCTGTACGTGAAGCAGCTGAACGCGGCCGGGGGCGTCTGCGGCTACAAGGTGGCCCTCACGGTCCGCGACCACGGCTACGACCCGCAGAAGGCCGTCTCCGGCTACACCGAGCTGGCGCCGAAGGTGCTGGGCTTCGCCCAGTTCATCGGCTCGCCGTTCGTCGCGGCGGTCAAGCAGCGCGTCGACGGCCAGGACAAGGGCCTTGTGCTGCCGCAGGCGTGGTCGGCGGCGCTGCTGGGCAGCCCGTACATCCGGGTCATCGGATCGACGTACGACATCGAGACGATCAACGCCGTCGACTTCCTGATCAAGGAGAAGGGGATCAAGAAGGGCGACAAGATCGGGCACGTGTACTTCGAGGGCGACTACGGCGAGAGCGCCCTGGTCGGCAGCAAGTACATGGCGAGCAAGGCAGGGTTGTCGGTCGTCGAGCAGAAGATCAAGCCGACCGACAACGACATGACCGCGCAGGTCACCGCGCTCAAGAAGGCGGGCGTCAAGGCGATCGTCATCAGCGCCGGGCCGCGCCAGGCGGCCTCGCTGGTCGGGGTCGCGGCGGCGAGCGGCTTCGACGTGCCGGTGATCGGCAACAACTCCGCGTTCGCGCCCCAACTCCTCGCCACCCAGGCGGGGCCGGCTCTGACGAAGAACTACTGGGTCGCCTCGCCCTCGCTGCCGATCGGCGCGGACACCCCACAGGCGACCAAGCTCGTCGCCGACTACAAGGCGGCCTATCCGAAGGACTCCCTCGACAACGGCATCGTCGCCGGCTGGACCGCCGCGTCGGCCTTCGGCGAGGCCCTGAAGAAGGCCTGCGCGAGCAAGGACCTCACCCGCGAGGGCGTCGACAAGGCCCTGCTGACGCTCGACGCCTTCGACTCCGGCTTCGGCACCGTCCAGGACTTCACCGACCCGGCCGTCGCGTCCTCCCGGGAGAGCGTGATCCTCCAGCCCGACAAGAGCGCCACGGGCGGCATGAAGGTCGTACGGGAGGCAGGTGCGTCCGAGGAGGCGGAGGCGTACACACCGAAGGCCTGAGACGGCCCAGAGCCGCATGTGAGCGAGGAACGGCCGAGGGGCCCGAACCGGAATCGGTTCGGGCCCCTCGGGAGTGGTACGGCTGAGACGTCCTACGGGAGTTGTGCCGCCCGCGCCTCGCGACGGTTGTCGCGGAAGTTGTTCACCCGGCGGGCCGTGGCGAACAGCGGGATGACCGCGCCCATGACCAGCTGCAGGGCGCAGCCCGTCTGGAGCAGGAGCTGACCGCTGGGGGCGTCGAAGGCCCAGGCGGCCAGGAGGCCCATGGACACGACGATCCAGGCCAGCATCGCCACGGCGAGGCGGCCGCGCGGCTTCGGGTACTCGACCCGGCTCACCATCAGCCAGGCGGTGCCGAGGATGGCCAGGAGCGTCGCCACGAAGGGCAGCTCCAGGAGCACGATCGATACGACCGTCAGCGCACCGAACGGGGATGGCATGCCTTGGAACATGCCGTTCGGCACTGTCACGCACGAGAAGCGCGCCAGACGCAGGACCACCGCCAGCAGCACGACGACGGCACCGACCGCCGCCACCTTCTGGTACGCGTCGTCCGCGACCATCCCGTAGACCAGGACGAAGTACGCCGGGGCCAGGCCGAAGCTGATCAGGTCGGAGAGGTTGTCCAGCTCGGCGCCCATGGGGGAGGAGCGGAGCTTCCGTGCGACCAGGCCGTCGAACAGGTCGAACACCGCCGCGCACAGCATGAGGATCACGGCGGTGGCCGCGCTGTTGCGCGCCATGCCCGATTCCTGGCTGTCGGTGAGGTGCGGGATCAGGATGCCGGTGGTGGTGAAGTACACCGCCATGAAGCCGCACGTGGCGTTGCCGAGCGTGAGGGTGTCCGCTATCGAGAGGCGGAGAGAGAGGGGCATCTCCTCCTCGTCGTCCACCTCGTCGGCCTCCGGAACCCAGCCGGCCTGCGTCTCAGGATCAATCACGGTCAATGCGAGTCACCCCAGCCACGGTCTTCTGACCGACCTCGACCGCCACCTCCACGCCCTCGGGCAGGTAGATGTCTACGCGCGAGCCGAAGCGGATCAGACCGATACGGTCGCCCTGCTCGACCTTCGTCCCCTGCGGGATGTAGGGCACGATGCGGCGGGCCACCGCGCCGGCGATCTGGATCATCTCGATGTCGCCGAGTTCGGTGTCGAAATGCCAGACTACGCGCTCGTTGTTCTCGCTCTCCTTGTTGAACGCCGGAACGAACCCGCCGGGGATGTGCTCGACCGACGTCACCTCGCCGGAGAGCGGCGCGCGGTTGACGTGGACGTTGAGCGGGCTCATGAAGATCGCGACGCGGGTGCGACCGTCCTTCCACGGCATGATGCTCTGCACCACACCGTCGGCGGGCGAGATGACCCGGCCCGGGCCGATCTCTCGCTCGGGGTCGCGGAAGAACCACAGCATGCCCGCCGCGAGCGCGGTGGCGGGCACGGCGACAGCCTTGGCGGCGCCGGACTTGCGCGCGCGTACCAGGCTGAGGGCTGCGGTGGCGACGGTCGGGAGAAGCCACGGCGATGCTCCGCGCGCGAGGCGTACGCCGGCCCGGCTGTCGCGTGGTGCAGAGGTTTGGCTGTGGGGCATGGATGACCTTCGTAGCGGATGATGCCGCGCTGTAACGGGGGACGGCGGCTTTCCCGGGATCGTACCGGTCGTCGGCCACAACTGGGTAAGCCAGGAAGCCGAGTCGGCGGCTGAAGGGCGCTGACGGGGTGTGATCTTCTTCTCCAAGAAAACACCCCGTATCCGGACATCTAGCCCTGGAATCGATACTCTTCGAGCAGCCTGCGACCGATGATCATTTTCTGGATCTCGGCGGTACCTTCACCGATCAGCAGCATCGGAGCCTCGCGGTAGAGGCGCTCGATCTCGTACTCCTTGGAGAAGCCGTAGCCGCCGTGGATCCGGAAGGAGTCCTCCACGACCTCCTTGCAGTACTCGGACGCGAGGTACTTCGCCATCCCAGCCTCAAGGTCGTTTCGCTCCCCCGAGTCCTTTTTGCGTGCCGCGTTGACCATCATCGCATGGGCGGCCTCGACCTTGGTAGCCATCTCGGCCAGCTTGAACTGGATGGCCTGGTGCTGGGCGATCGGCTTGCCGAAAGTGTGCCGTTGCTGGGCGTAGCGGACGCCCAGTTCAAAGGCACGCTGAGCGACCCCGCAACCACGCGCCGCCACGTTGACGCGGCCCACCTCGACGCCGTCCATCATTTGGTAAAAACCTCGGCCCGTGGTCCCGCCGAGCACGCGATCGGCGGGAACGCGCAGGCCATCCATGATCAACTCGGTGGTGTCGACGCCCTTGTAGCCCATCTTGTCGATCTTCCCGGGGATCGTGAGCCCGGGACGGACCTCACCGAAACCGGGCTCCTTCTCGACCAGGAAGGTCGTCATCGACTTGTGGGGCGCGGTGCCTTCGGGGTGTCCTTCGTCACTTCGGACGAGTACGGCGACCAGATTTGACGTGCCACCGTTGGTCAGCCACATCTTCTGACCGGTCAGGACGTAATCGTCCCCCTCCTTCACTGCCTTGGAGGTGATGGCGGAGACGTCCGAGCCGAGACCCGGCTCCGACATCGAGAAGGCGCCGCGGATGTCGCCGGCCGCCATGCGCGGCAGGAAGTGCTCCCGCTGCTCCTGGGTGCCGTGCTGCTTGAGCATGTAGGCCACGATGAAATGGGTGTTGATGATGCCGGACACCGACATCCAGCCGCGGGCGATCTCCTCGACGCACAGGGCGTAGGTGAGCAACGACTCGCCCAGACCCCCGTACTCCTCGGGGATCATCAGACCGAACAGGCCCAACTCCTTGAGCCCGTCGACGATCTGCTGCGGATACTCGTCGCGGTGCTCCAGCTCGGTCGCGACCGGGATGATCTCCTTGTCCACGAAGTCGCGGACGGTGGACAGGATCTCCTGCTGGACGTCGGTCAGACCCGCGGTCTGGGCGAGGCGCGCCATGGCTACTTCTCCTGCTGCTTCAGGTCGGGGCGGCCCGGCTGCTCGCCGCCGCGCTCCTTGATGTACGTCTCGGTCGGCACCATCACCTTGCGGCGGAACACGCAGACCAGCGTGCCGTCCTGCTTGTATCCCTTGGTCTCGACATGGACGATCCCGCGGTCGTTCTTCGACTTCGAGGGCGTCTTGTCGAGCACCGTCGTCTCGCCGTACAGCGTGTCGCCGTGGAAGGTCGGCGCCACGTGCTTGAGCGACTCGATCTCCAGGTTGGCGATCGCCTTGCCGGAGACGTCCGGCACGGACATGCCCAGCAACAGCGAGTAGATGTAGTTGCCGACCACCACGTTCTTGCCGAAGTCCGTCGTGTTCTCGGCGTAGTTGGCGTCCAGGTGGAGCGGGTGGTGGTTCATGGTGAGAAGACAGAACAGATGGTCGTCGTACTCCGTGACCGTCTTCCCGGGCCAGTGCTTGTAGACGGCCCCGACCTCGAACTCCTCGTAGGTGCGCCCGAACTGCATGCTCACGCCTCCGGAATCTCGAACTCGGTGGTGCGCTTCATGCCGGCCGCGCGCCCCTTGCCGGAGATGACCAGCGCCATCTTGCGACTGGCCTCGTCGATCATCTCGTCGCCGATCATCGCCGAGCCCTTCTTGCCGCCCGCCTCGGACGTGTAGTACTCGTACGCGTCCAGGATCAGCTCGGCGTGGTCGAAGTCCTCCTGGGAGGGCGAGAAGATCTCGTTGGACGCCTCGACCTGGCCCGGGTGCAGCACCCACTTGCCGTCGAAGCCGAGCGCGGCGGCGCGCCGCGCGACCTCGCGGTAGCCGTCCACGTTGCGGATCTGGAGGTAGGGGCCGTCGATCGCCTGGAGGTTGTTGGCGCGGGCGGCCATCAGGATCTTCATCAGGATGTAGTGGTAGGCGTCCGCCGGGTAGCCGGGCGGCTGTTCGCCCACGACGAGCGACTTCATGTTGATCGACGCCATGAAGTCGGCCGGGCCGAAGATGATCGTCTCGACACGTTGACTGGCTTGAGCGATCGCATTGACGTTGTTGAGGCCCTGCGCGTTCTCGATCTGCGCCTCGATACCGATCTTGCCGACCTCGAAGCCCATCGTCTTCTCGATCTGCGTCAGCAACAGGTCCAGCGCCACGACCTGCTGGGCGTCCTGGACCTTCGGCAGCATGATGCAGTCGAGGTTGGGACCCGCGCCCTCGACGACCGTGACGACATCGCGGTACGTCCACTCGGTCGTCCAGTCGTTGACGCGCACGACCCTCGTCTTGCCCGTCCAGTCGCCCTCGTTGAGGAACTTGACGATCGTGTGCCGTGCCTCCGGCTTGGCGAGCGGGGCGCACGCGTCCTCCAGGTCGAGGAAGACCTGGTCGGCGGGGAGGCCCTGCGCCTTCTCCAGGAAGCGCGGATTGCTCCCGGGGACCGCGAGGCAGGAGCGCCGCGGCCGGAGCCGGTTCACGGGGGCGGGCGTGGTCATGCGGGGACCTCCAGAGGGTCGAGCTTGTTCGCTTTCCGGATCTCGTCGACGATGCGGCCGATGATGCCGGTGATGTCGAAGTCCTTCGGTGTGAAGACCGCGGCCACTCCGGCGGCCCGCAGCTGCTCGGCGTCACCATTGGGGATGATGCCACCGGCGATCACGGGTATATCTGTGGCACCGGCCACACGGAGCCGCTCCAGCACGTCCGGGACCAGCTGCGCGTGCGAGCCGGACAGGATGGACAGACCGACCGCGTGCACGTCCTCGGCGACGGCCGCGTCCACGATCTGCTCGGGCGTCAGCCTGATGCCCTGGTAGACGACTTCGAAGCCGGCGTCACGCGCGCGTACGGCGATCTGCTCGGCGCCGTTGGAGTGCCCGTCCAGGCCCGGCTTGCCGACCAGGAAGCGCAGCTTGCCGACGCCGAGGTCCTTCGCCGTCAGGTCCACCTTGCGGCGCACCTCGCTCATCGCCGAGCCCTCCTCGGCCGGCACCGCCACCGGCGCCGACGAGACGCCCGTCGGCGCCCGGAACTCCCCGAACACCTCGCGCAGGGCCCCGGCCCACTCGCCGGTCGTGACACCCGCGCGGGCGCACTCCAGGGTGGCCTCCATGAGGTTGTCGGTGCCCTTGGCGGCCTCCTTCAGCCGCTCCAGCGCCTTGCACGGGCGCGGGTGGTTGAAGGGCGGCTGGTAGCGCGTGTCGCGCCAGTGCTGGAGCGAGGCGATGACCTGAGCCTCGACAGCCGGATCGACTGTCTGGATGGCTGTGTCGAGATCGGCCGTCAATGGATTGGGCTCGGTCGTCTCGTAGATGTTGACGCCCACGATCTTCTCTTGACCGGACTCGATACGAGCCCTGCGCTCGGCGTGCGAGGAGACGAGCTGCGACTTGAGGTAGCCCGACTCCACGGCGGCCATCGCGCCGCCCATCTCCTCGATCCGCGCCATCTCCGCGAGCGACTCCTCGACCAGCACCGCCACCTTCGCCTCGATGACGTGCGAGCCGTCGAAGATGTCCGCGTACTCCAGCAGGTCGCTCTCGTGGGCGAGCACCTGCTGGATGCGCAGCGACCACTGCTGGTCCCAGGGACGGGGCAGGCCCAACGCCTCGTTCCAGGCCGGGAGTTGCACGGCACGCGCGCGTGCGTCCTTGGACAGCGTCACGGCGAGCATCTCCAGCACGATCCGCTGGACGTTGTTCTCCGGCTGCGCCTCCGTCAGCCCCAGCGAGTTGACCTGGACGCCGTACCGGAAGCGCCGCTGCTTGGCGTTCTCGATGCCGTACCGCTCCCGCGTGACCTGGTCCCAGATCCGGCCGAACGCCCGCATCTTGCACATCTCCTCGATGAACCGCACACCGGCGTTCACGAAGAAGGAGATACGGGCGACCACGTCACCGAACTTCTCGGCGGGCACCTGGCCCGAGTCGCGCACGGCGTCGAGCACCGCGATCGCCGTGGACATCGCGTACGCGATCTCCTGCACCGGCGTGGCGCCCGCCTCCTGCAAGTGGTAGCTGCAGATGTTGATCGGGTTCCACTTCGGCAGGTGGGAGACCGTGTACGCGATCATGTCCGTCGTCAGCCGGAGCGAGGGCACCGGCGGGAACACGTGCGTGCCCCGCGACAGGTACTCCTTGACGATGTCGTTCTGGGTCGTGCCGGAGAGCTGGGTGATGTCCGCGCCCTGCTCCTCGGCGACGACCTGGTAGAGCGCCAGCAGCCACATGGCGGTGGCGTTGATCGTCATCGAGGTGTTCATCTGCTCCAGGGGGATGTCCTGGAACAGCCGGCGCATGTCACCGAGGTGCGCGATCGGCACGCCGACCCGGCCGACCTCGCCGCGAGCGAGGACGTGGTCGGAGTCGTAGCCGGTCTGCGTCGGCAGGTCGAACGCCACCGACAGACCGGTCTGGCCCTTGGCGAGGTTGCGCCGGTACAGCTCGTTGGACGCCTCGGCCGTGGAGTGACCGGCATACGTGCGCATGAGCCACGGCCGGTCCTTCTCCCGCATGCCGTCGGCATTCTGACGCTCAGTCATCTATGACCTCGGGTGTCTCAGACGTTGCGGAAGCGGTTGATGGCGTCGACGTGCTGGGCGCGCTTCTCGTGGTCGCGCACGCCCAGGCCCTCCTCGGGCGCCAGGCACAGCACTCCGACCTTGCCCTGGTGGAGGTTGCGGTGCACGTCGTAGGCGGCCTGTCCGGTGTCCTCCAGGGAGTACACGCGCGACAGGGTGGGGTGGATCTTGCCCTTCGCGATCAGCCGGTTGGCCTCCCAGGCCTCGCGGTAGTTGGCGAAGTGCGAGCCGATGATCCGCTTCAGGGACATCCACAGGTAGCGGTTGTCGTACTCGTGCATGTAGCCCGAGGTCGAGGCGCAGGTGGTGATGGTGCCGCCCTTGCGGGTCACGTACACGGAGGCGCCGAAGGTCTCGCGGCCGGGGTGCTCGAAGACGATGTCGATGTCTTCCCCGCCGGTGAGTTCACGGATGCGCTTGCCGAACCGCTTCCATTCCTTCGGGTCCTGGGTCCGCTCGTCCTTCCAGAACTTGTAGCCCTCCGCGTTGCGGTCGATGACCGCCTCGGCGCCCATCGCCCGGCAGATGTCGGCCTTCTCGGGGCTGGAGACGACACAGATCGGCGTGGCGCCGCCGGCGAGGGCGAACTGGGTGGCGTAGGAGCCGAGTCCGCCGCTGGCGCCCCAGATCAGGACGTTGTCGCCCTGCTTCATGCCGGCGCCGTTGCGGGACACCAGCTGGCGGTAGGCGGTGGAGTTGACCAGCCCCGGGGAGGCGGCCTCCTCCCAGCTGAGGTGGTCCGGCTTGGGCATCAGCTGGTTGGACTTGACCAGGGCGATCTCGGCGAGGCCGCCGAAGTTGGTCTCGAAGCCCCAGATCCGCTGCTCGGGGTCGAGCATCGTGTCGTTGTGCCCGTCGCTGGACTCCAGCTCGACGGAGAGGCAGTGCGCGACGACCTCGTCGCCCGGCTTCCAGGCGTTCACGCCGGGGCCGGTGCGCAGGACCACGCCCGCGAGGTCGGAGCCGATGATGTGGTACGGCAGGTCGTGCCGCTTGGTGAGCTCGCTGACCTTGCCGTAGCGCTCCAGGAAGCCGAAGGTCGACAGCGGCTCGAAGATCGAGGTCCACACGGAGTTGTAGTTGACCGAGGAGGCCATGACGGCCACCAGGGCCTCGCCCGGGCCCAGTTCGGGCAGGGGCACGTCGTCCAGGTGGAGCGACTTGCGCGGGTCCTTGTCGCGGGTCTGCATGCCCGCGAACATCTCCGTCTCGTCCTTGTGCACGGTGATCGCGCGGTACGAGTCGGGGAGCGGCAGGGCGGCGAAGTCGCCCTGCGTGGAGTCCGGCGACTGGATCGCGTCCAGGATGTCCTTCACGGTCACGGTGATGCCTCCGGCGAATGGCGTCTTGAGGGGGAGACGCTGAGGGTTACGTCGGTGCTGCTGAGGGCGCTTTGTGGCGCGGGAGGTTGCCTGTGACGCAGGCGTCCGGGCGGGCAGGTCGATGACTTGCTGGGACAGCCGGCGTACGTGAGGTCTCTGCACGCCGGCCGCCCGGACTCCTTCAACGTATGACACCGCGTGTCACCTCGCAAGGCACTGAGTGCCAGGAATTCCTCTCAGGTGAAATCTTTACGTAACAAATGAGCGATGATCGATCGAACGGGCTCTGAAATTCGCGCGAAAAGGTGCCCTGACATGCCAAAACGGCCACCCCGAGGGGTGGCCGTCATCACAGGGGAGCCGGCAGGAGAGCCGGCAGGAGAGCCGGCAGGGGCGAGGCCGCTCAGCGGTCCCTGAGTGCCTCTTCGATCGTCCGCATGACCTCGTCCAGCGGGGCGTCCGTGCGGGCGACGGTCACCAGGACCTCGCCCTGGGTGGAGACCGCCGCGAGCTTCGGCGGCTTCGGCGGGGCCGTGCGCCCGGCGCCGATCCCCGTCCCGAACGTCTTGCGCACGATCGCGAAGGCGTGGTCCAGCTGGGTTTCCACGTCTCCCTGGCCGCCGGCCCGCAGCCAGCGCCGCAGGACGTGGTTGTGGGCCGTGACCACGGCGGACGCGGCGACCTCGGCCAGCAGCGGGTCGTCGTTGGCGTCGTCGTCGTGCGCGTGCTCGTCGAAGTGGCCCAGCAGATAGCGGGTGAAGAGGCGCTCGTAGCGGGCCACCGACGCGATCTCCGCCTCGCGCAGGGTGGGCACCTCGCGCGTGAGCTTGTAGCGGGCGACCGAGATCTCCGGCCGGGCCGCGTACATCCGCATGACTTCCTTGATGCCCCGGCACACCGTGTCCAGCGGGTGCTCGTGCGCCGGTGCCGCGTTCAGCACGGCCTCCGCGCGGATCAACGTGTCGTCGTGGTCCGGGAAGATCGCCTCTTCCTTGGAACGGAAGTGACGGAAGAAGGTGCGGCGGGCCACGCCGGCCGCCGCCGCGATCTCGTCGACCGTGGTCGCCTCGTACCCCTTGGTGGAGAACAGCTCCATCGCCGCGGCCGCCAACTCGCGGCGCATCTTGAGCCGCTGGGCCGCCGCGCGACTGCCTGCGGCGCTCTCCGGCGCGTCGGGCGTAGCTGGTGTTCGTGAGGACTTGGCGGGCTGGGACATGCCCCGAACGTACTGCATGTGCGCAGCTTGGTGCGCACGTCGGGGGTTTCCCCGGACCGGAACGGGCGGGGGCACGGCGGGCCGGTGGAGCGGGTGCGGGCCGCCCGGATCGAGCAGCCCGCCCCAGTCCGCCTCCGTCGCGAACCAGTCGCCGGCGCCGTCAGCGCCGGGCATATTCGCGGAAGCCACGGCCCGTCTTGCGGCCGAGGCAGCCCGCGGCCACCAGATGCTCCAGGAGCGGGGCGGGAGCCAGGCCCGGATCGCGGAACTCGCGGTGCAGGACCTTCTCGATCGCCAAGGAGACGTCGAGCCCGACCACGTCGAGGAGTTCGAAAGGCCCCATCGGGTAGCCGCCGCCCAACTTCATCGCCGCGTCGATGTCGTCAAGAGTCGCGTAGTGCTCCTGCACCATCTTGATCGCGTTGTTGAGGTACGGGAAAAGCAAGGCGTTGACGATGAATCCGGCCCGGTCACCGCAGTCGACGGCGTGCTTCTTGATCTTGACGCAGACCTCGCGGACGGTTGCGTGGACGTCCTCGGCCGTCAACACCGTACGGACGACCTCGACCAGCTTCATCGCCGGTGCGGGGTTGAAGAAGTGCATGCCGATCACGTCCTGCGGGCGCGAGGTGGCGCGGGCGCAGGCGACGACGGGCAGCGACGAGGTCGTGGTGGCCAGCACCGCGCCCGGCTTGCAGACCTTGTCCAGGGTGGCGAACAGCTGCTGCTTGATCTCCAGGTCCTCGGCGACGGCCTCGACGGCCAGGTCGACATCGGCGAAGGAGTCGTAGGAGCCCGCCGCGGTGATCCGGTCCAGGGTCTCCGCGGCGGCCTCGGCGGTCAGCCGGCCCTTGTCGACGGAGCGCGAGAGCGACTTGCCGATCCGGGCCTTGGCGGTCTGCGCCTTCTCCTCGCTGCGGGCGGCGAGCACGACCTCGTACCCGGCCTTGGCGAAGACCTCGGCGATGCCCGACGCCATGGTCCCGGAGCCGGCGACGCCGACCGAGCGGACCGGGCGGCCGGGTGTGAGGGCGGAGCCGTCCAGCGGTGTCAGCGCGTCCCGCACGACGACGGCGCTGCCCGGGGCCTCGTAGGTGTAGAAGCCGCGCCCCGACTTGCGGCCGGTCAGGCCCGCCTCGCTGAGCTGCTTGAGGATCGGTGCGGGGGCGTGCAGCCGGTCGTGGGACGCGGCGTACATGGCCTCCAGGACCGTGCGGGCGGTGTCGACGCCGATCAGGTCGAGCAGCGCGAGCGGGCCCATGGGCAGTCCGCAGCCGAGCCGCATCGCCGCGTCGATGTCCTCACGGGAGGCGTACTTGGCCTCGTACATCGCGGCGGCCTGGTTGAGATAGCCGAACAGCAGCCCGTCCGCGACGAATCCGGGCCGGTCGCCGACCGCGACGGGCTCCTTGCCGAGGTCGAGGGCGAGATTGGTGACCGCGCTGACGGCCGTGGGCGCGGTCAGCACGGACGAGACGACCTCGACCAGCCGCATCGCGGGCGCCGGGTTGAAGAAGTGCAGGCCCAACACCCGCTCCGGCCTGGCCGAGTCGGCCGCGAGCCGGGTCACGGACAGGGCGTTGGTCCCGGTCGCCAGGATCGTCTCCGGCCGCACGATCCCGTCCAGCTCACGGAATATCTGCTGCTTGATCTCGTACGACTCCGGCGCCACCTCAATGACGAGGTCGGCGTCGGCCGCGGCCCGCAGGTCGGTGGAGGTGCGGACCCGGGCGAGCAGTTCGACGCGCTCGGGCTCGGTCAGCCGGCCCCGTGTCACGGCGCGGGCGGTGGCGGTCTCCAGGGCGGCGACGGCCTGTGCGGTCGCGGCCTCGCTGATGTCGATGCCGACGACCTCGCGGCCGGCCTTGGCGAGGACCTCGGTGATACCGGTGCCCATCGTGCCGAGGCCGACGACGGCGACGGTTTTGATCGGGGAGAGAGGGGAGTGGGACAGGGGAGTGGCCATCGCGGGACTCCAGGAATGAGGGGTGACGACTGGGAGCACGCCCGGGTGCGCCGAGAGAACCGGGCCGAAGCCGGACCGGTGGCGCACCGGGTGCGTGAGGAGTGCGGGTGTTACGGGCTACGAGCGCACACGCCCGGGGAAACGGTGAAGAGCGACCGGCCCTGTCCCAAGCCGGGTCCTACCTCGGTGCGTTGAGCACCGAACCGCTTGTTCTCACGGCGGCTGCGTCACCAGGCCACCGCAAGGAATGCCGCGAGTGGGTAACTCGCTCGTCTGAGCTTAACCCGTGAGTAACGAGCACGCCAGCCCCTGTCCGGTTCTCGTAGTTGTACGTCTTTGTGATGTAGGTCCCGAGAGATCGCGGGCGCCCCTACGCTCGGTGCCATGGACGAAGAGTTGCGATCGCTCACTGAGCGTTTACGGACGGAGGCGGGAGCGTCCGCCGTGTACGACCGGCTCGTGGTGGTCGAGGACCCCGACGCGCTGGCCGACGCGCTCACCGAGCCCGGACAGCCGCTTTGGGCCAGGGAGTTGACCGCGTTCAAGCTCGGACTCGCGGGCGACCGGCGGGCCTTCGAGTCCCTCGTCCTGTTCCTGAACCACCGCGACCCGCAACGCTGCGCCTCCGCCGCGTACGCCCTGGCCCGCCTCGGCGACCCGCGCACCGCCCGCGCGGCAGCCGCCCTCGCCACCAACGAACTGCGCGTCGCCTACGCCCTGCACCCCATCCGCCTGCTGACCGAACTGCGCGCCCCCGAGTCCGTGCCGGCACTCATCACCACACTGGAGCGGCGGCTGCGCCCGCACGACCCGTACCGGCGCGTGGCCCTCGCCTGCGTGGAGGGACTCGGCAGCCTGGCGGACGGCCGCGCCCGGCCCGTACTCACCGAGGCGCTCGCCCACCCTGCCCTCGCGGAGGCGGCGGTGGGGGCGCTGGGGCGGATTCCGCGGCAGCGCTGACGTTGGTCGCAGTGGTCGCAGTGGTCGGCGTGTTCGGCGTGTGAGCTTCCTAGAGCGTGAGGTCCCTGGCGTACCGGACCTCGGGCACCTCGACCCCGTCCACCTCGAAGGGCTCCTCGGTGCCGTCGGCCCGGAATCCGGCACGCTCGTAGAAGCGCCGGGCGGGCCCGTTCCCTTCGAGGACCCAGAGGTACATGCGCGTGAGGTCGACGGCCACGCACCGCCGTACCGACTCCTCGAGCAGCGCGCGTCCGGCACCCGTGCCCTGGCGGTCCGGGTCCACGTAGATCGCGTACAACTCCACACCCCCGGCGGGCACTTCACCGTCCCGGTAGGGCCCGTGGCAGGCCCAGCCGACGACTTCGCCGTCCCGCTCGGCCACGACGTTCACCACGCTGCCGTCGCCCTGGAGCAGGCGCGCGCGTCGGCGGTCCGCGTCCTTGTGCACACTCATCGCGTCGAGGTACGGCTGGGGGATCAGCCCGCGGTACGCGCTGCGCCAGCCGCGGACGCGGATCTCGGCGACCGGGTCGCAGTCGGCGAGCGTCATGTCCCGGACCTGAAGACCGGTCGAAGGCGCGCTCACTCGGCCACGACCGCGAACGCCTCGACCTCCATCAGGAACTCCGGCCGCACCAGCGCCGCGACCTGGACCGCCGAGGCGGCCGGGAGGCGGTCGTCGGGTATGTGGCCGACGCGGGCCGCACGGATCGCCGGCAGGTGGGCCATGTCCGTGACGAAGTAGGTGAGTTTGACGACGTCGTCGAAGGTCGCGCCGGCCGCGGTCAGACAGCGGCGGAGGTTCTCGAAGACCTGACGCGCCTGGGCTTCCGCGTCACCGTCGCCGACGAGCTTGCCGTCCTCGTCGAGGGCGAGCTGACCGGAGATCGCGACGAAGCGGCCGGTGCCGATGACGACGTGGCTGTACTGGGCGGCGGGGAAAACCCCGTCGGGGGCGGGAATCCTGGTCGTCTCACTCATGCGTCCATCGTGGACCATGGGTCTGACAACCTGGATCTCCGCCCCCGACGGGGTCTCATGCGCGGATGCCCGGGTGGGTGCTCAGCCGCGGAAGCCGACCAGACCGTGCAGGGTCGAACCGCGGGTGGACTTCGCCGCCGCGGCGGAGCTAAGCGGCGCGGGGTCCGGCAGTTTCTGGCACACCGCGTCGACCTCGCCGTGACCGCGTGGCACCTTGCCGGTGCTCAGGTAGTCCGCCAGGTACTTGTCCAGGCAGGCGTTCCCGCTCAGCGTGATGCCGTGGTTCCCGCCGCCCTGCTCGACCACGAAACTGGAGCCGGCGAGCAGCCGGTGGACCGTCGCGCCGCCCTCGTACGGGGTGGCCGCGTCGTTGGTCGCCTGGAACAGCAGCACCGGCGGCAGCTTGCCGTTGGCGATGTTGATCGGGCGCTTGGTGTCCGTCGGCCAGAACGCGCACGGCGCGTTGTACCAGGCGTTGTTCCAGGCCATGAAGGGCGCCTTGTCGTACACCGCCCAGTTGTCCTTGCGCCACTGGTTCCAGTCGCGCGGCCAGGACGCGTCACGGCACTGCACCGCGGTGTAGACGCTGTAGCCGTTGTCCCCGGAGGCGTCGATGGCGGCGAAGTTCTCGTACGCCTCCACCAGCGGATCGGCGTTCTTGTCGTTCACGTAGGCGGCGAACGCCTCGGCCAGGTAGGGCCAGTAGCCGTTGTAGTAGCCGCCCGGGATGAAGGTGTCCTCGAACTCCGAGGCGCCCACCTTGCCGCCCGCCGGCTTCTTGGCCAGCGCCTTGCGCGCCGCGTACCACTTGGCCTCGATCTTCTCCGGATCGGTGCCGAGCTTGTACGTCGAGTCGTACTTCGCGATCCACGCCATCAGGGCGCGCTGGCGGTCGTTGAAGGCGTAGTCCTGCCCGATGTTGTCGTCGTACCAGACGCCCGTGGGGTCGACGATCGAGTCCAGGACCAGGCGCCGTACGCGCTCGGGGAAGAGCTTCGCGTAGACCGCGCCCAGGTAGGTGCCGTACGAGTAACCGAAGTAGTTGATCTTCTTGGCGCCGAGTGCGGCCCGGATCGAGTCCATGTCCCGCACGGCGCTGATCGTGT
The DNA here is from genome assembly GCF_053595415.1 of Streptomyces sp. NPDC002499. Lineage (NCBI taxonomy): Bacteria > Bacillati > Actinomycetota > Actinomycetes > Kitasatosporales > Streptomycetaceae > Streptomyces > Streptomyces sp. NPDC002499. Next base: position 275,697 of record NZ_JBSFXO010000011.1, read on the forward strand.
CGATGTACGGCAGCAGGCTCGCGTACTTCTTGCCGCAGGCGTCCGCGAAGGACTTGGCGCGCTTGAGGTTGGCCTTCTCGATCGCCGGTGTGCTCGGCACCGAGTCCGGGCGCACCGGGTTGAAGTAGCCCGGCTTGCAGTCGAGGGCCGGTTGGCTCGCGCCGACCCCGCGAGGGTCGAAGCCGATGACGTCGTACTGGGACGCCACCGCCTTGGGCAGCGAGGACGCGACGAAGCCGGCGAGCGAGAGGCCGCTGCCGCCGGGACCGCCGGGGTTGACCAGCAGGGGACCCTGGCTCTTGCTCGCGGTGTGCGGCACGCGCGAGAGGGCGAGGGTGATCTGCCGCCCGTGCGGCTTCGCGTGATCGAGGGGCACTTTGAGGGACGCGCACTGGAGCGTCGGATAGTCGGTGGTGCCGCATTTCTTCCAGGTGAGCTTCGCGACGGGAGCGGCCGCCGCGCTGCTCGGGGCGCTCGCGTCGGCGGGCACGGCCGTGAAGGTTCCGGCCACCACGACGGCGACGCCGCACAGCACTGCTGCGCGTTTTCTCATGGAGTCCTCCCAGGACGGAGGGTTTCGGACCGCGGGGCTCGTGGTCCTCGCCGCATCGTCCCGGAAAGGGGCACCGGAAGAACGCGTTCTGCCGATACTTGACCCGATCGGAGCGAGGGATGCGCTCGAACGCTCTCAGATCAGCGAGAGTTGGGTCGGTTCGGACACCGCCTCCTCGGCCGGCTCCGGGGGCGTGATCCGCCGGGGCATCCCCGCGCGCGTGGGGCCGATCCCGTACTCCTGGGCCAGCTCGTGCACCTGACGGGTGATCCGGCGCTGGTACCACTTCGGGGCGTACGCGCCGTCCGCGTACAGCCGCTCGTAGCGGCGCACCAGATACGGGTGGTGCCGGCCGAGCCAGGCCATGAACCACTCGCGGGCGCCGGGCCGTAGATGCAGCACCAACGGCGTGACGGAGCCGGCCCCGGAGGCGGCGATCGCGCGCACGGTGGCGCGCAGTTGGGCCGGGTCGTCGCTCAGGAACGGGAGCACCGGGGCCATCAGGACCCCGCAGTCGATGCCGTGCTCGGCGAGGGCGCGTACGACGTCCAGGCGGCGCTCCGGGGCGGGCGTGCCCGGCTCCACGGTGCGCCACAGCTCGGGGTCGGTGAAGCCGACCGAGACGGAGATGCCCACGTCGGTCACCTCGGCGGCCTGCCGCAGCAGATCGAGGTCGCGCAGGATCAGCGTGCCCTTCGTCAGGATCGAGAAGGGGTTGGCGTGGTCGCGCAGCGCGGAGATGATCCCCGGCATCAGGCCGTAGCGGCCCTCGGCGCGCTGGTAGCAGTCGACGTTGGTGCCCATCGCTATGTGCTCGCCCTGCCAGCGCCGTGAGCCGAGCTGGCGGCGCAGCAGCTCCGGGGCGTTCGTCTTGACGACGATCTGGGAGTCGAAGTCGATCCCCGTGTCCAGGTCCAGATAGCTGTGCGTCTTGCGGGCGAAGCAGTACACGCACGCGTGCGAGCAGCCGCGATAGGGGTTCACCGTCCATTCGAACGGCATTCGGGAGGCCCCCGGCACCCGGTTGATGATCGAGCGGGCGCGCACCTCGTGGAAGGTGATCCCGCGGAACTCGGGGGTGTCGAAGGTGCGGGTGATCACGGCGTCCGCGCCGAACAGCGCGGCGTCGTTCGGCCGGCTGTGGCCGCCGGACTCGACGGTGAGGTTCTCCCAGCGCATGACGCCTCCTTCGGTAGGCCTGCCCCCAGAGTGAAACACTTGTTCGAATTACTGTGCAAGTGTCATTCCCGATCGCCTCGAAGGCCCCGGGCCCCCGATTTGGGCGGCCGTGCGCGGGGGTGGTTGGCTGGCCCCGACACCGAGAACCCAGGTCCTGGAGGAAATCGATGGCGCAGGTCGAGGCCACTACGGAGCGCATCGTCGCGGCGGACGCGGAGACGGTGTTCGACGCGCTCGCCGACTACAGCGGCACGCGCGCGAAGGTGCTGCCCGAGCAGTTCAGCGAGTACGAGGTACGTGAGGGCGGCGACGGCGAGGGCACCCTCGTCCACTGGAAGCTCCAGGCGACCAGCAAGCGCGTCCGGGACTGCCTCCTGGAGGTGAGCGAGCCCACCGACGGCGAACTCGTCGAGAAGGACCGCAACTCCTCGATGGTCACCACCTGGCGGGTCACCCCGGCCGGCGAGGGCAAGTCCCGGGTCGTCGTGAGCACCGTCTGGAACGGCGCCGGCGGCATCGGCGGCTTCTTCGAGAAGACGTTCGCACCCAAGGGCCTCGGCCGGATCTACGACGCGATCCTGGACAAGCTGGCCGTCGAGGTCGAGAAGTAGGCCCTGTATCGGGCAAGTCCCCGGCGTTCCGGGGGCGTTGACGACCCTCACCGGTTCGAGTGGATCTCCACCCGTCGAGCCGTTCTGCCGTAACTCGTCGTGCTTGCTCGCAGTTGTCGCCTTAAGCGGGAATTGTGCGGCAGTGCGACGAGGGGAGCGGTAGGTGGGCGGGACGACTCTGGTGCGGGACGAACCGGTCGTGGCGGCTGTGGAGAGCCGCCTCCCCGCGGCCGCCGGTGGCGCCGAACTGAGCCCGCGCCGGGTCCGGTTGGTCTTCCTCGGGCTGATGCTCGCGCTGCTCCTCGCGGCCCTCGAGCAGATGATCGTCGCCACCGCGCTCCCGAAGATCGTCGGTGAGCTGCACGGCCTGGACAAGATGTCCTGGGCGATCACCGCCTATCTGCTCACCTCCACCATCGGACTGCCGATCTACGGCAAGCTCGGCGACCTGCTCGGCCGCAAGGGCGTCTTCCAGTTCGCCATCGTCGTCTTCGTCATCGGCTCCGCGCTCGCCGGCCGGGCGCAGACCATGGACCAGCTCATCGCCTTCCGCGCGGTCCAGGGCGTCGGCGCAGGCGGCCTCATGATCGGTGTCCAGGCGATCATCGCGGACATCGTGCCGCCCCGGCAGCGCGGCCGCTTCATGGGCCTGATCGGCGCCGCCTTCGGCCTCGCCTCGGTCGCCGGACCGCTGCTCGGCGGCTACTTCACCGACCACCTCGCCTGGCGCTGGTGCTTCTACTTCAACGTGCCCTTCGGCCTCCTCACCCTGGCCGTCGTCACCGTCGTCCTCAAGCTCCCGAAGCCGAAGACCAAGCCGCGCCTCGACATCCTCGGCGCGCTCCTGCTCGCCGCGGCCTCCACCTGCCTTGTCCTGCTGACCAGTTGGGGCGGCACCGAGTACGCCTGGGACTCGCGGGTCATCCTCGGGCTCGCCGCGGGTGCCGTGGCCGCCGCCGTGCTCTTCCTGGTCGCCGAGCACTTCGCGGCCGAACCCCTCATCCCGCTGCGGCTGTTCAGGGACTCCGTCTTCAACGTCACCGGTCTGGTGGGCCTGGTGATCGGCGTCGCGCTGTTCGGCGCGGCCAGCTATCTGCCGACCTTCCTGCAGATGGTCGACGGGGCCACCGCCACCGAGTCGGGCCTGCTGATGCTGCCCATGATGGGCGGCATCGTCGGCGCCTCGATCATCGCCGGACAGCTCATCACCCACACCGGGCACTACCGGATCTACCCCGTCCTCGGCAGCGCCCTGTCCGCCGTCGGCATGTGGCTGCTGTCGCGCCTCGAAGTCGACACGTCCCGGCTGCAGTACAGCCTCTGGATGGCCGTTCTCGGCGCGGGCATCGGCATGGTGATGCCGGTGCTCGTGCTGGCCGTGCAGAACTCCGTGCGCCCCGCCGACCTCGGCACCGCCACCAGCGCCAACAACTACTTCCGGCAGATCGGCGGCAACGTCGGCGCCGCGATCTTCGGCACGCTCTTCGCCGACCGGCTCGCCGACTCCCTCGCCGAGCGGCTCTCCACGCGCGCGGGATCCCAGCTGCCCGACCCGGAGTCCCTCACCCCGCAGCTCGTCCACGCGCTGCCCCCGGCCCTGCGCGACGACTACATCGCGGCCTACGCCGACGCGATGCCCCGGATCTTCCTCTACCTCGTGCCGGTGCTCGTCCTCGGCCTGCTCATCGCCTTCTTTCTCAAGGAGAAACCGCTGGTGTCCCACAACGCCGCCGAAACCGAGACCGCGCCGGTGAACGCCCCGATCCCGCAGGCCCGTTCGTCCTACGCGGCCGGAATCCCGGTCTGCGGCACGGTGCAGCACCCGGACGGGACCGTCGTACCGCGGGCCGCGCTCACGCTCATCGACGTGACCGGGCAGCAGATCGGGCGGGGCGCGAGCGGCGAGGACGGGCGGTACGCGCTGTCCACGCCCGGGTCGGGGGCGTACGTCCTGATCGCCGCGGCCGGCGGCCATCAGCCGCAGGCGGTCTCCGTCACCGTCGGCGAGCGTCCCGTCGAACTCGACGTCGTCCTCGGCGGCGCCGGACGCCTCGCGGGCAGCGTGGTCACCGCCGACGGAACACCCGTGCGCGAGGCGGCCGTCACCCTCACCAACGTGCACGGCGAGGTCGTGGCGAGCACCCGCAGCGGGCGCGAGGGCGGCTACGTCATCACCGAGTTGGTGGCCGGCGAGTACACCCTCGCCGCCAGCGCCCCCGCGTTCCGCCCGGCCGCCCTGCCGGTCAGCGTCCAGTCCTCCCGGGAGACCCGCCAGGACATCGAACTCGCCGGTGGTGCCGTGCTGCGCGGCACGGTGCGGGCCAGCGGCGGACGGCCCGTCGAGGACGCGCGCGTGACGCTGCTCGACGCGGCCGGCAACGTCGTGGACACGCTCACCACGGGACCCGACGGAACGTTCCGGTTCGTCGACCTGTCCTCCGGCGAGTACACCGTGATCGCCGCCGGCTACCCGCCGGTCGCCACCGTGCTCCAGGTCGCCGGCGGCGGCCGCACCGAGCGGGACCTGCAACTGGGACACGAGGACTGAGGCCCACGGATCCAGGGGGCGACCGAACCGGCCGGACGGGCGCGGGGGTTGAGCGCCCCCGGCGCGTCCGTCCGGCGTGCGGCCCCGAAACGGTGCGCCCGCGTGCCACCAATTCCCCCGTTGCCGCACATCACCACCTGAGGGCGCCGTACGGTGGTGACGGCGGACAGATCTTGCGGAGCCGTGGGGAAAGAGGGCCTGGGTCATGGACCGTGGCACCGAGAGGGAAGCACCTCCCAGCCGCGGAGCCGGGGGCGGAGCGGTGGAGGACACCGCGGTCGGCCGTGTGCCGCTGGCCGTGGTCGTGGTCGACCGCGACGGCCTCGTGTCCCACTGGAGCACTGGCGCACGCCGTCTCTTCGGCGTCCCCAAGGAGGACGCGATCGGACATCCGGCGGTCGATCTGCTGCCCGTCTCCGGCGCGCTGCCCGAGGAGCAGGACGTCACGCCGTACGGGACGTACGCCGACTACGACGGACTCGGCCCCGGCCTGGAGTCCTCCCTCGACGGCGGGCTCTCCTATCCGGCCGCGGGCCGCGCCCGGCTCACCGTCCCCGAGCGGGACCGCGTCGATGTCCTGTGGTGGGCCTACCCGTTGGTGGGCCCGGGCAAGGAGCGGCTGCTCGTGCTCGGCGCGGACACCGGCGGACTGCGGCCCGACGACCCCGAGCACGACATGGCGTACGAGCGGATCGCGCCCGGCTTCGCCCTGCACACCGACTTCCCCGGCGCCCAGGAGCTGGCCGGCCGGCTGCCCGAGATCCTGCCCAGCATGAGCGTCGACGAAAGCGCCCGCATCGTCGCGCAGATCCTCGAACTGGGTTATCCCGTACTGGAGTTCAGCCAGAACGACCGGGTGCCCGTCACCCCCGACTGGGGCGTGCCCCGGCGCGCGGAGCGCAGGGCCCGGCGGGAACTGGCGGCCCGGGCGGTGGCCGAGGGGCTGCCCACGCCGCAGGAGGCCGCCGACGAGGCCGAGGACCTGGAGTACGCGGCCGTCCGCGAACACCTGGAGTTCCTGAACGAGGTCAGCGGCCGCATCGGCACCTCCCTCGACCTGACCCGCACGATCGTCGAGGTCAGCAGAGCCGTCGTGCCGCGCTTCACGGACGTGGCCGGCACCTATCTGCGCGAACAGGTCGTCGCGGGCGAGGGGTTCCCCGACGGCGTGCCCGACACGACCACCATGTGGCACCGGGTCGCCCTCGAACACACCGACGAACCGGGCCGCTGGGACGACGTCGTGCCGGTCGGCGAGGCCATGCCGTTCCCGGCGCACACGCCGTTCTTCCAGTGCATGACCAGCGGCGAGCCCGTCCTGGTGCCGCGGATCAGCGAGGAGATGGGCCACGCCATCGCCTCGCAGTTCGAGAAGCGGGACATCCGGCCGCTGATCACCAACCGCTCGATGCTGGTCGTACCGCTCAAAGCCCGCAACGTGGTGCTCGGGTTCATGATCCTGCTGCGCCACCCGGAGCGGCCCGTCTTCAACGACATGGACCGGGTCACCGGCGCCGAACTCGCCGCCCGCGCGGGCCTCGTGCTCGACAACGCGCGCATGTACACCTACCAGGAGAACGTCGCCGAGACGCTCCAGGACAGCATGCTGCCGGTCATCCCCGCGCGCATGGCGGGCTGCGACATCGCCACCCGCTACCTGCCCGGCACGCTCCTGGGACGGGTCGGCGGCGACTGGTTCGACTCCGTCAAGCTGCCCGGCGCCCGTACCGCCCTGGTGGTCGGTGACGTCATGGGGCACGGCCTCAACTCGGCCGCGATGATGGGCCAGTTGCGGACGGCCGTGGAGACCATGGCCGCCCTGGACCTGCCGCCCGCCCAGCTGCTGCGCAACCTGGACGACCTCGCCCAGCGCCTCGGCGACACCTACCTCGCGACCTGTCTGTACGCCGTCTACGACCCGATCGCGAGCGAACTGCACATCGCCAACGCCGGTCACATCCCACCCGTCCTGGTCCGTGCCGAGGACGGCCGCAGCGAGCTGCTCGACCTGCCGACCGGAGCGCCGATCGGCGTGGGCGGAGTGCCGTTCGAGGCGGTACGCGTGCGCGTGGAGCCCGGCGACCGGCTCGTGATGTGCACCGACGGTCTCGTGGAGGTGCGCGGGGAGGACATCGGCGTGGGTCTCGCGGCGCTCTCCGAGTCCGCCGCCCACCCGGCCGCCTCCATGGACGAGGCCTGCGACACGATCATCCGCGCGCTGAACGTCACGGGCGGCCGCAAGGACGACGTGGCCCTGCTGATGGCCCGCCTCAACGGCGTGGAGCCCGAGGACGTCGCCGAGTGGCGGCTCGCCCTCGACCCCGTCGAGGTCGGCCGCGCCCGAACCGCCGTGCGGGAACAGCTCCATGACTGGGGGCTCGCCAAACTCGCCGACAACGCCGCGCTGATGGTCAGCGAGCTGGTCACCAACGCCGTACGGCACTCCCACGGCCGCCCGGTCGCCCTGCGCCTGGTGCGCGGCGACACCCTGCTGTGCGAGGTCGAGGACGACGACCACGAACTGCCCAACCTGCTCAGCGCCGGCGGGACCGACGAGTTCGGGCGCGGCCTGCGCGTCGTCAGCACCCTCGCGCGCGAGTGGGGCACCAGCCGGACGCAGCGCGGCAAGACGGTCTGGTTCGAACTGACGCTGCCGCGCCGCTGATCGGCGTCTGGGGCGCGAGAGGCGCACAGGGGGAGTGCGTCCGTCGAATGCGGAGTGAAGGTATGCGCCGCGCGCTTGTAGCCATGACCAGGGCGCGATAGACCGTACTCGCCCGTCACTTGCGGCGGACGGCCTTCACATCCTGGGGAGTTGGGCATGAGTGTGACGAGTCGCTACCGGGAGGCCTGGGAGGGCTTCTGGCGCGAGGCTCCGGAGGAACAGGGGGCGGTGTTCTGGGACGCGGCACCGCCCCTGACCGCCGGACTCCACCTGGCGCTCTTCGAACCGTACGTGACCGACCCGGGCCTGGTCATGGTCGACCTGGGCTGCGGCAACGGCACCCAGACCCGGTTCCTCGCCGACCGTTTCCCGCGCGTCGTCGGCGCCGACCTGTCGGAGGCGGCCGTCGAGCACGCCCGGCGCGCCGACCCCGCGGGACAGGCGACGTACCGCGTGCTCGACGCCATGGAGAAGGACGAGACCGAGACGCTGCACGCCGAACTCGGCGACACCAACGTCTACATGCGCGGTGTCCTCCACCAGGCCGACCCGGAGGACCGCCAGGCTCTGGTGGACGGGATCGCCACGCTGGTCGGCGAGCGCGGCCGGGTCTTCCTCGTCGAACTCTCCGAGCGGGCCAAGCCCGTGCTGCTGGGCCTGGCGCAGAGCCCCGAGGGGCCGCCGCCCAAGCTCGCGCCGATCTTCCGGCACGGCATCGCGCCCGGCGAGGTGTCCGACGAGGCCGTGCCCGCGTACGTGCGCTCGGCCGGCCTCACCATCATCGCGAGCGGCGAACTCCCGCTCACCACCACCGAGTTCACATCCGAGGGCAGGCGGATCGAGCTGCCCTCGAAGTGGCTGGTCGCCGGTCGCGCGGACTGAGCGACCGACTGCGTGAGGGGACGGCTTCCGTGAGGTGAGGGTGGGGCGCGGGGGGAACTCCGGCGTCCGGCGGTTCGTTTGCTACGAACAGGATTCGAAACCTCGGCCAAGGCCGGGTCATCGGGTCCCCAAGGTTCGTACAGCTGTCGAGTTCGCCGCGTCCCCACTCCCCACCTCACGGAGGCCCGAGCCCATGACCCCGAACCACCCCCACCCCTCCCGGCGCGCCCTGCTCGGCGGAGCGGCCCTGGCCACCCTCGCGGTGGCGGCCGGCACCGGCACGGCCACCGCCGGCACCAGAGCGGCCTGGCCGACGGAGTTCCCCCTCCCCGACGGCTGGCTCCCCGAGGGCATCGCCATCGGCCGCAAGCCCTACGCGTACATGGGCTCGCGTGCCAACGGCGCGATCTACCGCACCGACCTGCGCACCGGCGAGGGCCGGGTTCTGTACGCGGGCGCCACCGGCCAGGTCGCCGTCGGCCTGAAGCTCGACCAGGACGGCCTGCTGTACGTCGCCGGCAACACCGGAGTCGCCCGGGTCCACGACTCCCGCACCGGCGAGATCGTCGCCACACACCAACTCAGCGAAGCCACTGGCCACTTCATCAACGACGTCACCCTGCTCGGCGACCGCGCCTGGTTCACCGACTCGCGCGCCGCCGCCCTCTACGGCGTACCGCGCGGCTGCGACGGCAGCGTCCGCACACTCCCGCTCACCGGCGACTGGGTGCAGACCCCCGACGTGAACAACGCGAACGGCATCGTCGGCGCCCCCGACGGCCGCTCTCTGATCGTCGTCAGCAGCACACCCGGCAAGCTCTACAACGTCAGCGTCAGGACCGGGTACGCCACCGAGATAGCCCTGGTCGGCGCGGCCTCGGTCGCGGCCGGCGACGGCCTCTGGCGCATCGGCCGGACGTTGTACGTCGTCCAGAACCGCCTCAACCTGATCAGCGTGTTCGACCTCGACGCCAAGGCCACGACGGCCACGTTGCGCCGCACGATCACCGACCCCCGCTTCGACGTGCCCACCACGGCCGCGCAGTTCGGCGACCGGCTGTACCTCGTCAACGCCCGCTTCACCAGCCCGCAGACGCCGGAGACGACGTTCACCGCGGTCGCGGTGTCGATCTGAGGCGAGCGACCTTGTGACGGGGTGAGTCCGCCCTTCGGGACGGTGCTGCCGAGGGGCGGACTCACTTTGGCGGTGGGCCGGTCGAGGCCGGACGGGTCAACTGACAGCGCGTCCGCGGCGGTACGCCGCCCACCCAGTGCCCACCAGGGCCGCGGCGAGTGCGGCGGCGGTGAGCGCGCCGACGCCCGTGGAGGCGAGGCTCCCGCCGGAGGTGGTCGCGCCGGTGGTCCCGGAGACGGAGGTACCGCCCGTGGTGGTACCGGCGCCGCCGGTCGTCGTACCCGAGTCGCCGCCCCCGGATCCGGAGGCCGAGCCGGTGCCACCGGAATCGGTGCCACCCGTGGTCCCGCCGTCGCCGCCGGTGTCACCCGGGTCCCCCGTGCCGCCGTCCGTCCCGCCGTCGCCCCCGTCGTCCGGCTCGGTCACCGTGAGGGTGACCGGTGTCGTGCGGGTGGTACCGACGGCGTTGGTGAACTCGGCGCGGTAGCGGTGACCGTCCTGCTCGGCCCGTGCGGTGAAGGTGTACGACGTCTGTGTCGCGCCCTCGACCGCGGTCCAGGTTCGGCCCTCGTCGCCGCTGACCTGCCAGCGCACGGTCGGCTCCGGGGTGCCCTCGGCGGTGGCGACGAAGGTGACCTCGTCGCCTGCCTGGGCGGACCGGTCGGCGGGGGCGCGCAGCACCTTCGGCGACATCCGCCGGTCAAGGCGCAGCACCTTGCTCTCGGCCTGGTCGGTGACGTAGACGGTGCCTCCACCTGGGGCGACGGCGACGCCCGCGTACGCATCGGCACGGCTGCCCGGCAGCGCGACCGGCTCGATCGTCTGCTTCAACTTCGCGCTGTCGTAGACCTCCAGGGAGCCCACGTTGTCCGCGCCGTCGTCGGCGTTGCCGAAGTCCTCGCGGAGGACGAACGCCCGCTCGGTCGCCCGGTCGAAGGCCAGCGCGGTGGGCCGGTCCCGACCCTCCAGGGTGGCCAGGAGTTTGGCGTCCTTGTCGAAGACGAGCACCGAAGTCCCGCTGCCCACCCAGACGTTGCCGGTCACCGGATCGGCTTCGAGGAACGTGACGTAGGCGTCCGGGAGTTGGGCCGTGGCGGTCACGGTGAAGGAGCCGGTGTCCACGCGGCGCAGCTGGCCCCCCGAGGCCCCCGCGGACCAGGCGGCGGCGTGCGCGGAGTCCACGCCGAGGGCAGAGCCCCCGTCGAGGGTGACCGTGCGCCGGACCTTGCCTGTGGCCGTCTCGACCTCGGACAGGGCGGGTCCCTGGGCCACCAGCACGGCGTCCGCCTCGGTGCCGGGACCGGCGCCGGTGACCGTGGCGCCGGCGAGCCAGACGCCCCGCGCGGCCGTGTCGCCGTCCTTGGCGGTGCCGATGCCGCGCAGCGGATAGTGGAAGACCACGCCGTCACCGGTCAGCGGGGCGATGACCAGCGGGACGACGCGGGCGGCGAGGGCGCCGGTGGAGCCGGGCGCCTGCGCGATGTGCGAGAGCACCTTGCCGTCGGTCGCGTCGAGGACGTACAGGCCCCGCTCGTTGACGTCGGCCGTGTCGGGGATGTCGGCCGAACCGACGTACAGCTTCCCGGAGTCGGGATGCAGGAGCAGGTCCTGCGGCCGGCCCGCGGTGGTGAACTCGGCCGTTTTCGCGTAACTGATCGTGCCTGCGGGCACGTCGACGCCGTCGCCTCCGTCGTCCGGGGTCTGGCCGGCGAAGACGACCGGGATACGGACGTCCTGGGACCGGTCGCCGGTGGCGCGATGGTCGACGCGGGTGACGACCGAGCAGGCGACCTGGGCGCAGTCGACGTTGGAGTCCTTTGCCCGGACGGCGAGTTCGACGTCGAAGGTGCCGCCGGGGCCGTAGGCGAGGGCGAGTTCACCCTCGTTGGGGTCGCCGTCGGGGACGATCCACTTCGAGGCGCCGGCGCCCCCGCCGGTGTCGGCGCCGCCGACGCACGGGCCCGGGACGCGGTCGTCGCCGTTGTCCTTGCACAGGGCGACGTAGATGCCCTTCGTCTCGTCGTAGCCCGCGCCGGTGACCTGGACGGTCTCGCCCTCGGGGGCCAGGTTCGCCGTTGCGGAGACGGTGAGTTCCTGGCCGTCGCGGCCGGTCGCGGTCCTCGGGGTGTCGGCGGCCCGTGCGGCCGACCCGGTCGCGATCGAGGCGGTCACGAGCGCGGCGGCGCCGAGGAGCGCCGCCGGGCCTCTGTGATGGACGCGCGTCACTGGAAGGTGATCGGGACGTGGACGTCGTACTTGCGGTCCTCGCTGTCGAAGTGGTCGGCGCGGGTGACCACGGCGCAGGTGACGTCCTCGCCGCAGACGCTGCCGTCCTCCAGGGTCGCCTTCACGAAGATCGAGACGCTGAAGGTGCCGCCCGTGCCGAACTTGGAGCTGTTGGCGAAGAGCCCGCCGAAGGTGTTGTTGACCCAGTGCGAGGCGCCGGTGGTGCCGGACTCGTCCTGGCCGCCGAGACAGGGGGTGGGCTTGTTCGCGCCCTGCGCCCCGTCGACCACGCAGAGGCTGACGTACACGCCCTGGCCCGTGTTGTAGCCGGAGCCGGAGACGGTGATCGTCTGGCCGGTCGCGGTGGCCGTCGCGGGGGCAGTGAGCGACAGGTTGTACGTCGTACCCGCGTCGGTGACCGTGCGGGTCGAGGTGGCGGCGGAGGCGGAACCGGCCAGGCTCAGGGTCAGCGCGGCGGAGGCGGCGACGGCGAGGGTCGCGCGGACGGCGGTGCGTGCGGAGGGAACGGCTCTCATACGAGGAGCACACCTTTCTCGGCGGTGTTTCGCAGCGACGCGTGACGATGCGAAATTAGGTAAGGCTTACCTAAATACAAGCTCCCGGGCTTTGTCAACGCACAGCAAAAAAGGTCAAGTTCACGCCATGGGGGAGGAGTTGGGTGCTGGGGTGGCCGGTTCGGAGCCGTAGGCGACGACCTACTGCCGCGCCGCGAGTGCCGTGAACGCCTCGTCCAGCAGTCGCACCAGGTCGAGCTCGCCGTCGGAGGCGAGCCAGTGGTCGAGGGCGACGTTCAGGCAGTCCAGGGCGGCGGCCGCGCGCACCGACTGGGCGAGCGTGGGCCGTTCGGCGCCGGCCCGCTCGGCCAGAGCCGCCTCAAGAGCGGGGCGCCAGGTGTACTGCTTCTCCAGGTTCCGGGCGCGCAGGGCCGGCGTCTCCCGGACCAGCCGGGTCGTCGCCAGCGAGCCCGCCGGGTCCTGCCGGTAGCGGACGAGCGCGGTGTCCAGGGCCCGGCGCAGCGCCGTCCAGTCGTCCTCGTCGGCCGGGCGGGCGCGCAGGGCGTCGGCGAGCCGCAGGTCGGATCCGTCAAAGGCGGCGAGGACCGCGTCCTCCTTGGTCCCGAAGTAGCGCAGGAAGGTGCTGCGGGAGACCCCGGCCGCGCGCGCGAGGTCGTCCAGCGTGACCTGGGCGAACCCGTCCCGGCGGAACAACTCCAGCGCCACCCGGGTGAGTTCGGCACGCACAGCCGCCCTGGCGATCTCCCTCGTACTGCCACGCGCCGCTTCGCTCACCTGGCGATCCTAACGTCCGTGGTCCTTGCTTGCGGGTCCGACACCTGGTGGCTAGCGTGACACTCAGTTTCACATTTGACATGGAGGCGCACCATCATGAACGACATCCCCGTACAGGGCTCGTCCGTCGACATCCCCACCCGGGACGGCACCGCCGACGCCTACCTGGCCGCCCCCGACGACGGCGCCCCGCACCCCGCCGTCCTCTTCTACATGGACGGCTTCGGACTGCGCCCGCACCTGAAGGCGATGGCCGACCGGCTCGCCGGTGCCGGTTACACGGTCCTGGTGCCGAACGTCTTCTACCGCGCGGGCCGGGCGCCCCTGGTCGAACTGCCCGCGTTCATCAACCCTGTTGAGCGCCCGGAGCTGCTCGCGGCCCTGCGTCCGGCCGCGCTGTCGCTGACCCCCGAGGGAGCCATGCGCGACGCCGACGCCTACCTCGACTGGCTGGCCGACTCCCCGCTCACCACTGCGGGACCGGCCGGCGTCACGGGCTACTGCATGGGTGCCGGACTCGCCCTGCGCACCGCCGGCACCCACCCCGACCGCGTCGCCGCGATGGCCGGCTTCCACGGCGCGTATCTCGCCACCGACGCTCCCGACAGCCCCCACCTGCTCGCCGACCGCATCACCGCCGAGCTGTACTTCGGCCACGCCGACCAGGACGCCACCAACCCGGCCGAACAGATCGACCGCCTCGACAAGGCCCTCATCGCGGCCGGCGTCCGCCATCGCGGCGAGGTCTACACCGGCGCCCACCACGGGTTCACGCAGGCCGACACGGCGATGTACGGCGTCGAGGCGACCGAGCGGCACTGGGCGGCGCTGCTCGACCTCTTCGACCGCACGCTCTGAACCTTGAAGTTTCAAACGAACTCGGTCAGACTCTCGTTTGAGACTTCAATCGTTCCGTTGGGGGTCTCTGCCCGGTCTCTGTCCGCAGCCGCCCTCCCTGGAGTGGTCATGTCCGTTGCCTCTGATGCCGTCGCCGTCCGCCGTGGTCCGCTCGTGGTGGCGGGAGGTGTGCTGGCCGCGATCGTGGTGGCCTCCGTGGTGGACACGGTGATCGCGCTGCTCGCCCTGGCCGCGGGCGCGCCCGATGACTTCGAGCCGCTGAAGGCGTCCTCGTACATCTTCCTGACGGCTGTCGGGGTGGTGGCGGGTGCCGTCGGCTGGGCCGTCGTGCGCAAGGTCTCGAAGGACCCGGAGGCGCTGGTGCGGTGGCTGGTGCCGACCCTCGTCGTCGTGTCCTTCGTGCCCGACTTCCTGCTCTTCGGAGACGGCGGGATGAGGGGCGTCGGGGCGCTGCTCCTGATGCACGTGGCGGTCGCGGCGACCGCGGTGTTCGCGTACCGCAAGGTCATGCCGCTGTCGTAGCCGGCGGTGATCTCGATGGCGGGTTCCCGCCTTCACACACCGGCTGACTAGGGTGTGCGCATGTCCACGACCCCACGCTGGCTCGATGCCGAGGAGCGGCGGGCCTGGCTCGCCTACGTCGAGTTCTCGACGCTGCTCAACGACTACCTGAACCGGCAGCTGCGGCAGGAGGCGGGGGTGCCGCACACCGACTACATCCTGCTCGCCCACCTCTCCGAACTCCCGGACCGTTCCCTGACGATGTCCGAGCTGGCCGAGCGGCTGAGGATCACCCGGAGTCGGCTCACCCATGCCGTGAACCGCCTTCAGGAGGCCGGCTATGTGGAGCGCCGTGACGACCCCGCGAACCGGCGCAACCAACTCGCCGTGCTCACCGAGGACGGGCGCCGGCTGCTGGAGCGGGCGGCGCCCGGTCATGTCGAGGCGGTCCGCCGCGCGGTCTTCGACGTGCTGACCCGCGACCAGGTCCGCCAGTTCGCGGAGGTCGGCGAGGCGATCAACTCCGCGCTCCAGCGCGTGGACGCGGCCGAGGACGACCGGGAGGTCCTGCCCTGGCGGCGACGGTAGGACGGGAAAGTGGTTGAACCTCCGCACCACTTCGTGGCAGGTTCCCTCGTCGGCGCGTAACGTGACGCACCATGAAGATCCTGATCAGCGCCGACATGGAGGGTGCCACGGGCGTCACCTGGCCGGCCGACGTGCTGCCGGGGACACCGCAGTGGGAGCGGTGCCGCTCGATGTTCACCTCCGACGTCGACGCGGCCGTGCGGGGCTTCTACGACGGAGGCGCGGACGAGGTCCTGGTCAACGAGGCCCACTGGTCCATGCGCAACCTGCTCCTCGAACGCCTCGACGAGCGCACCCAGATGCTCACCGGCCGGCACAAGTCCCTGTCCATGGTGGAGGGCGTGCAGCACGGGGACGTCGACGGCATCGCCTTCGTCGGCTATCACGCGGGCGCCGGCATGGAGGGCGTCCTCGCCCACACCTACCTCGCCAACTCCATCACCGGCGTCTGGCTGAACGACGTACGCGCCAGCGAAGGTCTCCTGAACGCGCATGTCGTCGCCGAGTACGGGGTCCCCGTCGTCCTGGTCACCGGCGACGACGTGGCCTGCGAGGACGCCCTCGGCTACGCGCCCGGGGCGCTGAAGGTCGCCGTCAAGGACCACGTCTCGCGCTACGCGGCCGTGTGCCGCACGCCGGCCAGAACCGCCGCCGACATCCGCGCCGCCGCCAAGGAGGCCGCTCAGCTGGCGGTCCGTCAGGAACCGGTCCAGGCAGGGCCGTTCACCGTCGCGCTCGAGTTCGACGCCGAGCACCTCGCCATGGCCGCCACCGTGGTGCCGGGTGTGGAGCGGATCGGCGAGCGGAAGGTGGCGTACACCAACGAGACCATGTACGAGGGCATTCGTACCTTCAAGGCGGTCACCACGATCGTCTCGGCCGCCGTGGAGGAGCAGTATGGGTGACCAGCAGGCGTTGGACGAGGTCGTCCGGTTCACCTCCGACCTCATCCGCATCGACACCACCAACCGCGGGGGCGGGGACTGCCGGGAGCGGCCCGCCGCCGAGTACGCGGCCGAGCAACTCGCCGGCGCGGGCCTGGAACCCGTGCTGCTGGAACGCACCGAGGGGCGGACGAACGTCGTCGCCCGGATCGAGGGGACCGAGCCCGGCGCCGACGCGCTGCTCGTCCACGGTCATCTGGACGTCGTGCCCGCGCAGGCCGACGACTGGACCGTGCACCCCTTTTCCGGGGAGGTCCGCGACGGCGTCGTCTGGGGGCGCGGCGCGGTCGACATGAAGAACATGGACGCCATGATCCTGGCCGTCGTGCGGGACTGGGCGCGCAACGGCGTACGGCCCCGGCGGGACGTCGTGATCGCGTTCACCGCCGACGAGGAGGCGAGCGCCGCCGACGGGTCGGGGTTCCTCGCCAATCAGCACGCGGGGCTCTTCGAGGGGTGCACCGAAGGCGTCAGTGAGTCGGGGGCCTTCACCTTCCACGACGGCACCGGGCGGCAGATCTACCCCATCGCGGCCGGCGAGCGGGGCACGGGCTGGCTGAAGCTGACCGCGCGCGGGCGGGCCGGGCACGGCTCCAAGGTGAACAAGGAGAACGCGGTCACCCGCCTCTCCGCCGCGATCACCCGGATCGGCGAGCACGAGTGGCCGACACGGCTCACCCCGACCGTACGGGCGGCCCTGGGCGACCTCGCCGCGCTCTACGGCTTCGAGCCCGACTTCGACGACGTCGACGGGCTGCTGGAGAAGCTGGGTCCGGCGGCCAAGCTGGTCGAGGCCACCGTGCGCAACAGCGCCAACCCGACCATGCTGGAAGCCGGTTACAAGGTCAACGTGATCCCGGGGGAGGCCGTGGCGTACGTCGACGGGCGCTACCTCCCGGGCGGCGAGGACGAGTTCCGCGCCACCCTCGACCAACTCACCGGGCCCTACGTGGACTGGGAGTTCGCCCACCACGAGCGGGCCCTCCAAGCACCGCTCGACTCACCGACGTACGCCAACATGCGGGCCGCCATCCGGGAGTTCGCGCCCGAGGGGCACCCGGTGGCGTACTGCATGTCCGGCGGCACCGACGCCAAGCAGTTCTCACGCCTCGGCATCACCGGGTACGGATTCACCCCGCTGAAGATGCCCGAGGGCTACGACTATCAGGCCATGTTCCACGGGGTCGACGAGCGGGTCCCGGTCGAGGCGCTGCACTTCGGCGTCCGGGTCCTCGACCGTTTCCTGCGGACGGCCTAGCAAGGTGGGGGAGAACGTGCAGTCCCTGGCGTACGGTTCCTGGCCCTCGCCCATCGACGCGGCGCTCGCCGCCGCGCACGACGGGCAGCCCGAGTTCGTGGGATTCGTCGGCGACGAGGCCTGGTGGACCGAGCCGAGACCCACCGAGGGCGGCCGGCGCACCCTGGTGCGGCGGCGCGTCGGCGGGCGCGAGGAGTCGGTGCTCCCGGCCCCGTGGAACGTGCGCAGCCGGGTCATCGAGTACGGCGGCCGGCCGTGGGCCGGGACCGCGGTGGACGGCGAACCGCTCGTGGTGTTCGTGAACTTCGCCGACCAGCGGCTCTACCGCTACGAGCCCAACCGGGACCCCCGGCCGCTCACTCCCGTGTCCTCCGTGGGCGGCGGACTGCGCTGGGCGGAACCGCAGTTGAGACTGGACCGCGGTGAAGTGTGGTGCGTGCTGGAGGAGTTCACCGGCGAGGGACCCAGCGATCTGCGCCGGGTCCTGGTCGCGGTGCCGTTGGACGGATCGGCGGCCGAGGACCGGGACGCGGTACGCGAACTCACCGACGAGCGGCACCGGTTCGTCACCGGCCCCCGGATCTCGCCCGACGGACGGCGCGCCGCCTGGCTCGCCTGGGACCACCCGCGCATGCCGTGGGACGGCACCGAACTGATCGTCGCCGACGTCACCGAGGACGGCACCCTGCGGCAGCCGCGCACCGTCGCCGGCGGTCCGGACGAGTCCATCGCCCAGGCCGACTGGGCGCCCGACGGCTCCCTGCTGTACGCGAGCGACCGCGGCGGCTGGTGGAACCTCTACCGCGACGGCACCCCCGTGTGCCCGCGCGAGGAGGAGTTCGGCGGGCCGCTGTGGAAGCTCGGACAGCGCTGGTTCGCGCCGCTGGACAGCGGACTGATCGCCGTCGTGCACGGCCGGGGCGCCTCCGCGCTCGGCGTCCTCGACCCCGAGACCGGCGAGGTCGTCGACGCGGCGGGACCCTGGACCGAGTTCGCGGCCACCCTCGCCGTGCACGGCGAGCGGGTCGTCGCCGTCGGCGCCAGCCCGCGCAGCGCCCAGGAAGTGGTGGAGCTGGACACCCGCACCGGCCGGGCCCGGGTGATCGGCGCCGAGCACGACGACGCGGTCGACCCGGCGTACTACCCAGAACCCCAGATCCGCACCTTCACCGGACCCGCCGGACGCGACATCCACGCGCACATCTACCCGCCCCACAACCCGGGTTGCGTGTCCCTCGGCGACGAACTGCCGCCCTACGTGGTCTGGGCGCACGGCGGTCCCACCAGCCGGGTGCCGCTCGTCCTCGACCTGGAGATCGCCTACTTCACCTCCCGGGGCATCGGTGTCGCCGAGGTCAACTACGGCGGCTCGACCGGGTACGGCCGGGAGTATCGCAACCGGCTGCGCGAGCAGTGGGGGGTCGTCGACGTCGAGGACTGCGCGGCCGTCGCCCAGGCCCTCGCCTACGAGGGCACGGCCGACCCCGCCCGGCTCGCGATCCGCGGCGGCAGCGCGGGCGGCTGGACCTCGGCCGCCTCGCTCGCCTCGACCGACGTCTACGCCTGCGGCACGATCATCTACCCCATCCTCGACCTGACCGGCTGGGGCACCGGGGAGACCCACGACTTCGAGTCGCAGTACCTGGAATCCCTCGTCGGACCCCTCGCCGAGGTGCCCGGACGGTACGCGGAACGCTCGCCCGCCGAACACGCCGACCGGGTCACCGTGCCCTTCCTGCTACTCCAGGGGCTGGACGACGTGATCTGCCCGCCGGCCCAGTGCGAACGGTTCCTGGAGCGGATGGCGGGCCGCGGGGTGCCGCACGCGTACATCACCTTCGAGGGCGAGGGCCATGGATTCCGGCGCGCGGAGACCATGATCCGGGTGCTGGAGTCCGAACTCTCCCTGTACGCGCAGGTCTTCGGGCTGCACCCCCAAGGTATTCCGACACAGGAGCTGTCCACGTGAGGGAACTGGTACGGCCGCACCGACTCGCCCCCGGCGCCCGCGTGGCCGTCGTCGCACCCAGCGGCCCCATCCCGGAGGAGCGGCTGCAGGCCGGGCTCGACGTGCTGCGCGGCTGGGACCTGGACCCGGTGGTGGCACCCCATGTGCTTGGCCGGCACCCGGAGTTGGGCTACCTGTCCGGTACGGACGCGGACCGGGTCGCCGACCTCCAAGACGCGTGGTGCGACCCGTCCGTCGACGCGGTGCTGTGCGCGCGGGGCGGGTTCGGGGCGCAGCGGATGGTGGACCTGCTCGACTGGGAGGCGCTGCGGGCGGCCGGGCCGAAGGTGTTCGTCGGGTTCAGCGACATCACCACGCTGCACGAGGCGTTCGCCACCCGCCTGGGCCTGGTCACCCTGCACGGTCCGATGGCGGCGGGCGCCGACTTCATCAAGAGCGCGCGGGCGCAGGACCACCTGAAGGCCACGCTGTTCGCGCCGGAGACGGTCCGCACGATCACCTCGGGCGGCACCGCCCTCGTCCCGGGCCGGGCGCGGGGCGTCACGCTCGGCGGCTGTCTCGCCCTGCTCTCCGGGGAGTTGGGCACCCCGCACGCCCGCCCGGGTGCGCGCGGCGGGCTGCTGTGCCTGGAGGACGTGGCCGAGGAGCCGTACCGCCTCGATCGCTGTCTCACCCAACTCCTGCGCGCGGACTGGCTCGACGGAGTGCGGGGCGTGCTGCTCGGGTCCTGGGAGAAGTGCGGACCGTACGAGAAGGTGCGCACCCTGCTCGCCGACCGGCTCGGCGGGCTCGGTGTCCCGGTCGTGGAGGAGTTCGGATTCGGGCACTGCGAGGGGGCGTTGACGATCCCGTTCGGGGTCGCGGCCGAACTCGACGCGGACACGGGCACGTTGACGCTCGACGAACCCGCGCTTCGCTGAACCACGGGCGCCCGCCGTGGCACGCGGTCGCGGTGAGTGACGGGATGTGCGGCGAATGTGATCGGCGGACCGGTCACCCGGCGGGCGGCCTCACCGTGCGTGACGGCCGCTTCGGGCGCACCCTGGTGCCATGAGCACGAAGACTTCTGAGCACGGTGCCAAGAGCGGGGGCCGGGTCAGACAGGTGATGACGCCCGCCCGGGTCGTCGTCGTCCTGCTCGCCGTCCTCGCCCTGATCTTCATCTTCGAGAACACCCGCGACACCAAGATCCGCCTGCTGATCCCCGAGGTCACGCTGCCGCTGTGGATGGCGCTGCTGGCCACGGGGCTCATCGGCGCCCTGTGCGGGGCGTATTTCATGAGGCGCAGGGACTGACCCGTCGTAGGGTGTCGGGATGCCGCACACCGCGTCCCGCTACCTCGCCGAAGGCCCCCGCGTGGGCATACGTCACTTCGCCTACGACGACGGTGCCGAGTTCACCGCCCGGGCCCGGGAGAGCAAGGACCTGCACCAGCCGTGGCTGTTCCCGCCGGACAGCTCCGACGGGTACCTCGCCTACGCGAACCGGCTGATCAAGGACCCGACCAAGGCCGGGTTCCTGGTCTGCGAGAAGAG
This sequence comes from Streptomyces sp. NPDC002499, assembly GCF_053595415.1. Lineage (NCBI taxonomy): Bacteria > Bacillati > Actinomycetota > Actinomycetes > Kitasatosporales > Streptomycetaceae > Streptomyces > Streptomyces sp. NPDC002499. The sequence goes on from NZ_JBSFXO010000011.1 coordinate 296,460, forward strand.
CGACGCGGCGGCCGACGGCGGGGAGACGGGGCGCGCCGACGGGGCCATCGCCGGGTTCATCAACATCAACAACATCGTCGAGGGCGGCTTCCAGTGCGGCGCGCTCGGCTACGGCGCCTTCGCGCACGCCGCCGGGCGCGGGCTGATGCGCGCGGGCCTCGAACTCGTCGTGACGTACGCCTTCGGGCCGATGCGGCTGCACCGCCTGGAGATCAACGCGCAGCCCGGCAACGCCGCCTCGATCGCCCTGGCCCGCTCCTGCGGATTCCGCCTGGAGGGCTTCTCGCCGAACATGATCTACATCGACGGCGCCTGGCGGGACCACGAGCGCTGGGCGCTCACCGCCGAGATGCGGGCTTCCGGTTGATCTTCATGGTGTCGAGGTCGGTGACGGTCGACTTCAGCTCCCCGAAGCCGTAGCCGAGCCCGCGCAGCAGGGTCTCCGCCCGGTCCTCGGCGATCGCGCCCGCCATCTCCTCGCCGTCCGCCGCGTCCGACACCACCACGAACCGCATCGAGAAGTGCTTGAGCGGCGCCGGCTCGTAGGACAGCGAGCCCTCGTCGGTGAACCGCATGCTCGTCATGCCGTGGTCGCCGGCCTCGGCGAGCAGCCGCTCCCGGGCCTGCTCGGTCAGCCCGTCCCACGTGCCCCGCACGATCACCCGGTACGTGTGCTGCTCGCCCATGCTCTCCCGCTCCCGCTTCGCCGTAGTCGAAAGCCCGACCCTATGCCGACGGTGATCCCCTGCCCACGGAATTTCCGCGCGCCCGGTCCCGCCGTCCCCGCAGGTCGGCGCCTTTGCGCAATCCTGACCGGCAGGGACCCTGGCCAGCTCACCGGCTAGCGGCTTCCATGGTGATCGTGACGACGATCCGACGTGAGGTAATCACCCTGCCCGCAGCGGACCTCGGTCCGGACAACCCTTTGCCCCCGCTCCGGCCGCTCGACGAAGTGCACCGCGTCGAGGAACGGGACCGGGACGACCTGCCGTGCGACATGGCCCGGCAGGCCGGACTCGCGCCCCTGCGCAGCCTGTTGCCCGCGCGCGTGCGGGACGGGTACGGCAGAGAGCGCGCGCCCCGGGAGATCGACACCCTCGTGATCGAGAACGACCGGCTGCGCGCCACCGTGCTCCCCGGCCTCGGCGGCCGGGTCGCCTCCCTGTTCCACAAGCCCACCGGACGTGAACTCCTGTACCGCAACCCGGTGTTCCAGCCCGCCAACTTCGCCCTCAACGGCGCCTGGTACTCCGGCGGCATCGAATGGAACATCGGCGCCACCGGCCACACCACCCTCGCCGTCTCCCCGCTGCACGCGGCCCGCGTCCCCGCCCCCGACGGCGGCGAGATGCTCCGCCTGTGGGAGTGGGAACGCCTGCGCGACCTCCCCTTCCAGGTCGACCTCTGGCTGCCGGAGGACTCCGACTTCCTCTACGTCGGTGTCCGCGTCCGTAATCCGCACGAGAAGCCCGTGCCCACCTACTGGTGGTCCAACATCGCCGTGCCCGAGGAGCGCAGGGTGCTGGTGCCGGCGGGGGAGGCGTGGCGGTTCGGGTACGAGCGGCGGCTGCGGAAGGTGCCCGTGCCCGCGCACCCGGAGATCCAGCAACTCCCGTGCGCCGCCGACTACTTCTACGACCTGCCCGACGAGCGGCGGCGCTGGATCGCCGCCCTCGACGAGGACGGGAACGGGCTGGTGCAGACCTCCACCGACGTGCTGCGGGGACGCAAGCTCTTCGTCTGGGGGAAGGGCACGGGCGGCCGGCGCTGGCAGGAGTGGCTGACCGAGCCGGGCACCGGGGGCTACTGCGAGATCCAGGCCGGGCTCGCGCGCACGCAGTTGGAGCATGTGCGACTGGACGCGGAGAGCGAGGTGTCGTGGCTGGAGGCGTACGGTCCGCTGAACTCGCCGGGCAGCGCCGACGAGTTGACCTTCCCGGGCGCCGCCGACGAGGTGGAGGAGCGCCTCGAAGCCGTCCTGCCGCGTGCCGACGTCGACGCCGCGTACGAGGCGTGGAAGCCGCACGCCGACGCCGAACCCGGTGAGATCCTCGCCGTCGGCTCCGGCTGGGGCGCGCTCGAAGTCCTGCGCACCGACTGGAAGTTGCCCGGCACGCCCTTCGACGAGAGCACGCTGGGCGAGGACCAGGAGCCCTGGCGGCAGCTGCTGCGGGCCGGGTCCCTGCCCGACCCGCGCCGGGTGCGGCCGCCCGGCGAGACGCTCGTCGCCCGGCACTGGCGGGACATGCTGGAGACCGCGCCCGCCACCCCGCTCACCGAGTACCACCTCGGCGTCGCCCAGTGGCACGACGGCGATTTCGCGCAGGCGGTGCGCAGTTGGGAGCGGGCCCTCGAACTCGCCCCGTCCCTCTGGCCGTTGCTGCGCTGCCTCGCCGTCGCCGACCAGCAGGCCGGCAACCACGAGCGGGCCGCCGACCGGTACACCGAGGCCTTCGACGACCTGTGCCACGAGCGGCGCGACACCGGCGCGTCCTGGACGGCGGCCACGGCCGCGCTGGGCCGCGAGGCGATCGAGGCACTGCTCGCCGTACGCCGTACCGAACAGGCGCGCGCCGTCTGGGAACGGCTGCACCCGGCGACCCGTGAGCGCGGCCGGTTCCGGCTGATCGAGGCCGGGCTGCTCCTGGCGGAGGACCGGCGCGAGGAGGCGCGGGCCGTCTTCGACACCGACTTCGAGGTCGCCGACCTGCGGGAGGGCGCGGAGGCCATCGGGCGACTGTGGGCCCAGGTCGCCGAGGAGCCGCTGCCGGAGCGCTACGACTTCCGGATGCGGCCCCGGGAGGGGTGAGGGGTGGGGTGGTCGCGACGAGGCGTCGCTACACGTTGCGGTCCACGTACTCGTACACCACCCCGTCCGGATGCATCGCGATCAGGTTGCGGCCCGCCGGGGTGGCCACCGGCCCCGCGACGACCCGGGCGCCCAGTTCGGTGAGCACGCGGTTGGCCTCGTCGACGTCCTTCACGGCGATCGTCGCGGAGACCTTGCGCAGCACTTCCAGCTCGGCCTCCGGGCCGCTCATCAGCAGGAAGCAGCCGACGGCGGCGACCTGGACGCCGGCGCGTTCGAAGCGCAGGGCGGTGCCGCCCGCGAGCCGTTCGTAGAACGGGACCGCGGCCTCCAGGTCGTCGACGCAGATCCGCAGCGTGGCTCCCAGAATGTCCATGCGGACGAGCCTAGTTCGCACCGGACGGGAGGGGAGATCGTTTCCCGTGATCGATCCGGCCGTGGTGCGCCCGGCGTGGGACCGGAGCCCCGCGCACGTTTGGCCGCCCGCACCAGGGGGACGCGGAGAAGTCCGGACCAAGGTGCACGCCCGTTACGGAGGCGAACCACGAGGCGACTCCGCGTCGTGGCCGTCGGCGTCGGCCGCGCCGGGTACCGGACGGGCCGAGCACCGGACGACCGCACGGATGGAGAGTCATGAACACCGCCGAACTCGCCGAACTCGCCCAGCAGTTGCGCGTGGACAGTGTGCGGGCGGCCGCGGCCGCGAACTCCGGACACCCGACGTCCTCGATGTCCGCCGCCGATCTGATGGCCGTACTCGTCGCGAACCACTTCCGCTACGACTTCGATCGCCCCGCCCACCCCGGCAACGACCGTTTCGTCCTGTCCAAGGGACATGCCTCGCCGCTTCTCTACGCCGCCTACAAGGCGGCCGGTGCCATCGACGACGCCGAGCTGCTGACCTTCCGTACCCGGGGCAGCCGGCTGGAAGGGCATCCGACGCCGCGCAGGCTGCCGTGGGTCGAGACGGCCACCGGCTCGCTCGGCCAGGGGCTGCCCGTCGGCGTCGGCATCGCGCTGGCCGGCAAGAACCTGGACCGCGTCGGATACCGCGTGTGGGTCCTGTGCGGGGACAGCGAGCTCGCCGAGGGCTCGGTGTGGGAGGCCGCCGAGCACGCGGCGTACGAGCATCTCGACAACCTCACCGCCATCGTCGACGTCAACCGGCTCGGGCAGCGCGGACCGACCCGGCACGGGCATGACCTGCAAGCCTACGCGCGCCGCTTCGAGGCGTTCGGCTGGCACACCGTCGAGGTGGACGGGCACGACGTCGAGGCGATCGAACGTGCCTACGGCGAGGCCGAGTCGACGATCGGCCGGCCGACCGTGATCCTCGCGCGCACCCTCAAGGGCAAGGGCGTCGCCTCCGTCCAGGACCGCGAGGGCCTGCACGGCAAGCCGCTGCCGGATCCCGAGGAGGCGATCGCCGAACTCGGCGGTCCCCGTTCGCTCCGGGTTCATGTGCAACAGCCGCCCGCCGCACGGATGTTGCACGCCGTCAACGGTGGCGGGGTCCTCGAACTGCCCCGCTGGGACAAGGGAGATGAGGGCAAGAGCGGCAAGGGCGTGGCCACCCGTGACGCGTTCGGGCAGGCGCTCGTCGCCCTCGGCACCGCACGCGGTGACGTCGTCGCCCTCGACGGCGAGGTCGGCGACTCCACCAAGGCCGAGCTCTTCGCCAAGGAACACCCCGAGCGGTATTTCGAGTGCTACATCGCCGAGCAGCAGATGGTCGCGACGGCCGTGGGACTCGCCGCACGCGGCTGGATGCCGTACGCCACCACGTTCGCGGCGTTCCTCACGCGCGCGTACGACTTCGTGCGGATGGCGTCGATCAGCGGGGCCGGCATCAACCTCGTCGGCTCGCACGCGGGCGTCTCGATCGGCCAGGACGGGCCCTCCCAGATGGGCCTCGAAGACCTCGCGATGATGCGCGCGGTGCACGGCTCGACGGTGCTGTACCCGTGCGACGCCAACCAGACCGCCCGGCTCGTCACGCAGCTGGCGGGTCTGGACGGCGTCCGCTATCTGCGCACCTCGCGCGGCGAGAGCCCGGTGATCTACGGCGCCGACGAGGAGTTCCCGATCGGCGGCAGCAAGGTGCTGCGCTCCTCCGACCGGGACCGGCTGACGATCGTCGCCGCGGGCGTCACCGTCCACGAGGCGCTGGCCGCCGCCGACGCGCTGGCGGAGTACGACATCGCGGTCCGGGTCGTGGACCTCTACTCGGTCAAGCCCGTCGACCGGGTCACCCTGCGCCGGGCCGCCGAGGACACCGGGTGCCTGATGACCGTGGAGGACCACCACGAGGAGGGCGGCCTCGGGGACGCCGTCCTGGACGCCTTCCTCGACGGGCGGCCGGTGCCGCGGCTGGTGCGGCTGGCCGTGCGGACGATGCCGGGCTCGGCGTCCCCGGCCGAGCAGCTGCACGCGGCGGGCATCGACGCCGAGTCGATCGCGGCGGCCGGCCGGCTGCTGGTCGAGGAGGCGGTCGTGCGGTGAGCGACGACGAGATACGCAGGGTCCGGGCCGGACACCGCACGGTCGACGTGCACCGGCCCGGCAAGGTGCTCTTCCCCGGCGACGGCAAGGCGAAGGACGACGGGAACCCGAAGGACCACGGGAAGACGCCGGAGTACACCAAGGGCGACCTCGTCGACTACTACCGCGCGGCCGCCCCGCTCATGGTGCCGCACCTGCGCGGCCGCCCGCTGATGCTGGAACGGCATCCGGACGGCGTCGACGGGCCCCGTTTCATGCAGAAGAACACCCCGGAGAGCTACCCGGACTGGATCACCCGCGTCGAGGTGCCCAAGGAGGGCGGGACCGTCCTGCACACCGTGTGCGACGACTCCGCCACCCTCGTGTACCTCGCCGACCAGGCCTGTCTCACCGTGCACCGGTGGCTGTCCCGGGTCGGGCGGATCGAGCTGCCCGACCGGCTGGTCTTCGACCTCGACCCGGCCGACGGCGACTTCGCCGCCGTGCGCGAGGCGGCCTGGCTCCTCGGGGACCTCCTCGACCGGCTCAGGCTGCCGTCCGCCCTGATGACCACCGGCTCACGGGGGCTGCACGTGATCGTGCCCCTCGACGGCCGGAGCGACTTCGACGAGGTCCGCGCCTTCGCCCGTGACGTCGCCGACCATCTCGCGGACGCCCACCCGGACCGGCTCACCACCGCCGCGCGCAAGAAGGACCGCGGGCACCGGCTCTACCTGGACGTGGGCCGCAACGCCTACGCGCAGACCGCGGTCGCCCCGCTCTCCGTCCGCGCCCGGCCCGGTGCCCCCGTGGCCACGCCCATCGCGTGGACGCAGCTCGACGACCCGAGCCTCGGCCCCCGCCGCTGGACCGTCGCCGACGCCCTGGAACAGGCCCGCACCGACCCCTGGGACGGGATCATGCGCAGGCGCCGCGCCCTGGGACCGGCGCGGCGCAGGCTGGACGCGGTACGGGGGCGCGGCGCGTGATCGCGCCGCGCCCCCCGACTCACCGTGGGTGACCCGCCATGGGTGTCCCTATGGGTACCGAGTCACCATCGGTACCAGCGATTGCGACCGCCGGACGATGTCGTACCGCGCATCAGGAAGCCGAGCACCCACAGCACCAGAACCACCAGTGCGACCCACCAGAGCAGCTTCAACGCGAAGCCCGCACCGAACAGGACCAGGACAAGAAGCAGGACAAGCAGAATCGGAACCATGTTGTGAACCTCCTGCCCTCCGAGTAACCCGAAGACGGAGATTCAGACGTCCTTCCGGCACAGGATCTCCGCATGCAGGACGGAGAACCAGCCGTCCTCCCGCCGGCCCCACTCCCGCCAGGCCTCCGACGCGGCCCGCAGCTGCTCAGGGGTCGCGTGTCCGCCCTCCGTGGCCCGCTCGGCGTACGCCGACGCCAGCGTCCGGTCCGCCCACAGACCGCTCCACCAGGCCCGTTCCTCGGCCGTGGAGAAGGTCCAGGTGGAGGAGGTCGCCGTGATGTCGGTCAGCCCCGCCGCCAGCGCCCAGGACTTCAGCCGCCGCCCGGCGTCCGGCTCGCCGCCGTTGGCCCGGGCCACCCGCCGGTACAGGTCCAGCCAGTCGTCCATCCCTCGGGACGCCGGGTACCAGGTCATGGCCGCGTAGTCCCCGTCGCGGACGGCGATGAAGCCGGTCGGTTTGGTGACCCGCTTCATCTCTCGCAGCGCCTGCACGGGATCGCCCACGTGCTGGAGCACCTGGTGGGCGTGGACCACGCAGAACGTGTCGTCCGGGAAGTCCAGCGCGTGGACGTCGGCGACCGCGAAGTCGACGTTGGCCAGGCCCCGTTCGGCCGCCGTCGCCCGCGCCTGCTCCAGGATGCCGGGTGCCTGGTCGACACCGGTGACGTGCCCGTCGGGGACCAGTTCCGCGAGGTCGGCGGTGATCGTGCCGGGGCCGCAGCCGATGTCCAGGATCTTCATGTGCGGCTTCAGCGAACCGAGCAGGTAGGCCGCGGAGTTGGCGGCGGTCCGCCAGGTGTGCGAACGCAGCACCGACTCGTGGTGGCCGTGCGTGTAGACGGCGGTCTCCTGCGGCCTGGACATGGCTGGTCCCCTCTCGACGTACCTGCTCGCGGGGCGCTCACGACCCCGTCGGCGGTACGTCTCACGGTACGCGCGCATGCCGAATGATGAGACCCGGATATTACGATGTGGACTGACGGACCGTCAGTCAACTTGCGGTCTGTCAGTCCACATCGGGGCAGGGCGCGGGGGTCACGGCAGCGGGCGGTAGACCCGCAGCGCGTGCGGCAGCTTCTCCACCGTCACCCGGCCGGTCGCCTCGGTGACCTCGCCGTCGTAGGCGAGAAGCGTCCCCGGGGCCACGCCGTCCAGGCGCAGTCGCGTGACCTGGACCGCCGCGTGCGCGGGGGAGCGGGTCAGCGGGCCCGCGGCCGCGGCGGCGAGCAGCCGCAGCGCGGGGCGCCGGCCGCCGTGCACCACACGGACGTCGAGCCGGCCGTCCGCGAGGTCGAGCCGACGGGCCGGAGCCAGGCCCATCCGGTGGTAGGTGCCGTTGCCGACGAACAGCAGCCACAGCGGGTGGGTCTTGCCGCCGACCTCGGCCTGCAGCGGGTGCTGGTCCGTCCGCAGCACCCGCAGCGCCCCGACCACCCCGGCCGGCCAGCTGCCGATCCGGTCCGACCAGCGCTCCCGCTCACGCACCAGCTCCGGATAGACGCCCAGGCTGAAGGTGTTGAGGAAGATGCCCTTGGTGCCGCCGGCGTCGAACCGGGCGACGTCCACCCGCACGCCCTCGCCGCCCTGGATCGCGCGGGCCAGGGTGCGGGCGTCCTCCACGCCCAGGTCGTAGGCGAAGTGGTTGAGGGTGCCGCCGGGCAGCACGGCGAGCGGCAGGTCGTGGCGCAGGGCGATCCCGGCCGCGGTGTTCACCGTGCCGTCGCCGCCGCACACGCCGAGCACCGTGGCGCGGGCCGCCGCCTTCTCCAACTCGGCCTGTATGTCGGCCGGTTCGCACTCGACGATCTCGGCAAGCGGCAGACTGTCGCTCAGCGCGCGCACCCGGTCGGCGGTGCCCGAGGCGATGTTGGCGACCATGACCAGACCCTCGCCGTCCGGCAGCGTCGGCAACTCGGTACGGGGCCGGGCCGGCGAGACCGACTGGACCCGGGTGGGCACCAGACCCCGTACGGCGAATCCGGCGACCGTGCCGAGGACGGCGCCCGCGAGCACATCGCTCGGGAAGTGGACGCCCGTGTAGACGCGGGACATCGCCACCGAGAACGCGATCGGGCCGATCGCGGCGCCCCAGGCGGGCGACTCCAGGGCCACCCCGGTCGCGAAGGCCGCCGCCGACGCGGCGTGACCGGAGGGGAAGGACGTGGTGATCGGCTGCCGCTTCAGCTGCCGGGCGACCGGTACGGGATCCAGGACGGGGCGCGGTCGCCGTATCGACCGCTTGCCGATCGTGTTGATGGTCAGCGAGGCCACGCTCAGGGAGGCGAGCCCGCGGGCGGCGGCGCGCCGGGAGCGCGGGGTGCGGGCCGCGGTCAGGGCCGCCGCCGCGACGAACCACAGCACGCCGTGGTTCGCCGCCCGGCTCAGCCGCGGCAGGACGGGCTCCGCGGCCGGCCAGTTCCGCTCGGCCGCGAACTCGAACAGCCTGGAGTCGAGCGCGAGCAGCCGGTCCCGCAGCGGATGCAGGCCGGGCTTGGGAAGGGTGAGGTCGACGTCTGGGCTCATATGGTCCCGCTACCCTGAACTCGCCGTTTCTTGTCCGGCGGACGGCAACCGACACCCGGAGGGTCCCCGCATGCGTCTGATTCTCGTCCGCCACGGCCAGACGCCGTCCAACGTCGCCTTCGTCCTGGACACGGCGATCCCGGGACCCGGTCTGACCGCCCTGGGCGAGCAGCAGGCCGCCGCCCTGCCCGAGGCGCTCGCCGACGAGGACATCGAGGCCCTCTACGCCTCCACCATGGTCCGTACGCAGCTCACGGCCGCCCCGCTGGCCGCCGCGCGGGGCCTCGACGTGGTCGTCAGGGCCGGCATCCGCGAGCTGTCCGCGGGCGACCTGGAGATGCTCCCGGGCGACTCGGAGCGGGCCCGGATCTACATGCGCACGGTGTTCGCCTGGGCCGCCGGGGACACCGAGCTGAGGATGCCGGGCGGCGAGAGCGGCGCCGAGGCGCTCGCCCGCTACGACGCCGTCGTCGCCGAGGCCGCCGACAGCGGGGCCGGGACGGTCGCCATGGTCAGCCACGGCGCGGCCATCCGGATGTGGACCGCGGCCCGCGCCGACAACGTGGACGTCCCCTTCGCCGCCGCCCACCCCCTCGACAACACCGGCGTGGTCGTCCTGGAGGGCTCGCCCGCCGACGGCTGGAAGGCCGTCTCCTGGGCGGGCGCGGTGGTGACCCCGGCCGGCGAGGGCGGACCGGCCGGGCAGGCGTTGGACTGAGCCCGCTTTTCGACAGACGGGCCGGGCGGGATAACGGTTTGCCCGACCCGCCGGGCGGCCCGCAGAATGCCTGTTCATGGGACATCTGGAAGCCGCACACCTCGAGTACTACCTCCCCGACGGGAGGGCGCTGCTCGGCGATGTGTCGTTCCGGGTGGGCGAAGGGGCCGTCGTGGCCCTGGTCGGGCCCAACGGCGCGGGCAAGACGACCCTGCTCCGGCTGATCTCCGGCGAGCTGAAACCGCACGGCGGGACCGTCACCGTCAGCGGCGGCCTGGGCGTGATGCGGCAGTTCGTGGGGTCGGTACGGGACGAGACGACCGTACGCGACCTGCTGGTGTCGGTCGCCCCGGCGCGCATCCAGGAGGCGGCGGGGGCCGTCGACCGGGCCGAGCACCTCATCATGACCGTCGACGACGAGGCGGCCCAACTCCAGTACGCGCAGGCCCTGTCCGACTGGGCCGAGGTGCACGGCTACGAGTTCGAGACCCTGTGGGACATGTGCACCATGGCCGCGCTGGGCGTGCCGTACGACAAGGCGCAGTTCCGGCAGGTGAGCACTCTCTCCGGCGGTGAGCAGAAGCGGCTCGTCCTGGAGGCGCTGCTGCGCGGCGCCGACGAGGTGCTGCTGCTCGACGAGCCGGACAACTACCTGGACGTGCCCGGCAAACGGTGGCTGGAGGAGCGGCTGAAGGAGACCCGCAAGACGGTGCTCTTCGTCTCCCACGACCGCGAACTCCTCTCCCGCGCCGCCGAGAAGATCGTCTCCGTCGAGCCCTCGCCGGCCGGCGCCGACGCCTGGGTGCACGGGGCCGGTTTCGCCACCTATCACGAGGCCCGGCGCGAACGCTTCGCCCGCTTCGAGGAGTTGCGGCGCCGCTGGGACGAGAAGCACGCGCAGCTGAAGAAGCTGGTGCTGAATCTCCGTCAGGCGGCCTCCATCAGCCATGAGTTGGCGTCCCGGTACCAGGCCGCACAGACGCGACTGCGCAAGTTCGAGGAGGCGGGACCGCCGCCGGAGCCGCCGCGCGAGCAGGACATCACGATGCGGCTCAAGGGCGGCCGTACCGGCGTAAGGGCGGTCACCTGCAAGGGACTTGAACTGACCGGTCTGATGAAGCCCTTCGACCTGGAGGTCTTCTACGGCGAGCGGGTCGCCGTCCTCGGCTCCAACGGCTCCGGCAAGTCGCACTTCCTGCGGCTGCTGGCCGGCGACGAGGTGGCGCACACGGGGGAGTGGAAGCTGGGTGCGCGGGTCGTGCCGGGCCACTTCGCCCAGACCCACGCCCACCCCGAACTGCGGGGCCGCAAACTCCTGGACATCCTGTGGTCGGAGCACTCCCAGGACCGGGGCGCGGCCTCCTCCCGACTGCGCCGCTACGAGCTGACGAACCAGGCCGAGCAGACCTTCGACCGCCTCTCCGGAGGCCAGCAGGCCCGCTTCCAGATCCTCCTCCTGGAGCTGGAGGGTGTCACCGCCCTCCTCCTCGACGAGCCCACCGACAACCTCGACCTGGAATCCGCCGAGGCGCTCCAGGAGGGCCTGGAGGCCTTCGACGGCACGGTCCTCGCGGTCACCCACGACCGCTGGTTCGCCCGTTCCTTCGACCGCTATCTGGTCTTCGGGAGCGACGGCCGGGTCAGGGAGACGCCGGAGCCGGTGTGGGACGAGCGGCGGGTGGAGCGGGTCCGCTAGGCGCGGGGCCGGCCGGTTGTTCGTACAGTGGACGAGGAGACGCCGGCTCCACGGCACCCTTCCGGAGCCGTACCCACGACGAGCGGGGCACCACGATGACCGGAGTCGAGCCCAGCCGACTGGACGACCAGCAGCTCATGAAGGAGCTGGAGACGATCCACCGCACGCGCCACGACACCCTGCTGCACGGCTCCGTCGACGCCCTGCGGGCGCACAACGTCCGCATGGCGTCACTGGAGGGCGAGTTCCTGCGCCGCAATCCCGAGCGCATGGTCGCCGCGGGCCGCACCCGCGAAGGGGCGCGGGAGCGGTCCTCCGGCAGCTGACCCACCCGCGCCGCTCCGGCGGCGGCTGATCTGCCCCGCCGACCTACCCGCGCCGCTCCGGGTCCGCGCCGACGAGGGCGTCGGTCAGTTCCTGGACGCTGGTGTAGCGGGCCGTGTGGGGCAGGCGTGCCACCGGGTCGGCCAGGGCGTCGGGCGCGTGCGCGTCCTGGAGGGTGAGGGCCAGGGCGAACGGGTCGGCCGGGAACGAGTGGCGGCCCAGATAGCGGGAGAGCTCCAGGCGGATCGCCTCCGGGGGCGTGGACGGGCTGCCGGGTGCGATCGGACCGCCCGCGAGTTCCGGGTCGTCCTCGGCGGCCGGCTCGGAGCCGTGCCGCTCCTCGGCCCGGGTGGGGTGACCGGACCTGAGCAGGTCCCGCAGTTCGTGCTTCAACTCCTCGTCTCGGTGGGCGCTGAGCCGGTTGCTGCCTCGCTGCATGTGTCCCTCCTGGGTCTTCGGACGGATCTTCGGTGCGTGTGCGGCGCCTACCCGAACAGCGGTCGTCGACACGGGTGTTTGCCCGGAGAAGTCGAGGGCAGGCGGAGGTCAAGTGCTTCGGACCGGAGGCACGTCCGTGGGAACGGCTCTATCGCCGCCACGGCCGTGTCCGCCCGGATGCCGGCCGCACTTCCCACGGTGACCTTCACCCGAAGCAGCACCGAGGGAGTTGCGACGCAACCATGCCCACCAAAGTGAGCGCGAAGCACCACCCGCACGACGACGCCCCCGACACCGCGGAGGCCTTCCGTACGCTCGCCGCGCTGCCCGCCGGCCAGCAACGCGACACCCTGCGCGAGAAGTTGGTCGAGGCCTGGCTGCCGATGGCCGACCGGCTCGCGGGACGCTTCCGCAGCCGTGGCGAGAGCTTCGAGGACCTGCGCCAGGTCGCGGCCCTCGGCCTGGTCAAGGCTGTCGACCGGTACGACCCGGCCCTGGGGAACGCCTTCGAGAGCTACGCCGTCCCCACCATCACCGGCGAGATCAAGCGGCACTTCCGGGACCACATGTGGACCGTGCACGTGCCGCGCCGCGTCCAGGACCTGCGCAACCGGGTCCGGTTCGCCGGCCAGGACCTGTCCCAGACCATCTCCGGCCGCCGCCCCACCGTCGCGGAGATCGCCGCGCAGGCGAACATGAGCGAGGAGGACGCGCGGGCGGGACTGGAGGCGCTGGAGAGCTTCACGGCGCTCTCGCTCGACGCGGAGCTGCCCGGCAGCAACGACGGCTACTCCCTGAGCGACGCGCTCGGCGCGCCCGACGGGCGACTGGACACGGTGGTGGACCGCGAGGCCGTCGCGCCCCGCCTCGCCGCCCTGCCCGAGCGTGAGCGGACCATCCTCTACATGCGGTTCTTCGACGACATGACCCAGAGCCGCATCGCCGAGCAGCTGGGCATCTCCCAGATGCACGTCTCCCGGCTCATCAACCGCTGCTGCACCCAGGTGCGCGAGCAGGTCATGAGCGGCGCGGCCTAGGCGAAGGGGTCGGGTTCGAGTTCGGGCTCAGGTACGAGTTCGGGTTCGAGTTCTGGTTCGGTGAGACGCTCCCCCGTGGGTCCACGGGGGAGCGTTCCGCATGTCACCCGGTCGGCCGTGCGCGTCCCGCGAATGGTGTCCGGCCGCGCGCGCGGCGCCGTCGGGCGGGCTGTGATGGCTGCGGGGACACGAACTCCGTGTCCCCGCAGCCGCCGGCCGAAGGAGCCCTTCCCATGCGCCGCACCGCCCGTGTCCTGTCCGCCGCCGCCCTGGCCGGTGCCGCGCTCGGCGCCGCCGCCTCGGCCGCCTTCGCGGACCCGGCCGCGGAGGTCAGCCCGAGCAACGCCTCCCCGGGCGGCAGCGTCACCGTCTCGGTCTCCTGCGACGCCACGAGCGGCACCGCGCCCGCCACCCTCGACGCGACCTCGCAGGCCTTCGACGACGGCACCGTCCAGCTCCAGCGCGTGGCCGGCAACGACGACGCGATCGCCGGGCCCGCCTACCGCGGCACCGCCCGCATCGCCCCCGCCGACGACTTCCCGGACCGCGGCCCGAACGCGGTCACCCGGGACTCCGCGTGGACCGTCGACGGCACCTGCCCGGCGGCGCCCGGCGGCCAGGGCAAGGCCTGGAGCGCCACCTTCACGGTGACCCGCGGGAACGGCGGTGGCGGCGACGGCGGCGGCCGGACCTGCGCCGGACCCCACGCCGACACCTGGGTCCAGCCCCGCACCGACACCCGGGTCGAGCCGCGCACCGAGGACTGTGCCGCCGCCCCCGTCCAGCGCGGCGTCGAGGCCGGCGAGGGCGGCACGTTCACCGACTCCGTGCCCGCCCTGGTCGCCGGCGGCGTCCTGATCGCGGGCGGCCTGGGTGCCGCCGCGTACCGGCTGCGCCACCGGGACGCCGCCGTGGACAGGTGACCCGGCGGCCCGCGTCCGGCACCGCCCGGGCGACCGGAGCAACCCTGCGGACACCTGCCGGCGTCAGTCACGCCGGGTACGCGGATCCCGACGGCACGACCTGCCTCGTACGCACCGGTGACCACCGTGCGTGGCGGCGGGAACAGCCGGCGGGACGGCGACGGGGAGGCGGCTTACCGGGCGCGGACGCACCGGACGGGGGGACGGGGATGGACACGGGGCCGGGGACCGGGACGCGGCCGGGGGCGGACGGACGTCCCACGGTCTCCGAGGGCGACGGACACGGCAGCAGGCACGGCGCGGAGGTACGTATGCGGCGGACGGCCCCGGAAGGCCACGGCCCCGTCCGCTACGGGCCGCATCTCCCCGAGGACGGGCTGCCCGTGCTGCCCGAGCTCGGCGCCGCACTCGCCGCCGCGGCGGCCACCGCCGACGGGGAGCCGGTCGGCGGCGGCACCGCACTGCGGGAGGCGGCCTGCGGCTACTGGCAGCGCCGCGGACTGCCCGTCGAACCCGCCGGGGTCGCCGCGGGACCCGGCGCCCCCGCCCTGCTGCTCGCGCTGACCGCGGCCCTCGGCGGCGACGTCCTGGTGCCCCGGCCGTGCGCGGCCTGGTGGGCGCCGTACGCACGACTGCTGGGCAGGCCCGTCTTCCACGTGGCGACGCCGGCCGAGTGCGGGGGTGTGCCGGATCCGTACGCCCTGCTGGAGACCGTGCGCCGGGTGCGGGCCGAGGGCGGGGATCCGCGGCTGCTGGTGCTGTCCGTCGCCGACGACCCGACCGCGACCGTGGCGCCGCCCGACGTGCTGCACGCGTGCGTGGAGGCCGCCGTCGAGGCGGGGCTGCACGTGGTCAGCGACGAGACCTGGCGCGACACCGTGCACGCCCCGCACGACTCCGTGCAGCTCAGCCCCGCCGAGATGCGGCCCGACCGGGTCACCGTCGTCACCGACCTGGCCGGCGCCCTGCTGCCGGCGGGCTGGCCGGCCGCCATCGCCCGCTTCCCGGCCGACGAGGACGGAACCGCCCTCCACGCACGCGTGCTCGACGTACTCACCGCCATGGGCGCCTGGATCGCCGGCCCCGTCGCCGCGCCGGCCGCTTACGCTCTGACGGAACCCGCGCCGGTCACCGCGCGTCTCGCCGCCGCCGTACGCCTCCACGCGCGCGTGGCCGCCGCCGCGCACCACGCGGTCGTCGAGGCCGGCGCGGTGTCCCGTCCCCCGCAGGCGGGCCGCCACCTGTACGTCGACCTGGACCCGCTGCGCCCCGCACTCACGGCGCACGGCGTGGGCGACGCCCAGGAGCTGGAGGACTTCCTCGCCGCCCGGCTCGGCATGCCCGCGCCCGGCGGTCACCGCTTCGGCGACGAACTCGGCGCCCTGCGCGTCCGGTTGTCCACCGGCCCGCTGCTGGGCCGTACGGACGACGAACGCGCGGAATGCCTCACGTCACCCACGCCGTTGGAACTGCCACACGTGCAACGCGCGTTGATCCGACTGAAGTCGGTCTTCGACGATCTCCGCGACGACGCTCAGCGATGGGAGCCTCCTCGATGACGCAACAGTCAGAGTCGACCACCACGAGTACGACACCGCAGACGACCATGCCCTCCACGCTCCCGATGACACCGTTGTCCCCGCTGGCCCCGCCGCCGCCCTCACCGCCGCTCGCCGAGCCCCGTCCGCAGGGTGAGCGGCGGGTGTGGCCGCGGACCTTCCACGACCGTCTGACCGCCCCGTTGCCCGGCCTCAAGGCCACGGCCCGCTTCGCCCGCGAGGGTTCCGTGCGCCCCGGGCGCGAGGGCCTCGCCGACATCCCCCGGCTCCCCTTCGAACCCGGTCCGCTGCCCCGGGTCGACGCCCGCACGGTCGCCGTCTCCTGGGCGGGACACGCCAGTTGGGTCGTCCGGATCGGCGGCCTCACCGTCCTCACCGACCCGGTCTGGTCCCGCCGCATCCTCGGCACACCCGCCCGCATCACCCCGGTCGGGGTCGCCTGGAGCGCCCTGCCGCGTGTCGACGCGGTCGTCATCAGCCATAACCACTACGACCACCTGGACGCCCCCACCCTGCGCCGACTCCCGCGCGACACCCCGGTGTTCGTGCCGGCCGGGCTCGCCCGCTGGTTCCGCCGCCGCAGATTCACCGCCGTGACGGAACTGGACTGGTGGGAGGCGGCCGAACTGGACGGCGTCCGCTTCGACTTCGTCCCCGCCCACCACTGGTCCAAGCGCTCCCTCACCGACACCTGCCGCACGCTGTGGGGCGGTTGGGTGCTGACCGCCCGCGACGGACAGCGCGTGTACTTCGCCGGCGACACGGGGTACGGCCACTGGTTCGACCGTATCGGCAGCCGTTACCCGGGCATCGATCTCGCCCTGCTGCCCATCGGGGCCTATGACCCCCGTTGGTGGCTCAGTGACGTCCACTGCGATCCCGAGGAGGCGGTCCGCGCCACCCAGGACCTCGGCGCCCGTCGGATGGCCCCCATGCACTGGGGCACGTTCGTCCTCTCGGCGGAACCGGTCCTGGAACCCCTCACGCGCGTACGCACGGCGTGGGAGAAGGCGGGTCTCGCGCGAGAGGACCTGTGGGACCTGCCGGTGGGAGGGTCGCGCGTGCTGGGGGAGTGAGCGGATAGGTCGGCGAACGCAGGCCCCTACGGTCCGAGGAACGCTCGGATCGTAGGGGCCGTCGCGCGGGCCAGGTCCTCGGCGGTGCGGAGCTCCCCGTCGATCCGGACCGTGGCCAGCTCGCCGTGCGGGAGAGCGGCGGCGGCCTCCTCGGCCAGGGCGGCCGGGTGGCGGGGGTCGGCGCCGGGGAAGACCAAGGTCGGCGCGGTGATCGTGGCCAGTTCGGCGACGCCGTGGAAGGAGCGGTCGTGACCGATCGCCGCCGCGGCCACGATGCTGGCGGGGTCCGAGCGCGGGATGGCGTCCCGCACCATGGCGCCGACGACGGGCGGGAGCGCGGCGAGGATCGGCGCCCAGCCCGCCTCGATGCCGTCGGCCGCGACCCGCTCGGCGAACGCGTCGAGGAACCGGATCTCCGCCTCCTTCGCCTCGTCGTCCTCGATGTCCTCGACCCCGATCAGCACGGCGGCCCGCACGCGCGCCGGGTACGCGGCCGCGGTCCGGAGCGTGACCGTGGAGCCGATCCCCGCGCCGGCGAGTACGGCGTCCGGGAGCCCGAGGTGGTCGAGGAGCCCGATGACGTCCTCGGCGTACCGGTCCCAGGTGAAGCGCTCCGGATCCCGGCACACCGAACGCCCGTAGCCCCGCAGGTCGGGCAGGACGACCAGCCAACGGTCGGCGAGCAGTTCGGCCAACGGGAGCATGCTCTCGTGATCGGGGCCGCCCGCGTGCAGAAGGACCAGCGGCGGGCCGTCGCCCAGTGTCATGCCGTGCAGGGCGCAGCCGTCCCCGGCCCGATAACTGATCTGTGCCATCGCCCGAACGTAGCCCGCGGACCCCGGAGCCGGGTACGCACCGACCCGCCGACCGATACCGCGTTCCCGCCACCCCGTGCTCGGGAGGTGTCGGTGCGATACGCCTGCGCCCGATCCTCGTTCTAAGCCGCCCTGGGCTTCCGTACCCGGCGCCAGAGAGTCGGTGCCGTGCTGATCACCACCGTCAGGGCGACCGCGGCGACCACGCCCTCCCAGGGCTCGTTGAAGAGGGAGCCGCCGAGGACGCCGATCAGTTGGTAGGTGACGGCCCAGGCGAGACAGGCCGGGAGGTTGCCGCGGGCGAAGCGGCGCATCGGCCAGCGGGCCAGGAGACAGGCCAGCATGACCGGGAGGCGGCCCGCCGGGACAAGGCGGGACAGGATCAGTACCGCCACTCCGTGGTCGGCGAGCTTCTCCTGCGCCTGGGTGAGGCGCTCCTCCGGCGCTCGGGAGCGGATCGCCTCCAGCCAGCGCGAGCCGTTCTTCGAGTGCAGGCCCCGTCGCCCCAGCCAGTACAGCGTCGCGTCGCCGAGGAACGCGGCCAGTGACGCCGTCACGAAGACCAGCACCATCGCGAGCGGCGCCGTCTGATGGATGGCCACCACGGCTGCCGAACTCACCAGCGCCCCCGTCGGCACCACCGGCACCAGCGCCCCGAGCAGCACCAGCAGGAACAGCGTCGGATACCCGATCGCCTGCTGCGCGGTCTCGGGCGCGGTCGTCGTCGAGGCCGCGGCCAGCGCTATCACCGGGCGACTCCCACGCGCACGCTCTCCCCGTGCCCGAGCAGATGCACGGCCACGTCGGGCGCGCGCTCGGCCGCGATGCGTACGAACTCCTCTCCGGGGGCGTGGAATTCATGGGGGCGCACCGCGTCCATCCCGATCGGCCAGTACGTGCCGTAGTGCACCGGCACCGCACTGCGCGGCGCCAGCCGGGCCAGCGCCTCGGCCGCCCGCCCCGCGTCCAGATGCCCCTCGCCGAGATACGGGCCCCAGCCGCCGACCGGCAGCAGTGCCACGTCGACCGGCCCGACCTCCTTCGCCATCGAGTCGAACAGGCCGGTGTCCCCGGCGAAATACGTCCGGGCCTCGCCCTCGACGACGTAGCCGAGCGCGGGCGAGCGGTGCGGACCGACCGGCAGCCGCCGCCCGTCGTGCCGCGCCGGCACCACCCGTACCACCACGTCACCCACCGGGATCACGTCCCCGGGCGCCACCTCGGTCACCGACAGCTGAGTGAGCCGGCGCAGCCCCGGTACCGCCCGTGGTGCGCCCCGGGGCACCAGCAGGCGCGTGCCCGGATCGAGCCGTTCAAGAGAGGGAACGTGCAGGTGGTCGGCGTGCAGATGGGAGACCAGGACCAGGTCCGCGCGCCGCGCGTCGGCCGTCGGGACCGCCCCGCGCCGGCGGCGCAGATGCGCGAGCCGGCGTGCGAACAGGGGATCGGTGAGCACACGTACGCCCGAGTCCGCGACCGTGCAGGTGGCGTGACCCCACCAGGTGATCTCCACCGGCACTTCTTTGCCTCCTTCGCGCGACTCCCCGAAGCCTACGGGCTGGAGTAGGGTCGGCGGCGAAACCCGGAGGTGAGGGGGACGCCATGGGACCGGTGCGGGTCACTGCGATCGCGAGTCTGACGCCGCTCGAAGAGCTGGACGACGACCCCTTCCTGGTGGACTCCCGCAGCCAGCACGCCATGTGTGCCCGCTGGGCCGCCGAGCGGGGCTTCATCGTCAGCCGGGAGCTTCTGGTCCGAGGGCTGCGGGCCGACCACTGTGTGCTGTGGGACGGGGTCCGGCCCGGGTCCGACCTGTTCGTGGCGCCCAGCCGACGGGTCCTGGAGAGCGCGCTGTCGTCCGTCGAGGAGTTCACCGCGGAGTGCGCGCGACGCGGGGTGCGGGTGGAGACCGTGGGGTCCGCGGAGCCGGCCTACGACGCGCAGATGAAGGCGCGGGTGCATCGCCGTCTGTCGATGCCGACGGCGGGATACGACGGCCGCTGACCCGATACAAGCGGCTCCTGTCGGGAAACCGGTCGGTCCGGGCCGTATGACAGGGTAGGGAGACAGGGGCCCGCTCCGGCGTCGGGCCGGGACGTGAGGTGGCAGGGCGTGCGTGGCGGGCGTTGGCGGCGGATCGCCAGTCAGATGGGGCGCAGCATCGCCGTGTGGGCCGTCTCCACGGTCACCATGCTCGTGCTCGCCGGGATCCTGCCGGACTTCCAGATCCAGTCACCGGACGGCGACAGCGCGACCCGGATAGCGGTCACCGCGGCATTCGGCGCCGGCGCCTTCGGTCTGCTGTCGGCACTGGTGTGGCCGCTGCTCGTCCGGCTGCTGCTGCTCGTACCCGCCCTGGTCCTGGGCCTGTTGGTGTTCGTGCTCAACGGGTCGCTGCTGCTGATCGCGCTGCGCATCAACCCGTCGGGACGGGGTGAGGTGGCCCCGGAGACCGCCGTCGTGGTGGCCGCCGTGATGTCGGCCGTCGCCTCCGCCACTGGCGGTGCGCTGGCCGTCCGCGACGACGACGCCTACCGCCGCCGCCTCTACCGTCTCGCCGACCGCCGCCGCGACCGCGGCCCGACCGGTCCGTCCAGCCCCGGCACCGTCTTCCTGCAACTCGACGGCGTCGGCCACGACGTGCTGCTCGCCGCCGTCGGCAAGGGCCTGATGCCGACCGTCGCCGGCTGGCTGGAGGGCAGTCACCGGCTCACCCCGTGGCGCACCGACTGGTCCAGCCAGACCGGCGCCAGCCAGCTCGGCATCCTGCACGGCAGCAACTTCGACGTGCCCGCCTTCCGCTGGTACGAGAAGGACACCCGCGAGGTCATGGTCTGCAACCGGCCGACCAGCGCCGCCGAACTCCAGCGCCGCGCCGTCGAGCGCACCGGCGACGGCGGCCTGCTCAGCGCCGACGGCGCCAGCCGCGGCAACCTGTTCAGCGGCGGCGCCGACGAACAGGCCCTCGTCCTGTCCATCGCCACCCGCAGGCGCGGGCGCGAGAACCGGTCCAGGGCGGGCTACTTCGCGTACTTCGCCGACCCCGCCAACGCCGTGCGCACCGCGATGTCCTTCGTCGCCGAGGTCGGCCGCGAGATCGGCCAGTCCACCCGTTCCCGGGCCTGCAAGCAGCGCCCGCGCGTCAAGCGCGGCGGCCTCTACCCCCTCATCCGCGCCTTCGCGACCGTCGTCGAACGCGATGTCGTCGTCGCCGCGGTGATCGGCGACATGTTCGCCGGGCGCACCTCCGTCTACGCGGACCTGGTGGCGTACGACGAGGTGGCGCACCACTCCGGGCCGCACGGCCGGGACGCCGAGAAGGTCCTCGCCCGGCTCGACCGCTCGCTCGCGCTGATCCAGAACGCCTCGGAGCACGCCCCGCGGCCGTACCGGATCGTCCTGCTCTCCGACCACGGCCAGAGCCCGGGCGAGACCTTCCGGTCCCGCTACGGCCTCGGCCTCGGCGAACTGGTGCGGGCCGGCTGCGGGCTGCCCGTGCCGCGCAAGGCGCGGCGCACGCACAGCGGGGCCGAGGCGCGCGCCGCCGTACGGGCCGCGCTGCGCCGCCCGGTCGAGGAGGGCGGCGAACAGCACCGGCCCTCCCGCCGCTCGGAGCCGATCGTCCTGGCCTCGGGCAACCTCGGCCTGGTCTCCTTCCCGGACGTGCCGCACCGGATGAGCAAGGAGGAGATCGACGCCCGCCACCCCGCCCTGCTGACCACGCTCGCCAACCACCCCGGCATCGGCTTCCTGCTGGTGCGCAGCGAGGAGCACGGCGGGGTCGTGCTCGGGGCGTACGGCGCCGAGATCCCGTTGGACCAACTCGACGGGGATCCAGGGCCGTTGGGGGCGTTCGGGACGGGCGCGGCCGACGCCGTGCGGCGCACGCACGGCTTTCCGCACACCGCCGACATCATGGTCAACTCCGCGCACGACCCGGCCGACGGCGAAGTCCTCGCGTTCGAGGAGCAGATCGGGTCGCACGGAGGGCTCGGCGGGGCGCAGGGCAGACCGTTCCTGCTCTCCCCGGTCGCGTTCTCGCCGCCGGTCCAGGAGGGCTGCGAGCTGGTCGGAGCCGAGTCGGTGCACCGGGTGCTGCTGCGCTGGCTGCGCGAGACGGACGGACCGCAGGTGCCGCTGCCGGCCCGGGAGGACCGCGCGGCCTAGCGGCTCGCGTGGGCCCGGCGGCCGAATAATCGGCTGCGTCGGATCGGCTCCCCGCACACACTGGTCGTATCGGACGTCGCATGTCGCGCGCGCCCCTCGACCCTCCCAGGAGCAACTGCGTGCAGGCAGCCGTCACCGTCACTCCCGCCCGGATACCCGAACTGCTGCTCGGCCTCGCCACCGTGCGGCCGGTCTTCCTCTGGGGCGCGCCCGGCATCGGAAAGTCCTCCCTGGTAAGGGAGTTCGCCGAGTCGCTGGGGCTGGAGTGCGTGAGTCTGCTCGGGACCCAGCTCGCGCCCGAGGACCTGATCGGGGTGCCGCAGATCCGGGACGGGCGCTCGGTGTTCTGCCCGCCGGAGGCGATC
This sequence comes from Streptomyces sp. NPDC002499, assembly GCF_053595415.1. Taxonomy (NCBI): domain Bacteria; kingdom Bacillati; phylum Actinomycetota; class Actinomycetes; order Kitasatosporales; family Streptomycetaceae; genus Streptomyces; species Streptomyces sp. NPDC002499. The sequence continues at coordinate 318,613 of NZ_JBSFXO010000011.1, forward strand.
GCCCGCGACGAGCCGTACTGCCTGTTCCTGGACGAGCTGAACGCGGCCTCGCCGGACGTGCAGAAGGCGTTCTACTCGCTGATCCTGGACCGCCGTATCGGCAACTACGAGCTGCCGAAGGGCTCGATCGTCATCGGCGCCGGCAACCGCGCCACCGACAACGCGCTCGCCCGCCCGATCGCCTCCGCCCTGGTCAACCGGCTCGCCCACGTCCACCTGGAGGCCTCCGCCACGGACTGGCTGACCTGGGCGGCGAACAACGACATCCACCCGTGGGTCCTGGACCACCTCACCGACCGGCCCGACCACCTGTGGTCCAAGCCGCCGAAGACCGAGGAGCCGTTCTCCACGCCCCGCTCCTGGCACATGCTCTCCGACGCGCTGCACTCCTTCGGCCGCGACCTCGACGAGGAGACCCTGAAGGTGCTCGCGCACGGCACGCTGACGCCCGCGCACGCCACCGCCTTCTGCGGCTACGTCAAGATCGTGCGCAGCCGGTACGGCATCGAGGCCATCATCAAGGGCGACGCCGGCTGGCCGCACCGCATGCAGGACCGCGACCTGCTGTACTACCTCGCCGAGTCGTTCCGCGGCCGGCTGGTCAAGGAACTCCCGGTCAGCAAGGAGCACATGTCGGCGAGCGGCCGGCAGACCGCGTACCGCGCCAAGTCGTTGCTCGTGCAGCTCGCCGAGATCTCCGTCGAGGTCGCGCAGACCGTCATCGCCTCCGACGCCGACGGCAACCCCGTGCTGCCCTCGTGGTTCCTCGTCGAGGCGGCCCGGGACATGCCGCGCCTGGTGGAGGCGCGGCGGTGAGCCGGGCCCGGACCAAGGGCGAGAAGAAGCGGGATCTGGCGGCCGAGGCCTTCGCCGCGGGGATGCGGCTGGTCGGGGCCAACCCGGCGCTGGCGGCGGTGGAGTTCAACGTCTGCCGGCACGAGGACTGCCGGCTCGCGCCCCGGGACGGCCTCGTGCGCGTCGACTCCGACGGCGACCTGCACGCCCACCCGCAACGCCTGGCCGAACCGGCCGACTGGGCCTGGGCGGTGGCGCACGCCGTGCTCCACCTCGGCTTCGGACACGTACCGGCCGTCAAGGGCGAGCGCACCCAGCCGGACCGCTTCGACCTCGCCGCGCGCTGCGTCGTCGTCAACCGCTTCCTGCTCGGCTTCACCATCGGCAGGACCCCCGAGGAGCTGCCCACCGCCTACCCCGACGGCGACGAGGAGCAACTCGCCGCGCGCTGGCGGCGGGACGGCCTGCCGGCCGCGTACGAGCACTGCGGTACGGCGGACGGCGAGCCCGACCAGCTGCTCCTGCCCTGGCACGGCTGGCTGGGTCAACCCCCGGACTGGCAGCTGGCGTTCGCCACCGCGCTGACCCGGACCGTGTCGGCGGCGATGGACATGGCGGGCGGCCGACGCGACTCCCTGACCGGGCAGATCGCCGAACTGCGGCCCTGGCAGCGGGCGTTGAGCTGGTTCGTCTCCTCCTACCCGCTGCTCGGCGGCATCGCGGCCGGCATCAAGCTGGTCGCCGACGCCGAACTCGCCCGCGCCCACGGCATCGCGGTGGCCGCCGTCAACACCGAGGCCGGCGAGATCTACGTCAACCCGCTGCGGACCTTCGACGACGAGGAGTGGCGCTTCATCCTCGGCCACGAGATGCTGCACGCCGCCCTGCGCCACGGCGACCGCTGCGGCACCCGTGACCCCTACCTCTTCAACATCGCCTGCGACTACGTCGTCAACGGCTGGCTGAGCGAGATGCAGGTCGGCACGATGCCCGAAGGCCTGCTGTACGACCGCGAGTTGACGGGTCTGTCCGCCGAGGAGGTCTACGACCGGATCGCCGGCGACCTGCGCCGCATGCGCCGCCTGGCCACCCTGCGCGGCAAGGGCGTCGGCGACGTGCTCGGCACCCCGCTGGGCCCGCCCGGCGACTACGTCGACCTCGACGAGTTCTACCGGCGGGGCCTGTGCCAGGGCCTCGACCTGCACCAGCAGCAGGAGCGCGGCTACCTGCCCGGCGGCCTGATCGAGGAGATCCGCGCCCTCAGCCACCCGCCGCTGCCCTGGGACGCCCAACTGGCCCGCTGGTTCGACGAGTTCGTGCCCCGCCCGGAACCGGTGCGCTCCTACGCCCGTCCCTCGCGCCGCCAGTCCTCCACCCCCGACATCCCGCGCGCGGGCCGCTATTTCCCGCCCGAGGAGATCGCCCGCTGCACCTTCGGCGTGGTCCTCGACACCTCCGGCTCGATGGACCGCGTCCTGCTCGGCAAGGCGCTCGGCGCGATCGCCTCGTACGCCGAGGCCCGTGACGTACCGGCCGCCCGCGTCGTCTTCTGCGACGCGGCCGCGCACGACGCCGGGTTCGTGCCGGTGACGGAGATCGCCGGCCGGGTCCGGGTGCACGGCCGCGGCGGTACGGTCCTCCAGCCGGGCATCGATCTCCTGCACCGCGCGGACGACTTCCCGCGCGGCACCCCGATCCTGGTCATCACCGACGGCTGGTGCGACGTCCTGCGGGTGCGGCGCGAGCACGCGTACCTGATCCCGCAGGGCGCTCGACTGCCGTTCAGCGCGCGGGGGCCGGTGTTCCGGGTGCGCTGACCTCACGGCGTGGACGACCGTCGTGCCGGTCATGTGGGTGCACCGGCAGAAGGTGTGATCGGATGGTGTCCTGGCACCCGGATACGGGCCCCGCCCGGGGCCCCACCCGAAAGGAACAATCGTGGCAACCACGCGCTCCGCACACACCGTCTGGGAAGGCAACCTGATCGAGGGCCAAGGTGTCGTGAACTTCGACTCCTCCGGTGCCATCGAGGCGCAGCCGGTCACGTGGGCTTCGCGCTCTCAGGACGCCAACGGCAAGACCAGCCCGGAAGAGCTGATCGCCGCCGCGCACTCCAGCTGCTTCTCCATGGCGCTGTCGCACGCCCTCAACGGCGCCGGCACCCCGCCCACCAAGCTCGTCACCTCGGCCGACGTGAACTTCCAGCCGGGTGAGGGCATCACCGGCATCCACCTCACGGTCGAGGGCACCGTTCCCGGCATCGACGACGAGGCCTTCGTCGCCGCCGCCGAGGACGCCAAGAAGAACTGCCCGGTCAGCCAGGCGCTCACCGGCACGACCATCACGCTGTCGGCCAAGCTCGCCTGACCCCGTAGGCCTGGTCACTTCTTCGGTGCCGCGTTCCCCGATCGGGGGCGCGGCATCGTCGTTTCCGGGTAGGCGGCATTGACAACAGCGCACTCAAGTTTTGTGCTGTAGTCGGGGAAGTGCCCTGGCGGAAGGGGACCGAAATGGCACGTGCGGTCGGGATCGATCTGGGGACCACGAACTCGGTGGTCGCCGTCCTTGAGGGCGGCGAACCCACCGTCGTCGCCAACGCGGAGGGAGCCAGGACCACACCGTCGGTGGTGGCCTTCGCCAAGAACGGGGAGGTGCTGGTCGGCGAGGTCGCCAAGCGGCAGGCCGTGACGAACGTGGAGCGCACCGCGCGCTCGGTGAAGCGGTACATGGGTGACGCGGAGTGGCGTTTCCCCTCGGAGGGTTCGATCGACGGGACCCGCTACCGGGCGCAGGAGTTGTCCGCCCGGGTGCTGCAGAAGCTGAAGCGGGACGCCGAGGCCTACCTCGGTGAGGACGTCACGGACGCGGTGATCACCGTACCGGCGTACTTCGACGACTCGCAGCGGCAGGCCACCAAGGAGGCCGGGGAGGTCGCGGGCCTGAAGGTGCTGCGGATCATCAACGAGCCGACGGCCGCCGCGCTCGCCTACGGTCTGGACCGGGGCGAGGAGCAGACCGTGCTGGTCTTCGACCTCGGCGGCGGCACCTTCGACGTGTCGTTGCTGGAGATCGGCGACGGAGTCATCGAGGTCAAGGCGACCAACGGCGACACCCACTTGGGCGGTGACGACTGGGACCAGCGGGTCGTCGAGTACCTGGTCAAGAAGTTCAAGGGGCAGCAGGGCATCGACCTCGGCACCGACAAGATGGCCCTGCAACGGCTGCGCGAGGGCGCCGAGAAGGCCAAGATCGAGCTGTCCAGTTCGACCGAGACCACCATCAACCTGCCCTACATCACGGCCTCCGCGGCCGGGCCGCTGCACCTCGACGAGAAGATGACCCGGGCGCAGTTCCAGGAGCTGACCGCCGATCTCCTCGACCGCTGCAAGACGCCCTTCCACCAGGCGATCAAGGACGCGAACGTGCCGCTCGCGGCGATCGACCACGTCATCCTGGTCGGCGGCTCGACCCGTATGCCCGCGGTCACCGACCTGGTCAAGGAACTCACCGGCAAGGACCCGCACAAGGGCGTCAACCCCGACGAGGTCGTCGCCGTCGGCGCGGCCCTCCAGGCGGGCGTCATCCGCGGCGACGTCAAGGACGTCCTGCTGCTCGACGTCACCCCGCTGTCCCTCGGCATCGAGACCAAGGGCGGCATCATGACCAAGCTGATCGAGCGCAACACCACGATCCCGACCCGGCGTTCGGAGATCTTCACGACCGCCGCCGACAACCAGCCCTCGGTCGGCATCCAGGTCTACCAGGGCGAACGCGAAATCGCCGCGTACAACAAGAAGTTGGGCGTCTTCGACCTCACCGGGCTGCCGCCCGCCCCGCGCGGGGTGCCGCAGATCGAGGTCGCCTTCGACATCGACGCCAACGGAATCATGCACGTGTCGGCGAAAGACCTCGCCACGGGTCGCGAACAGAAGATGACGGTCACCGGTGGCTCGGCGCTCCCGAAGAACGACATCGACCGCATGATGCGGGAGGCGGAGCAGTACGCCGACGAGGACCGCAAGCGCCGGGAGGCCGCCGAGACCCGCAACCAGGCCGAGCAACTCGTCTACCAGACCGAGAAGTTCGTCCGCGACAACGAGGAGCGCATCCCGGCCGAGACCAGGTCCGAGGTCGAGGCCGCGGCCACGGAGCTGAAGGAACTGCTGGAACAGGACGCCGACACGGCCGCGTTGCGCACGGGCGTGGAGAAACTCGCCTCCGTCAGCCAGCAGATGGGCCAGGCGATGTACGCGCAGGCCGACCGGCCTCCGACGGACGGCGCCGACGGCGGTGGCACCGGTACCGAGCAGGACACCTCACCGCAGGACGACGAGGGAGTGGTGGACGCGGAGATCGTCGACGACGACCGGGACACGAAGGGCGGTGCGGCCTAGCCACCCCTAGGAACCGGTCTTCTCCCACCCCCTACGCTCCGGCCGCGGCCCCAACTGTCTGGGGTCGCGGCTGCGGTAGACCACGTACGGGCGGAACAGGTACTGGACCGGCGCGCTGAACATGTGGACCAGGCGGGTGTACGGCACCAGCGCGATCAGTGTCATGCCGATGACGGCGTGGATCTGGTACAGCACCGGCACGCCCGCCATCAGCTCCGTCCTCGGCTGGAGGGTGAACAGGCTGCGGGCCCAAGGGGCGATGGACTGGCGGTAGTCGTAGCCGTCGCCGGAGGCGTGGGTCAGTTTCGCCACCATGCCCATCGCGATCGCCGCGAGCAGCACGACGTACATGAGCTTGTCGTTGACCGTGGTCGCCCGGAACACGGGGGCGTTGGTGCGGCGGCGGTAGAGCAGGAGCAGGATGCCGGCGACCGTGAGGGCACCGGCCGCGGTGCCGCCGTAGAGCGAGAGCAGATGGTAGACGTGCTCGCTGATACCGGCCGCGTGGGTCCATGACTCGGGGACGAACAGACCCACCAGATGGCCGGCGAGGACGAACAGGATGCCGTAGTGGAAGGCGGGGGAGGCGATGTTCAGGAGCCTCGACTCGTAGACCTGCGAAGAGCGTGTTGTCCAGCCGAACTTGTCGTAGCGGTGGCGCCAGAACAGGCCGGCGACCAGCAGGACGAAGGCGAGATAGGGCAGGGCGCCCCACAGGAACGTACTCATCGGCGTGCCTCGGTGGGTGCGGGCGGCAGGGTGGCACAGACGGCGTCCAGGACGGACGCGTAGGGCGTGCCGAAGTCGGCTAGGCGGGCGCGGAGTTGGTCCAGGGCGGCGCGGTACTCGGAGAGGAGTTCGAGGTTGCCGGTGCGGGACGTGAACTCCAGGACCGCCGGCAGGAAGTCCGGCAGCTCCTCGCCGGTGAACTCCAGCTCGTGAGCGCGGTACAGCTCCTTGAAGCGGACCAGGGACATCCCGCGCCGCCGGGTGTCGCCGTCGTGCCACCAGCTCAGATACAGGCTGTGCCGGTTCTTGAAGTCGAAGACCTGGACGTAGTGCGCGGCCAGCTCCTGCGGTGGGGTGAGGGCCGCGTGGTCGACGAACTCCCGTAGTTGCGGGGCGGCTTCGCGCAGCAGGGGGAGCCGGGCGCGGAAGTCGTCGTCGGGGTAGGTCAGGCAGAGCGCGGCCGCCTGGTACAGCACAGCGTCCGAGGGCATCAGGCATCCTTCGCGTCGTGGTCCGGCCGGTCCGGGTGGTCCGCGGTCTGGCGGTCGCGCAGCGCGTGGAAGGTCTCCACGGACACGATCGGCAGCAGCTTGCGCCCCGAGTCCTGACCGAACGGCCCGTCGCCGCCCATCCCGGGACCGTCCGCGTGGTCGAGACTGCACTCGTCGGGCAGCGCGGACTCCTCGAGGCGGCGCGCGTCCCCGACCGCCGCCGTCGGAATCACGTACCGGTCCTCGTACTTGGCGATCGCCAGCAGCCGGTACATCGCCTCGATCTCGGCGGGTTCCATGCCGACGGCCGCCGTGACCTCCGGGTCCGGTTCCTCGCCGAGGTTGATCGCCCGCATGTGGGAGCGCATCGCGGCGAGCTTCTCCAGCGAGGCGCGGACCGGGCCGACGTCACCGGCGGTGAACAGTTCCGCCAGGTATTCGAGGGGGATGCGGAGGGTCTCGATGGCCCCGAACAGGTTCTGCGCGTCCTCGCCGTCGTGCCCGGTCTCCGACAGCGCGTCGACCACGGGCGACAGCGGCGGGATGTACCAGACCATCGGCATGGTGCGGTACTCGGGATGCAGCGGCAGCGCGACCTTGTACGTGCTGATCAGCGCCCGCACGGGGGAGCGGCGGGCCGCCTCCATCCAGTCGTACGGGATGCCCGCCTCCTCGCACGCCCGCTGCACCGCGTGGTCGTCGGGGTCGAGGAACACGTCCAACTGGGCCTCGTACAAGGCCTTTTCGTCCCGCACCGAAGCCGCGGCCGTCACCTTGTCGGCGTCGTAGAGGACGACCCCGAGATAGCGCAGCCGGCCCACGCACGTCTCCGAGCACACGGTGGGCAGGCCCACTTCGAGGCGCGGATAGCAGAGCGTGCACTTCTCGGCCTTGCCGGTGCGGTGGTTGAAGTACACCTTCTTGTACGGGCAGCCCGTCACGCACATCCGCCAGCCACGGCACTGGTCCTGGTCGACCAGGACGATCCCGTCCTCGGCCCGCTTGTACATCGCGCCGGACGGACAGGACGCCACGCACGCCGGGTTGAGGCAGTGCTCGCAGATGCGCGGCAGATAGAACATGAAGGTCTGCTCGAACTCGAACCTCACCTTGTCCGCGACCTGTTGGCGGGTGCGCTCGACCATCGGGTCGAGGTCGCCGTAGGCGGGGGCGCCCGCGAGGTTGTCGTCCCAGTTCGAGGACCACTCGATCTTCATCGGCTTGCCGTCGAGCTGGGAGACCGGGCGGGCCACCGGGTAGTCGTCGCCGAGCGGGGCGTCGGTGAGGTTCCTGTAGTCGTAGGTCCAGGGCTCGTAGTAGTCCTTGATCTCCGGCAGCCTGGGGTTGGAGAAGATCCCGGCGAGCTTGTGGAAACGACCGCCCGCCTTGAGCTTCAGCGCCCCGCGCTTGTTGAGCTCCCAGCCGCCCTTCCACTTCTGCTGGTCCTCGTAGCGGCGCGGATAGCCCTGTCCCGGGCGGGTCTCGACGTTGTTGAACCAGACGTACTCCATGCCCTGCCGGTTGGTCCACGCCTGCTTGCAGGTGACCGAACAGGTGTGACAGCCGATGCACTTGTCGAGGTTCATGACCATGGCGATCTGGGCCATCGGACGCATCAGTACTCGACCTCCTGGCTGCGACGGCGGATGACCGTCACCTCGTCGCGCTGGTTGCCCGTCGGGCCCAGGTAGTTGAAGGCCCAGCTCAACTGGGCGTAGCCGCCGATGAGATGGGACGGCTTGAGGATCAGCCGGGTGAGCGAGTTGTGGATGCCGCCGCGCTTGCCGGTCGCCTCCGTCTTCGGGACGTTCACCGTGCGCTCCTGCGCGTGATGCATGTAGACCGTGCCGGCCGGCATCCGGTGCGAGACGACGGCCCGGGCCACGACCACGCCGTTGCGGTTCTCCGCCTCGATCCAGTCGTTGTCCGCGACCCCGATGGCGTCCGCGTCCTGCGGGGACATCCAGATGTTCTGGCCGCCCCGGGAGAGGGCCAGCATGAACAGGTTGTCCTGGTACTCGGAGTGGATGGACCACTTGTTGTGCGGGGTGAGGTAACGGACCGTCACTTCCCGTTGTCCGTCCGGGCCGAGCCGCGGTTCGCCGAACAGCCTGTTCATGTCGAGCGGCGGCCGGTACACGGGAAGCGCCTCGCCCAGTTCGTGGATCCAGTCGTGGTCGAGGAAGAAGTGCTGGCGTCCGGTGAGCGTGTGCCAGGGCTTGAGCTGCTCGGTGTTCTGCGTGAACGCCGTGTAGCGCCGGCCGCCGGACTCGCTGCCCGACCACTCCGGCGAGGTGATGACCGGGACGGGCGCCGCCTGGGTGTCGGCGTACGTGACGCGCTTGCCCTCGTGCTCGGCCGCCAGGTGGGCCATCTCCTGTCCGGTGCGCTGCTCCAGGGTGCGGAAGCCTTGGGTGGCGAGCCGCCCGTTGGTCGTGCCGGACAGGGAGAGGATCGTGTTGGCGGCCTTCACCGCAGTGTCGAGGGACGGCCGGCCCTGGTAGGCCGTGCCGTTCAACTCCCGCAGCCGCGCTACCTCTTCGTCCGGGTGCAGGGCGATTCCCTTGGCGGGCAGGCCCAGTTCCTCGACGAGTGGGCCGAGAGCGGTGAACTTGGCGCCGATCGCGGTGTAGTCCCGCTCCACGACGACAAGGTTCGGCATCGTCCTCCCGGGGATCGGCTCGCACTCGCCGCGCTTCCAGTCCAGGACGACCCCGCCGGGCTGGGCGGTCTCGCCCGGGGTGTCGTGCTGGAGCGGCGCCGCCACCAGGTCCTTGCGCACGCCCAGATGCAGCACGGACAGCTCGCTCACCCGCTCCGCCAGCGCCTTGAACGTGTCGAAGTCGGTGCGCGCCTGCCACGGCGGGTCCACGGCCGGGGTGAAGGAGTGCACGTAGGGGTGCATGTCGGTGGACGACAGGTCGTGCTTCTCGTACCAGGTCGCGGCGGGCAGCACGACGTCCGACAGGAGCGTGGAGGAGGTCTGCCGGAAGTCCAGCGACAGCAGCAGGTCGAGCTTGCCCTCGGGCGCCTCCTCCCGCCACGTGACGTCACGGGGGCGCTCGTCCACCGAGGCCTCCTCGGCGCTCAACGACGAGTGCGTGCCCAGCAGATGCTTCGTGAAGTACTCGGCGCCCTTCGCCGACGAACCCAGCAGATTGGCCCGCCACAGCGTCAGCACGCGCGGCCAGTTCTCCGGCGCGTCCGGGTCCTCGCAGGCGAACTTCAGTGTCCCGGCGCGCAGTTCGGCCACCGCCTTGGCCACCGGGTCGCCGAACGCCTCGCCCAGCTCCAGCGGATTGCGGTCGAAGGTCGGGTACGACGGCATCCACCCCGAACGCGCCGACAGGGCGAGGCAGTCGGCGCCCGTCATGCCTTTGAACCGGCCCTCGCCCAGCGGCGAGGCCAGCACGTCGGCAGTGAAGCGGTCGTAGCGCCACTGGTCGGTGTGGAGGAACCAGTAGGCGGTGCCGATCATCTGGCGCGGTGGCCGCGACCAGTCGGAGGCGGCGGCCAGCGTGGCCCAGCCCGTCACCGGGCGGCACTTCTCCTGGCCGACGTAGTGCGCCCAGCCGCCGCCGTTGCGGCCCTGGCAGCCGGTGAGCTGGAGCAGGGCGAGGAAGGCGCGGTATATCGTCTCGGAGTGGAACCAGTGGTTGGTGCCCGCGCCCATCAGGATCATGCAGCGGCCCTTGGACCGCTCGGCCGTCCGCGCGAACTCCCTCGCGATCTTGACGCACTTGGCCGCCGGGACGGAGGTGTGGGTCTCCTGCCAGGCGGGCGTGCCAGGTGTACGGGCGTCCTCGTAGGAGGTGGGCCAACTGCCGGGCAGGCCAGGGCGGTGGACCCCGTACTGGGCGAGCAGGAGATCGAAGACGGTCGTCACCAGCGGACCGTCCGTCCCGCCGAGCCGGGTCGCCGGGACCCCGCGTCGTGCGACGTCCCCGCGGCCCTGTCCGTGCTCGCCGCCGTCGGTGTCGAAGCGGGGGAGCAGGACCTCGACGTTTCCGGACGCCTCATGGCCGTACAGGCTCAACTGTGGCTTGACCGGGCCCAGTTCGAGGTTCCAGCGGCCCTTGCCGGAGTCGGTCCAGCGGAAGCCCAGGGAGCCGTTCGGGACGACCGCGCGACCGCTGGCCGCGTCCAGGACGACCGTCTTCCAGTCGGCGCCCTCGCCGCCCTGCCCGAGGTCGGCGGCGCGCAGGAACTTCGACGGGACGTGTCCGCCTTCCTTCTCGGTGAGCGTGACCAGGAAGGGCAGATCGGTGAACTGCCGTACGTAGTCCGCGAAGAACGGCGTCTCGCGGTCGACGAAGAACTCCTTGAGGATCACATGGCCCATCGCCAGGGCCAACGCTCCGTCTGTTCCGGGGTGCGGATGCAGCCACTCGTCGGCGAACTTGGCGTTGTCCGCGTAGTCGGGCGCGACCACGACGACCTTCTGGCCGCGGTAGCGGGCCTCCGCCATCCAGTGCGCGTCCGGCGTGCGGGTGACCGGGACGTTCGAGCCCCACATCATCAGGTACGCGGCGTCCCACCAGTCGCCCGACTCCGGTACGTCCGTCTGGTCGCCGAAGACCTGCGGGGAGGCCACGGGCAGGTCGGCGTACCAGTCGTAGAAGGAGAGCATCGGGGCGCCGATGAGGGAGTGGAAGCGGGCGCCCGCCGCGTGCGACACCATCGACATCGCGGGGATGGGGGAGAAGCCGGCGATCCGGTCGGGGCCGTACGTCTTGATGGTGTGGACGTGCGCGGCGGCGACGATCTCGACGGCCTCGTCCCAGGTGGCGCGGACCAGTCCGCCCTTGCCGCGGGCCTGCTGGTAGCGGCGGCGGCGCTCGGGGTCGGCCTGGAGGTCGGCCCAGGCCAGGACCGGGTCCCCGAGCCGGGCGAGGGCCTCGCGGTACAGGTCGAGCAGGACACCCCGGACGTACGGGTAGCGCACGCGGGTCGGCGAGTACGTGTACCAGGAGAAGGCGGCGCCCCGGGGGCAGCCGCGCGGTTCGTACTCGGGACGGTCGGGGCCCACCGACGGGTAGTCCGTCTGCTGGGTCTCCCAGGTGATGATGCCGTCCTTGACATACACCTTCCACCGGCACGAACCCGTGCAGTTCACACCGTGCGTGGAGTTCACGACCTTGTCGTGGCTCCACCGGTCCCGGTAGAAGGCGTCCGCCTCCCGGCCACCGGACAGCCCGATGCTGTGCAGATCGGGTGCCGGTGTACCGGGCCGGAAGAACCTGCCCAGCCGCAACAGCGCCGCACCCGGCTCGGCGGGCGGTATCCGCGTGTCGGTCACGTGCGCTCCCTTGCTCTGCCCGTGGTGTCGAACCTAGGGCGGGGCAGGGGAGCGCACCTTTTCACCGCAGCCGTACGGGTCAGGCCTTGCGGGCGACCGCCCCGTACAGGGGCACGATGCCCTCGGCCTGGGCCGCCACGTCCTCCGGGTCCGGCCGCCAGCCGTAGACCGAGATGACGCCGGGGCCGAGGAGTTCCAGACCGTGGAAGAAGCGCGAGAACTCGGCCAGGTCGCGCGGATAGAACGGGGTGCCGCTGCGCCGGAAGTGCTCGGCGGCCTGCGCGATGGCCTCCGGGTTGAGATCCGGCGTGACCTGCGACATCACCAGGTAGCTGCCCGGGACGAGCACGTCGACGTACCGCTTGATCAGGCCGTACACGTCGTCGCCGTCGGGGTCCTCGCCCAGGTAGTGGGTGAGCGCGACCAGCGACAGCGCGATCGGCTGCGTGAAGTCCAGGCTCTCGCCGGCCAGCCGCAGGATCGTGTCCGGGTCACGGACGTCGGCGTGCACGTACTCCGTGCTGCCCTCGGCCGAGCCGTGCAGCAGCGCCTCCGCGTGCCGCAGCACGATCGGGTCGTTGTCCGCGTACACCACCTTGGCGTCCGGGGCGACGCTCTGCGCCACCTGGTGCAGGTTGGGCTCGGTGGGGATGCCCGTGCCGATGTCCAGGAACTGGCGGATGCCGGCCTCGGCGACGGTACGCGTCGCCCGGTGCATGAAGCGGCGGTTGGCGCGCGCCCCGCGCACCGCGGTGCCGTCCGCGGCCAGGATGCGGCGGGCCAGCTCCTCGTCCACCGGGTAGTTGTCCTTGCCGCCCAGCCACCAGTCGTACACCCGGGCCGGGTGCGGCCTGCTCGTGTCTATCTGGACGGGCGCGGCGTCGGATCCGGTCATGCCGTGTCTTCTCCTCGTGTGGGAAAGGTGCGGTGCGTGACTCTGGAGGTGCCGTGGGGGGAGAAGTGCAGGTGGTTCCGGGCTGTGCTGTGCTGTGCCGCTCGGGGTCGGGCCGCTCAGAAGTCCTCGCGGCACTCCCGCAGCAGCTTCTTGGTGCGCTCGGCCGAGGCCGCGCGCGCCGTCATGTGGTCGAGGACCTCCAGGTGCGCGGAGACCTCGCTGCGGGAGTCGAGATACAGGGCGCCGGTCAGGTACTCGGTGAACACCATGTCGGGCAGCTCCGGCTCGGCGAAGCGGAAGAGCGTGAAGGGCGCGTACGTCCCCGGGTGCGGACCGTCCTCGAACTCGGCGATCTGGAGCGTGACCCGGTCGCGCTCGGCGTACTCGAGCAGCTTGTCCAACTGCCCGCGCATCACCTCGCCGCGGATGCTCACCGGCCGCCGCAACACCGTCTCGTCCATGATCACCCACAGGTGGGGCGGGTCGTCGCGGTCCAGCAGCCGCTGGCGGGTCATACGCAGGGTCACATGCCGCTCGATGGCCCCCGGCTCGGTCTGCCCGACCGTGCCCGCCTCCATGACCGCACGCGCGTAGTCCTCGGTCTGGAGCAGCCCGGGCACGAAGTGCGGCTCGTAGGAGCGGATCAGCCGGGCGGCGCCCTCCAGGCTCACGTACAGGCTGAACCAGTCCGGCAGCACGTCGTGGAACCGCTGCCACCAGCCCGGCCGGTTCGCCTCCTCGGCCAGCGCGACGAACGCCGTCGCCTCCTCTTCGGCGACCCCGTACGTCTCCAGCAGCACCTGGACATACGGGATCTTCAGCGCGACGTCGGCCATTTCCATCCGCCGTACGGTCGCGGGAGCCACCCGCAGTACCCGGGCGGCCTCCTCACGCTTGAGGCCGGCCGCCTCTCTCAGTTCCTGCAGGCGCTTGCCGAGCACCACCTGGCCCACGGTGGGCGCGGGACGCCGCTCACTCACGTCACGCCTCCCCTACGCGCCGAAGTATGCGCGAAGCAGTGTGTCATGTTCCGCCGACAGTCTCATGGGATCCGGGTGAGGCATATGCCTCACCGGTGATCTCCCTCCTCATTACCCCAGACGTAATCGACTCGGCGCGCGACGCGCGGGACCGTGGCCACATCGGGTCCCGGGCCGGCGCACTCCGGTCCGGGACCCGTCAGGACATCAGCGAGTGGAGATACTTGGCCGTCGCCGGGTCGGCCGGGAGCAGCGTCTCGATGGCCAGCTCGGCGACCGTCACGTCCATCGGGGTGTTGAAGGTGGAGATCGACGAGATGAACGACAGCGTCCGGCCGTCGTGCTCAAGCCGCATCGGCAGCGCGAAGTACGGTACGGGCTCGGCCGGTTCGGCGGCCGGGTCCGACGCGGGCACCGGATAGGCGGCGACCTCCTCGTACAGCTGCCGCAGCGGCTCCGAGCGGTGCAGGGCGATCTCGCGCCGCATCTGGTCCAGCAGGTGCCCGCGCCATTCACGCAGATTGCGGATGCGCGGTGCCAGGCCCTCCGGGTGCAGGGTCAACCGCATGGCGTTCAGGGGCGGTTGGAGGAGATGGTCCGGGATGCCGTCGAGCAGGACGGCGACGCCCCGGTTCGCCGCCAGCACCTGGTACGTCGCGTCCACCACCAGCGCCGGATACGGCTCGTAGCACTGGATCAGCCGCTCCACGCCCTCGCGCAGGGCGTCCAGGGCGGGGGAGTCCAGCGGGGTCTCCGGATAGTGCGGGGCGTAACCGGCCGCCAGCAGCAGGGCGTTGCGCTCGCGCACGGGAACGTCCAGGTGCTCGGCGAGCCGCAGCACCATCTCCTCGCTGGGCCGGGAGCGGCCCGTCTCGATGAAGCTGATGTGCCGCGCGGAGGAGTCGGCGCGCAGCGCCAGCTCCAGCTGACTCACCCGCCGCCGCTCCCGCCAGTCCCGCAGCAGCGGGCCGACACCCTTGTCGACGGTGGAAGCCGTGGTGGCGGTGGCGGACTTCCCGTGCGCGGCGGCGGTCATACGACGACCGTAGTCGACGTCCGCGGAAGGGAACCGGGCACGCCGCGGACGACCCCCTCTGACCAGCGCGGCGAGGTCCCGGACTGTGGCACGCTGAAGGGGTGTCCGGCCGTCACGAAGGAGCGATGCCATGCCCGTGGAACCGCTGTCGCAGCAGCAGATCGAGGAGGGGCTGGCCGAGCTGCCGGGCTGGTCGCTCGACGGCGACCTGCTCACCCGCTCCTACCGGCTCGGCACGCACTTCGCGGCGACCGCGATGGTCGTCCACATCGCCCAGGTCCAGGAGGAGTTGGACCACCACTCCGACCTCACCCTCGGCTACAACACCGTGTCCCTGTCGGTGAACACGCACAGCGTCGGCGGCAAGGTCACCGCGCTGGACTTCGCGCTCGCCCGCCGCGTCGAGGAATTGGCGCAGGGCCACGGGGCACACTGACGTCCGTGCTCGACTACGACAAGGAAGCCGACGCCTACGACGCGAGCCGCGGCGGTGAGCCCCGGGCCGCAGCCGCGGCGGACGCCGTACTGGGCCTGGTCCCCGCCTCGGCCGGCCGGCTGCTCGACCTCGCCTGCGGCACCGGCATCGTCACCCGGCGGTTCGCGGCGGCGCGGCCCGCCACTCGGGTGACGGGCGCGGACCTGACGTACGGCATGGCCCGGATGGCCGCTCGCCGGCTGCCCGGCGCGATCGTCCTCGCCGACAGCCGCACGCTGCCGTTCCCCGACGCCACCTTCGACGCCGTCACCAGCGTGTGGCTGCTGCACCTGCTCGACGAACCCGAGCACGTGCGGGCCGTCGTCGCCGAGTGCGCCCGGGTGCTCAGGCCGGGCGGGGTGTACGTCACCACCGTCGACAAGGCCGCCGCGCACGACGTGGGCAGCGACATCGACGCGGTGCTCGCCCCGCGCCCGCGCCGCCCGGCCCCCGACGCCGCCCTGCTGGTGGAGACGTACGCCGCCGCGCAGCGCCTGCGTCCGGCGGGACAGGCCCGCTTCAGGGGCCGGGGTCAGGGGCGCAGTCCCCGTCGTACCGCCGCCGATCTGCGCCGCGGCTGGTTCACCCGGCTGCCGCCCGGCGACCCGCTCACCGAACGGTTCGCCGAGCGTCTTGAGGCGCTGCCCGACCAGGAACGGCCGCGCGCCGACCCGGAGTTCACGCTGCGGGCCTTCAGGAAGCCGGCGGCCGGCTGAAGTCCATGGTCCAGTTGGTCAGCCAGGTCTCCTCGCCGTCGGGAGAGTCGAGGGCGTCGAGGGAGAAGGCCTGCTCCCAGCGGGCACGGTCCGGCGCCGCGACCGTCCAGACATACCGCACCCGTACGTCCTTGCCGTCGTGCGTGTCGTCACCGAGGAACTCGCCCCGGTCGCCGTCGAATTGACCGACCACGAGTGGGAAGAGCGTGCCGCTGCGGCTGGATGCCCAGTACAGCGACCACCGCTCGGTCTCCCGGTCGAAGAGCCGCAAGGTCGCGCCCTTGGCTCCGAGCTGCGGCAGATCGATCTCGTCGACGTTCGCGGCCCCGTCGAACAGCGGCCAACAGCGGGCCGTTGCCGAGAACTCCTCCCAGCCGCTGTCCGGGTCGAGGAAATCGGTGCGGCGACGGTTGACCACCTCCCAATCGCCGTGGAGGAAGTCGAAGTCGTGCGGGCCGCTCATGCGCGGTCTCCCGTCGTTCCCTCGGGCAGGGAGTCGGCCAAGTAGGCGTCGAGGTCCGGGACTTCGGGCGCGAGCAGGTGCCGTACCCAGGCGTCCCGTTCGTGCAGGATCGGCGGCAGCTCCCAGACGCAGCCGATCCAGGGCAGGTCGGGCCGGATGAAGTGGGTGGGGTCGTCGTCCGGGCAGCCCAGCACCGGCTGGCCCGCCGAGACGCCCCGGAAGTGCAGCACGTTGTCCCACACCCAGCTGTAGGCGTTGAGATAGGCGCCGGTGTCGCCGCCCTTGTGCAGCACCACGAAGGTCGCGGGCGCAGTGCCGTCCGGCTCCGGCAGCAGCTCCGGCAGGATCGCGTACGCCGCTTTCTCGATCTCGGGCGCGATGCCCGCCGGGTCGGCGGTCACGTGGTAGCGCTTGATGTGCCGGCCGGCCAGCTCGATCGGGGGTGGCACGGTGAGCAGTTTCTCGGTGAAGGCCATGGTGGGACGCTAGGCCGCCTTCACTGACAACCTGTGTCAGTGAAGTCTGGGATTCTGGAGAGGTGAAGTCCAGCCGACTCGTCTCGATCCTCCTGCTGCTCCAGACCCGGGGCCGGATGACCGCCGCCCAGCTCGCCGAGGAGCTGGAGGTCTCGGTGCGCACGGTCTACCGGGACGTCGAGGCGCTCGGCGCGGCGGGCGTCCCGCTGTACGGCGACGCGGGCCACGCCGGCGGCTACCGCCTGCTCGATGGCTACCGCACGCGCCTGACCGGCCTCACGGCGGGGGAGGCGGAGGCGCTCTTCCTCTCCGGCGCCCCGGGCCCGGCCGCCGAGCTGGGTCTCGGTTCCGTGCTCGCCGCCGCCCAGCTGAAGGTGCGGGCCGCGCTGCCGCCGGAGCTGCGTGTCCACGCCGACCGGATCAGCGGCCGCTTCCACCTGGACGCACCCGGCTGGTACGCGGAGGCCGACGACGCCCCGTACCTCCCGGCGGTGGCCGACGCGGTCTGGAACAGCCGTGTCCTGCACGTCCGTTACCGCCGCTGGGTCGAACCGACGGATGTGGAGCGGCGGTTGGAGCCGTACGGGCTGGTGCTGAAGGCGGGGCGCTGGTACGTCGTGGCGGGAGCCGAGGGATCCGGGCCGCGTACCTTCCGGGTCGACCAGATCCTCGAACTGGCCACGTCCGACGAGGAGTTCACGCGCCCCGAAGCCTTCGACCTGGCGGCCTACTGGACGGCGTACCAGCGCGACTTCCATGACCGGCTGTACCGGGCGGAGGCGGTGGTGCGGCTGGCCCCGGGCGTGACGCTGCCGAGGACGGTGAACGGGCGTGCAGGAGAGGATGGTTGGACCGTCGCCCGGGTCCCCATCGAGTCCGTCGAGCGGGCGCATGGCGAGTTCCTGCGCCTGGGCACGGACATCGAGGTCCTCGAACCGCCCGAGCTGCGCGAACGCATCGCCCGAACGATCGCCGAACTGGCCGAAAGGTACGGCAACGTGGCGGAGGGCGGCGGCGACTGAACGTGCGGAACCCGTCCGTCCTCTCTGGAGGTACGTCACGTGCAGCATCCGCATCCGCATCCGCACCCGCACCTGTCTTCGAACGCGCGTCGCAGACGCCGAGCCGCCGTCTCGGCGATGGCCGCCACCGCGGCTCTGATCGCCGCCGGACTCACCGGTCTCAACGCAGGCCCGGCCGAGGCCGCCACCGCCCGCCAGGTCGAGAAGCTCGACCGGGGTGTCGTCAGCGTCCACACCGACACCGGCAACCTGGTCAATTGGCGCTGGCTGGGCACCGACCCGAACGACGTCTCGTTCAACGTCTACCGGGCCGGTACGAAGGTCAACTCGACCCCGGTCACCGGTTCCACCAACTACTTCCACGCCGGCGCCCCCGCCCAGGCCGACTACACGGTCCGCGCGATCGTGGGCGGTGTCGAGCAGGCGGACTCGGTCCACGCGATCCAGTTCCGCACCGGCTACAAGGACGTGCCCATCACGCCACCGGCCGGCGGCACGACCCCCGACGGCGTGGCGTACACGTACGAGGCGAACGACGCCTCCGTCGGAGACCTGGACGGTGACGGCCAGTTGGACTTCGTCCTCAAGTGGCAGCCGACCAACGCCAAGGACAACTCCCAGTCCGGCTACACCGGCAACACGATCCTGGACGGCGTCAGGCTCGACGGCACCCGCCTGTGGCGTATCGACCTGGGGCGCAACATCCGCTCCGGCGCGCACTACACGCAGTTCCAGGTGTACGACTACGACGGCGACGGCAAGGCCGAGATCGCCATGAAGACGGCGGACGGCACGGTCGACGGAACGGGTGTGGTCATCGGCAACTCCTCGGCGGACTACCGCAATGCGAGCGGTTACGTCCTGTCCGGACCCGAGTACCTGACGATGTTCAACGGCCAGACCGGCAAAGCGATGAGTACCGTCGACTACGTTCCGGCGCGCGGCACGGTGTCGTCGTGGGGCGACTCGTACGGCAACCGCGTGGACCGCTTCCTCGCGGGCACGGCGTACCTGGACGGCGCCCGACCCTCCCTCATCATGGCCCGCGGCTACTACACCCGCACGGTGATCGCGGCCTGGGACTGGCGCGGCGGCGCCTTCACTCGCCGCTGGACCTTCGACACCAACTCCTCCACCAACTCCGGCAAGGGGTACGACGGTCAGGGCAACCACCAGTTGTCGATCGCGGACGTCGACGGGGACGGCAAGGACGAGATCGTGTACGGCTCGATGACCGTGGACGACAACGGCTCCGGCCTGTGGACCACGAAGAACGGCCACGGCGACGCCATGCACGTAGGCGACCTCGACCCGTCGCGTGCGGGCCTGGAGGAGTTCAAGGTGGACGAGGATTCCTCGAAGCCGTCGTCGTGGCTGGCGGACGCGAAGACCGGTGCGATCATCTGGTCCACACCGGCCAACGGCGACAACGGCCGGGGTGTCTCCGGGGACATCTGGGCGGGCAGTGCGGGCGCCGAATCGTGGTCGGCGTCCGAGAGCGGCATCCGCAACCCCAAGGGCACGGTGGTGTCGACCCGCAAGCCGTCCAGCACCAACTTCCTGTCCTGGTGGGACGCCGACCCGGTCCGCGAACTCCTCGACGGCACCCACATCGACAAGTACGGCACCGCCTCCGACACCCGCCTCCTGACCGGCGCCTCGGTCCACTCCAACAACAGCACCAAGGCGACCCCGTCCCTGTCGGGCGACCTCCTCGGCGACTGGCGCGAGGAGGTCGTCTGGCCGACGTCGGACAACACGGCACTACGGATCTACTCGACGCCGTACGAGACAGGCACGAGGATCACGACCCTCCTCCACGACACCCAGTACCGCACCGCCCTGTCCTGGCAGAACACCGCGTACAACCAGCCACCGCACCCGAGCTTCTTCATCGGCGACGGGATGGCGACGGCACCACGACCTGCGGTGTACACGCCGTAGGGCGGCAGGAACGGGGTGCGTGCCGCAGTCGGGTGCGCACCCCGCTCGGTCAGACGACCGTGCAGTTCTGATCGCCCAGCTTGAACGACGTCGGTTTCGTGTTCGCCCCCGACCAACTGCCCGTGAAGCCGAAGCTCACGGACGAGCCGACGGCCACGTTCGCATTCCAGCCGAGGTTCCTCGCGGTCACGGCCGCGGCCGACTGCGTGTAGTCGGCGTTCCACAGCTGACTGACCTTCTGGCCGTTCGGGAAGGACCAGCCGAGTGACCAGCCGTTCCAGGTGGTTGATCCCGTGTTGGCCAGTTGCACATCCGCCTGGAAGCCCCCCGACCACTGGCTCGCGATCTTGTACGTCACCGTGCAGGCGCCCGTGGGAGTGGGATCGCCGCCGCCTCCACCACCTGGGTCGGACGTGTCGCCGTAGATGACGCCCCGGCCGTTCGTCGAGACGTACACCCGTCCGTACACCCGAGGGTCGCCGGTGATCGCCGCGCCCGTCCAACCCCACTGGTGGGCGGCGTCGTTGATGCGGGTCCAGGTCGTGCCCTTGTCCGTCGAGCGGAAGATGCCGCGTACGCCGGCGATCTTCGCGCTGGTGAAGAGGGTCTGGTACGAGGCACCCGGCGCCGCCTTGCCGAAGCCGACCGTGTCGGCCTGGTCGACGCCGGACAGCTTGGTGAAGGTCGCCCCGGAGTCCGTCGAGTGCCACAGTCCGTACGGGCCGTCCGAGGCGCCGCCGGCCAGCCAGATGTCGCCCTTCGTGCCGGGCAGCGCCTTGAAGCGGACGGTGTCGCCGCTCGGCAGGCCGGTGGCGGCGGAGGCGGTGAAGGTCGCGCCGCCGTCGGAACTGACGTAGAACTTGCCCGACTTGAAGCCGTAGAAGGTCTTCGCGTCGACCCGGTCCGACTCGATGACCGCGCCCGCCGGGACACCGCTGGACGCCGACCAGGACGACCCGAAGCCGGTCGTGTACTGCACGCCCGTGCCCGCCGGGCTCCAGACGAAGCGGCTGCCGTCGGACGCCGAGGCGACCGTGCCGCCGCCGCTGACGCCCGAAGGGTCGGTGCCCGCGAACCAGTTGGCGCCGTTGTCCGTCGAGAACGCGATGTGCGGACCGGAGTCGAGGTCGCCGACGCGGACCACCGTGCCGGGGTTCGTCTCGGCGAAGTCCAGGCTGGTGGTCGTGGTGAAGTTCGGGGACGTGTACATCATCGACGGCACCTTGCCGAGGTCCGTGTGCCGGAACCCGCCGATGTCCCCGAGGGCGCTGAGGAGTTGGGCGCCGCCCGACGGGGGAGCGGCGAGGTCGTTCACCGCCGTCTCCTCCAGGCCCTGCACCATGGGCTTCACGGTGAACTGGCCGCCGCTGTCCCAGTTCGTCAGATTCTCCGTGCCGTAGAGCGTCGCGCCCGTCCCGTACATCATCCGCGCGGAGTTGAACGGGTCGATCTCCAGCGACTCCGTCATCCAGCCCAGTTTCGGAGCCTGTTCGGGAGGTGAGGGGTTCGCTCCGAAGGTCAGCCAGGGGGAGGACGAGACGTCGATCGTGTAGCGGTTCGCACGGTTGGGATACGACGTGTAGTCCCACGCCTTCGTCCAGGTGCCACCACTGTCCGTCGTACGGAAGATCTGCGTGTCCGGCCACCAGGAGCTGTACGCCGTCGCCATGACCGTTCCGGGATGCTGCCGGTCGATCGTCAGCCCGCTGAACCCGTAGTAGGTGTCGGCCTGCGCGACCGGGCTGATGTCGGTCCACGTCCCGCTCGCCGTCGCGTACCGCCACAACGCGCCCTTGCCCCCGTCGTACGGGCCGCCCCTGTCGCTGTACGCGAGATAGAGGTAGCCGTTCCTCGCGTCCAACACGCCCTTGTGCGCGAGGAATCCGGTGGGCTGCCCGGCGACCCGGGACCAGGTCGCGCCGGCGTCCGTCGAGCGGTACACCGAGTTGGCGGTGTCGGCCACCCCCACGTAAATGGTCCTCGTCGCACTCCCGGAACTGCCGGTCGACTCGTCGAAGGTGACCCAGACGATCCCTTGGTTGTCGCTCGCGTACCCACTCGTGTCGGTCGGATCCTGCACGTAGTCACCGACGTTGGGAAAGTTCGTCACCTGCGCCCAGGTCACCCCGGAATCCGTCGACCGCCACAGCCCCTTGCCGCTGGGCGCCCCCAGGTACAGCACGCTGTCCTTGTTCGGATCGACGGCGAGCCGCTCGCCCATGCCCCGGCCGGGCATGTTGCCGCCCAACTTGAAGGGCAGGTCGGTCTTCTGCCAACTGGCGCCCCGATCATCGGACCTGAGCACGGCCCCATCGGTCGGGTCCCAACTGTTCGTGTACGTGCCGACAGCCGCGTACACCTTGTTCGGATCGACGGAGTCGGACGCGAGGCTCACCACACCGGTGTGCCCCCAGTCGTCCCATCCGACCGAGTCCAGCAACGGCGTCCAGGTCTTCGTCGACTCCTCCCAGCGGTAGGCACCGCCGATGTCGGTGCGGGCGTAGGCGAGGTTCTTCTCGCTGCGGTTGAAGACGATCCCGGGGACGAATCCGCCTCCGTCGATCCGGGCGTTCTTCCAGGTGTAGGTATCGGCGGCGAGTGCCACGTTCGGGCTGCCGGCGGCGAGGGCAGGCGGGCTGCCCGCGAGCAGTCCGGCCGCGAGGGCCAGAACGGCCGTAAGAATGCGGGTTCTTCGCACGGGGGGTCCTTCCGGAAAGGGGGGCGCGCGAGAACCGGGCGGCCCCCAGTGCGGGAGAGGGCCGCCCGGCCGATCGGCTCCGTCGTCAGGTGACGGAGCAACGTACGCGGAGCCTGAACGGACGCTTCCTGGAGAGACGGTGACTCGCCACGTCCCTCTTGAGGGGCGCGGGGAACTGCGCGACCAGCCACACACGGCCCGCAGCGGAACCACGACCTTCCCGAGAAGCGCCCGGCGAGGCAGCTATTCAAGAAGCTCCGCGTACGAACCCATGGCCATGGCGATGTCCGCCTGGGCCCAGAACCGGTGATACGTGAACGACGGCGCCGCGCCACCCGCGAGATACGCCTCGATCTTCGACCACGCAGGGTCGTTCTTGTAGAAGGACCGCAGCGAGGCGAACGTCGACGAGGAGTTGACGACATCCCCGTTCGGCATCTTCCCGCTCCACCCGCTCGGCACATACACCGAGTCGTCGAAGCGGTTGTAGTCGGCCCGCGTCTCCGGCGCGGCGACACCGAGCCCGTCCTGATAGTTGGCCCACATGCCGTCCAGCAACGCCTTCGCCACCGACTTCGCCTCCGCGTCACCGGATTTGGCGCCGTAGTACGTCAACGTCTTGGCATACGCGGCAGCCACCCCGACGTCATCCGTGTAGTCGGCGACGGTGACGTGAAGTCCGCTGTTGGCGCCGGGATTTGACGCGTTCCAGGTGTCCGGCTGACCTGACCACTGGAGCGTGGACGGAATCCGATACGTCCCGTCCGGATTGATCGTGGTCTTGGACAGCGCCCAGTCGACCCACTTGTCGAGAACCGCCTTGGCGCTCGCGTTCCCCGTCTGCTGGTAGTACTCGGCGACCCGCTCCATCGACCACGCCTGGAAGCCGAACCACTGGTTGGACGGCGGGTCGTGATAGACGGGCTGCTGGTCGTAGTACATGCCGTAGAAGGTCGACGTCCCGGCCGGCGGAGTCGCGTACCGCCCCGCCCAACTGTTGGTCGCCCCACCCGCGATGGCCCCTTCGTTCGACTGCAGCCAGCGGTAGAACTCCAACTGGCGGGTGAGCGAGGTTCCCCAGTCGGCCGCCCCCGTCGACGACTTGGGCTTCAGATCCGCATACGAGCTGAGCGCATACGCGGCGAGCGGGTTCTGATAGCCGCCGTGCACATGGCTCGACCCGATCCGCCAGGCCCACCCCGCGCTCGTGTCCGTCGCGCCGCCCCACGCGTAGTACCAGGACAGCAGATACGACGAGGCGTCCTTGCCGGTGCCGGCCGGACAGGTCGACGAGCCCACGCAGTTGCCGATTTTCTTGAAGTACTTGTCGTACATGGCGTAGCGCAGATAGTCGCCCATCTTCGCCGCCTTGCCGACGGTCGCGGAGACGTCACCGCCCTTGCCCTGCGCCTTGGCCCACACGTCCGCCCAGTACGCGGCCTGCACGGCACGCGCGTCGGCGTCCGGGGCGTCGGTGTACTTCCACTGCTTCGCGTACGACGAGTCACCGGTGAACAGGTCCAAGTACCCGTTCGTGCCGCCGTACTTGAAGGCGTCGCAGGTCGGCTGCGGCACCGTCTCCCACACCGACTCCTGCGCGCCGCGCTGGAAGGTGTTGATGTACGACGGTCCGTCGGCCGTGGGTCCGGCCTCGCAGCCGCCACCGGGTGTGTCGCCGTACCCGTAGACGTTGTCGACGTCCTGCAGCCAGTGCATGCCGTACACGTCGTCCGTGCCGTACGCGCTCTTCAGCTCGCCCGCGATCGGGTCCGAGCCGACCGGGACCGACGGGTCGAGCTTCGCCGGGTACTCGTTCGGAGTGTCCAGTTCGGGCGCGTAGGTCGCCGGTTTCGACGCGTTGTAGAAGGAGTTGGTGGGCTGGTCGGCGTGGGTCGGGATCATGTACTTCTCCATGAGGGCCCACGCGCCGTTGAACTTGGACCAGTCACCGGTGACCTTGCCGTACATGGCCTGCAACCACAGGAGGTAGCTGTACGCCTCCGACGTGGTCTCGTGGCCCTGGTCCGGCGCCTCGACGATCAGCGTCTCGACCGAGTGGTACGGGACGCCCTCGGGGGAGAAGTAGCCGTTCGCCGGGTTGGTGATCTTCCCGTACAGGTCCAGGAAGCGGGCATCGTACGCTTTCGAGGCCGCCAGCTCCGTCACCGTGACCGCCGCTTTGGCGTGGCCGGTCGCCGACGACTCGAAGGAGGCCGAACCCGTGCCGGCGGCGTCCGCGGTGATCGTCACCGTCTGCGCCGTGCTCCAGTTGGCGGGCGTGAAGGTGAGCGTCGCGCCGCCGGTGACGGACAGACCGGTGGTGCCGCTCGCGCGGGCCGTCGTCACGGTGACATTGGCGCTCGGCTGCGTCGACAGCTTCACCGTGTACGTGCCCGACTTGCCCTGCTGGACGCCGAGTTGGGTGGGGGAGGCGACCACGGCGGGGCCCGAGGCGACCGTGATGCCGACCGGCGTCGACGACGCGGACGCGCCCAGACTGTCGTACGCCTTCGCCACCAGGGAGTGGCTGCCCACGGCGAGGCCGGTGGCCGAGAACGTGAACGGCGCGCTGGTGTCCGTGCCGAGCAGGGTCGTGTCGTCGTAGAACTCGACCTTGCTGATCGTCGCGCTGTCCGCGGCGGCGGCCGTCGCCGCGAGCGGGACCGCGGTGCCCTGCGTGTAGACCGCGCCGGCCGTGGGGCTGGTCAGCACCGTGACCGGCGGCTGGTGCGCGCCGACACAACTCGTGCCGTTGATCGAGAAGTTGCTCGGCGCGGTGTTGGTTCCGGAGTACGAGAACTGCGCACCGGTGGAGACGGCCGCGCCCGCCGCGATCGTCCCGTTGTAGGAGGCGTTCTGCACGGTGACCGACTGGCCGGACTGCGACCAGGTGCCGTTCCAGCCGTTGGAGAGCTTCTGGTTGCCGGAGTAGGCGTACGTCAGCGTCCAGCCGCTGATGGCGTCCGTGCCCCGGTTGGTGAGCGTGAGGTCCGCGGTGAAGCCGGATCCCCAGTCGTTCGCCTTGTAGTCCACGCTGCACTGAACTGCCGCGGCCTGCGCGGGAGTTGTGCCGGAACCGAGCATCGTGAGGGGAAGCGCGAGGGCGGCCACGACGGCGGTCCACAGGCGCCGCGCACGGCGGCGTCTCCTGCTGGGGTGCATGTGCTGGTCCTCCTTGCGGCTCTGAGGGGAGAGCTCTGAGAGGCGGCTCTGAAGGGGGTGGGGGGTCGAGCAGCAACAAGCCTTGAACCAGTGGGAGCGCTCCCATAGTGGGGACGGGGGTGAGAGCGGTCAAGGTGCTTGAAGAGTCGAAAACATTCGACACGGCTGAACTGATGGAAAGTCAGCGAATGTGTGAGACCCCCCTGTCCTTTGCCGTCACTTGGCGCTAGCTTCGTTGACACCAGTGGGAGCGACTCCATCAGTCGACGCGTCCGTCACGACGCGCCCGAGCTGCAAGGACTCGCTCATGCGACACCCTCCGCGTTCAGTACTTTTAGCCGCCGCCGGAGCGGTCGCCCTTGTCGGGGCCATGACCATTCCGGTCGTCACGGCGCACGGAGCAACACCCGCCTGCACGGTGGAGTACACCGTCACCAGCCAGTGGGACACCGGCTTCCAGGGCTCGGTGACGATCACCAACAACTCGGCGGCCGTGAGCAGTTGGAGCCTCGCCTTCGACTTCGCGAACGGCCAGAAGGTCACCCAGGGCTGGAACGCCAAGTGGTCCCAGTCCGGCACGACGGTGACCGCCGCCAACGAGAGCTGGAACGGCGCGCTCGGCACCGGCGCGAGCGTCGGCGTCGGGTTTCTCGGCTCCCGGTCGGGGACCAACGCCGTACCCACGTCGTTCAAGCTCAACGGGACTACGTGCAACGTCGATTCGCAGCCGCCGACCGATCCGACGGACCCGACCGATCCACCGGATCCGGGTGACGGCACCGCACCCGCCCTGCACGTCTCCGGGAACAAGCTCGTGGACGCCGGCGGCGCCACCCGACGCCTCCTCGGCGTCAACCGGTCCGGCGGCGAGTTCATGTGCGTCCAGGGCTACGGGATCTGGGACGGTCCCGTGGACGACGCGGCGGTCAAGGCGATCGCCGACTGGAAGGCCAACACCGTCCGCATTCCGCTCAACGAGGAGTGCTGGCTGGGCCTTTCCAACATCAAGCCCGAGTACGGCGGCGCCAACTACATCGCCGCCGTCAAGGACCTGGTGGCCCGCGTCGAGGCGCACGGCATGACACCGGTCGTCGAACTGCACTGGTCCTACGGCCAGTACACCGGCAACTCGGCCGGCTGCTCCGACGTGCACGCCACCTGCCAGAAGCCGATGCCGGACATGCAGTACACGCCGTCCTTCTGGTCCTCGGTGGCGAACACCTTCAAGGCCGACCAGGCCGTCGTCTTCGACCTGTTCAACGAGCCCTACCCGGACCGCGCCACGTCCACGACCACCCAGGCGTGGCAGTGCTGGCGCGACGGCGGCACCTGCCCCGGCATCTCCTACGAGGTGGCCGGCATGCAGGACCTCGTCGACGCGATCCGCGGCACCGGCGCCGCGAACGTCATCCTGGCCGGCGGGCTGGCCTACTCGAACGACCTCAGCCAGTGGCTGACGTACAGGCCCACGGATCCCAAGGGCAATCTGGTCGCCGCCTACCACGTCTACAACTTCAACACCTGCGCGAGCGAGAGCTGCTGGAACTCCACGCTCGCCCCGGTCGCGGCCCAAGTACCCCTGGTGGCCGGGGAGATCGGCGAGAACACCTGCTCCCACGCCTTCGTCGACCAGGTCATGAAGTGGTTCGACGACCGGAACCTCTCCTATCTGGGCTGGACCTGGAACACCTGGGACTGCTCCTCGGGTCCGTCCCTGATCTCCAACTACGACGGCACACCCACGTCGTACGGCATCGGACTGCGCGATCACCTGCGCGCCCTCAACGGATAGGAAACCCGCACTCATGAGCCGTACCAGAACAGCGATACTCGCCGCCCTGGCGCTGATCGCCGGGGCCACCGGGACGGCGGCCGCCGTCGTGCCGGGCGACGCCGGGATCGCCGCGATCCCGTGCAGCGTCGACTACAAGGTGCAGAGCCAGTGGGACGCCGGCTTCACCGCCGCCGTGACGGTGACCAACAACGGTGCCGCCAAGAGCAGTTGGGCGGTGAAGTGGTCGTACGCCGGAAACCAGAAGGTCACCCAGGGCTGGAACGCGAAGATCAGCCAGAGCGGAGCGGCCGTCACCGCCGCCAACGAGACGTACAACGGGAGTCTGCCGAGCGGCGGTTCGGTCAGCTTCGGGTTCAACGCCTCCTACAGCGGCACCAACGCGCTGCCGACCACGTTCACGCTCGACGGCGTGACCTGCAACGTCGACGACGGGGGCGGCGGACCCACGGATCCGGGCGACCCCGGCGAACCGTCCACCAAGGTCGACAACCCGTACGCCGGCGCCAAGGTGTACGTGAACCCCGAGTGGTCCGCGAAGGCGGCGGCCGAGACCGGTGGCAGCCGGATCTCCAACCAGCCCACCGGCGTCTGGCTCGACCGCATCGCCGCGATCAACGGTGTGAACGGCGGCATGGGTCTGCGCGCCCACCTCGACGCGGCGCTCGCCCAGAAGGGCAGTGGCGAGGAAGTCGTCCAGTTGGTTGTCTATGACCTCCCCGGACGGGACTGCGCTGCCCTCGCCTCCAACGGTGAGCTCGGACCGACGGAGATCGACAAGTACAAGACGCAGTTCATCGACCCGATCGCGGCGATCCTCGCCGACAGCAAGTACGCGGGTCTGCGGATCGTCACGACCATCGAGATCGACTCGCTGCCCAACCTGGTGACCAACACCGGCAGTCGGGCCACCGCCACTCCCGCCTGCGACACCATGCTGGCCAACGGCAACTACGTGAAGGGCGTCGGCTACGCGCTGGCCAAGCTCGGCGCGATCCCCAACGTCTACAACTACATCGACGCCGGCCACCACGGCTGGCTCGGCTGGGACGACAACTTCGCGCCCTCCGCGACCCTGTTCAAGCAGGCGGCGACCAGTGAGGGCGCGACCGTCGACGACGTGCACGGCTTCATCACCAACACGGCCAACTACAGCGCCCTGAAGGAGAACAACTTCACCATCAACGACTCCGTGAACGGCACGTCCGTGCGCCAGTCCAAGTGGGTCGACTGGAACCGGTACGTGGACGAGCTGTCGTACGCCCAGGCCTTCCGTACGCAGTTGGTGTCGGTGGGCTTCAACTCCGGTATCGGCATGCTGATCGACACCTCCAGGAACGGCTGGGGCGGCACCGCGCGGCCCGCCGGGCCGGGCGCGACGACCAGCGTGGACACGTATGTCGACGGCGGGCGCTATGACCGGCGGATCCACGTCGGGAACTGGTGCAACCAGTCCGGGGCGGGTCTCGGTGAGCGTCCGAAGGCGGCTCCGGCGGCCGGGATCGACGCGTATGTGTGGATGAAGCCGCCGGGGGAGTCGGACGGGTCCAGTACCGCCATTCCCAACGACGAGGGGAAGGGCTTCGACCGGATGTGCGACCCGACGTACACGGGTAATGCGCGGAACGGGAACAGCATGTCGGGGGCGTTGGCCAATGCGCCGCTGTCGGGGCACTGGTTCTCGGCGCAGTTCCAGCAGCTGATGCAGAATGCGTACCCGCCGCTCTAGGCCTTGGCGGGTGGGTTGAGTTTTGGCTGCGGGTCCGTTGTGGCTGGTCGCGCAGTTCCCCGCGCCCCTTCAGGGGCGTGGGGGTCAGCCCTCTTTTGGCATAGGACCCGGCGACTTTGTTGCCGACACGGCAATAGTCGTTGCCGTTTCTTGGTGAGCCGGAGCAGTCTGGAGCCGTATCCGGACGAGAGGCTTCCTTCCATGGCGCACGACCACGATCACGGGCACGAGCACGGACACACTCACGGTCACGATCACCACCACACCGACCTCGACTGGGCCGCGATGGCACCGCGGCTCGAAGCGCAGGCCGAGTTGTTCACGTCGTTGTACGAGCGGGCCATGGCCTGGCTGGCCGACAAGCAGACGGAACCCGGGCTGATCGTGGACGCGGGCAGCGGGCCGGGTGTCGTCGCGTGTCTGTTGGCCGAGGCCTTTCCGGGGGCCCGGGTCGTCGCCGTCGACGGTGCCGAGCCGCTCCTCGACCGGGCCCGCGACCGCGCCGAGCGGCTCGGTGTCGGTGACCGCTTCGGCACGCTCGCCGGTGAACTGCCCGGTGTTCTGGAGGAGTTGGACTACCCCGCCGATCTGTTGTGGGCCAGCCGCAGCCTGCATCACCTCGGCGACCAGCGGGCCGCGCTCGCCGCCTTCGCCGCCCGGCTCGCGCCCGGCGGCACGCTGGCGCTGATGGAGGGCGGTCTGCCCGCCCGCTTCCTGCCGCGTGACCTCGGTTTCGGGCGCCCCGGGCTCCAGGCGCGGCTCGACGCGCTGGAGGAGGAGTGGTTCGCCGAGATGCGGGCGAACCTGCCGGGTGCCGTTGCCGAGGCGGAGGACTGGCCGGCGCTCATGGCCTCGGCGGGCCTGCGCCCGACCGGCACCCGCTCCTTCCTGCTCGACCTGCACGCCCCGGCCAAGGACCGGGCCCGCGCCTACATCGCCGACACGCTCACCCGCCTCCGCGACGGCTTCGGCGACCGCCTCGACGCGGACGACCGTACGACCCTCGACCGCCTCCTGGACCCTGACGACAAGGCGAGCGTCCACCACCGCCCGGACGTCTTCGTGCTGGCCGCGCACACGGTGCACACGGCTGTACGAGCTGCGTGAGTCGTACGGTGCTCAGCAACCGCCCGGCCGTGCGTACACCGTGAGCCGCGCGCCCCGCAGCCGCCGCGTGCCGCACTCGACGAAGTCCTCCGCCAGCACCTCCCGCTTGACGGCCTCCTGAGCCGTTCGGTCGACAGGCTCGCCCGTCGGATCGCGCAGGGCGACGATCCGGGTCGCGGCGCGCATGCGGGTGCGGATGTCCGCTGCCGGCAGCTCCGTGCCGTAGAGCGTGTGGGACGCGGTCGGGGAGCCGGACAGCGCCAGGTCGGGCAGGCCGCGGAAGGGGGCCGGGTCGGGGAGGGACCACACCCGGCGGCGGGACGGGAGATAGACGATGCCGTCCGCGCCCTGGCCGGCGCCGCGGACCGCCTCGGCGATCGCGGTGACATCGTCGGTACGGCTGTGCGCGGTGCGCAGGTCCAGGGTCACCGGCAGCAGGGCGAGGACCGCGGCCCCGGCCGCGAGCACGGCGCCGGCGCGGATGCGACCCCGTGCGCGGAACAGCCGGTCGAGGGCCGCGCCGACCAGCAGGGCCGTCCCGGCGTGCGCGTAGAGGACGTAACGGTCCACGTACAGCGGTTTGACCAGCGAGAACAGGAGAAGCAGCAGGGGCGGGAGCACGAGGAGGGACAGCGCCGGCGCGATGGGCTCGCGGCGGCCCGCGCGGCGCAGCACCCCTGCGCAGGCCAACCCGAGCGCCGACACTCCCGCGAAGCCCAGGACCGCGCCCGCTCCGATCCCGCCGATCCACGCCACCTGTTCGGTCTGGCGGGTGCTCAGGACGACCAGGGGCGCGAGGCAGACACAGACGCCCGCCATGGTGCGCAGTCCGGCGGCGCGGGCGCTCCTCGGCAGCGCCAACAGGTGTGCGGGCAGGGCGAGTACGGCGAACTCGTGCACCGCGCAGGCGGCGAGTGCGACGGCGCCATAGCCGAACCAGGCCCGTCCGGTGCCCGTGCGTACGGCGCGCAGCAGCAGATACGTCGCCCAGACGACCAACGCGCAGACCAGCGCGTACGAACGGCCCTCCTGGGCGTAGCGCTGCACCGGCGGCAGGAGGACGAAGACGACTCCGGACAGCAGGCCCGCGCGCGGGCCGGCGAGGCGGTGGCCCAGCAGCGCCACCGTCCCGGCCGCCGCCGTGATCGCCAGCAGCGAGGGGAGCCGGAGCACGAGCAGCGGATTCGCCCCGCCGGACAGCGCGAACAGGCCGTGCATCAACAGGTAGTACAGGCCGTGCACGGCGTCCGCGTGACCCAGCGTCGCCCACAGGTCGGGCAGCGAACGGCGTGCCATGTCGTACGTCACCGCCTCGTCCCGCCACATGCTGCCGCCGCGCGTCAGGCCCCACAGCCCGAGGGCGAGGGAGAGGGCGACGGGGACCAGGGGCACGGCCGCGGGAGTGCGTGCGGGCCCGGCGGTGCGGGGGCGGTGGGTGGCTGAGGGCCGGACGGGGGCGGCCAGTTGCTCGGGTGCGTGGGTCGTGGCGATGGTCGGCTCCGGTGCGTTGCGGTGGTCGCGAACAGGCATGCGGGATCGCGAGGAGGCATGCGGGGGTTCGCGAAGCGGCGCGTGTCACCGACGAGTTCAGAGGTCAGCGCGTTGTTGGGCAGCCCCCAACCGGCGCGCCGAACAATTCGACGAGCGGGTTGTTAGCGTGGGAAGCGACCGTGGCGAAGGGGGAACGCACATGGGCCGCAAGGAGAAACCGCTCGATCCGGGGGACGGTGTCGTCCAGCGGTTCGCCTACGAACTGCGCAAGTTGCGCGACGAGGCGAACAGCCCGACGTACCGCGAGATGGCGCGCCGCGCGGGCTACTCGGCCCCGACCCTGTCCGCGGCGGCGGGCGGCGAACGGCTGCCGAGCCTGCCGGTGCTGCTCGCCTACGTCACCGCCTGCGACGGCGATCCGGCGGAGTGGGAGCTGCGCCTGCGCGAGGCCGTCGCCGAGGCCGCCGACGCCCGCGCGAGCGACGACACGGACTCGGAGGGCAGTCCCTATCCCGGACTCGCCCGCTTCGAGACCGGCGACGGGGAGCACTTCCACGGCCGCGACGACCTGACCGCCGAACTGCTCCGGCTCACCGCGCGTACGAGGTTCGCGGCGGTCGTCGGCGCATCGGGGAGCGGCAAGTCGTCTTTGCTGCGGGCGGGGTTGATACCGCGGTTGCGGGAACCGGGCGGAGCCCACTTCCGGGAGCCGGAGGGAGTCCCCTTCCGGGAGTCGCGGGGAGTCGACTTCCGCGAGCCGGAGGGGGCCGGCTTCCCGGAGGCCGGGGGAACCGGCTTCCGTCCCTCCACCATCCGGCTCCTCACCCCGGGCCCCCATCCGGCCCGCACCCACGAAGCCCTCTTCACGCCCCACGACTCGCCCGGCGACACCCTGTTGGTCGTCGACCAGTTCGAGGAGGTCTTCACCCTCTGCGCCGACCCGGCCGAACGGGCCCGATTCCTCGGCCAGTTGCTGCGCGCGACCGACCCGGCGTCACGGCTGCGCGTCCTGCTCGCCGTGCGCGCCGACTTCTACGGCCGCTGCGCCGAACACGGGCCGCTCGCCGAGGCGTTGCGGGACGCGACGCTGCTGGCCGGGCCGATGACGGCGAGTGGGCTGCGGGAGGCGGTGGTACGGCCGGCCGCGGCCTGTCGGCTGGTCGTCGAGCGCGCGCTCACCGCCCGGATCGTCGCGGACGTCGTCGACGAACCGGGCGGACTGCCTCTCATGGCCCACGCCTTGCGCGAGGTCTGGCGCCGGCGCACCGGCAAGACGCTCACCCTCGCCGCCTACGAGGCCGTCGGCGGCATCCACGGCGCCGTCGCGCACACCGCGGAGGAGACCTACGCGCGCCGCACGCCCGCCGAGGCCACCGCCGTCCGGGCCCTGCTGTTGCGGCTGGTGAACCCCGGCGAGGGCACCGAGGACACCCGGAGGCCGGCGAAGCGGGCGGAGCTCGACGCCGACGGGACGACCGCCCATGTCCTCGAACACCTCGTCCGCGCCCGGCTGTTGACGGTCGACGGCGACACGGTCGACCTCGCCCACGAGGCACTGATCGGCGCCTGGCCGCGACTGCGCGCCTGGATCGACGAGGACCGCGAGCGGCTGCGCCTGCACCGCAGGCTCACCGAAGCGGCGGGCGCCTGGGCCGAGTTGGGCCGGGACGCGGGCGCGCTGTACCGGGGGAGACGGCTGTCCGAGGCCCGCGAGGCGTTCGGGGACGGACGCGAGGAGCAAAGCGGCGGGCGGGCAGGGGAGTTGAACCCCCTGGAGCGCGACTTCCTCGCCGCCGGCGTCGCCGCGTACGAGCAGGGCGTACGGTCCGCCACGCGTGCCGCCCGCCGAATGCGCACGCTCAGCGGCGCGCTCGCCGTACTGCTCTGTCTGGCCGTCGTCGCGGGCGTGGCCGCCTGGCGGCAGGGCGGGGTCAGCGCTCGGCAGCGCGACGAGGCCGAGGCCCGTCGGGTCGCCGCACAGGCGGACACGCTGCGCGCCACCGAGCCGCGCACCGCGATGCGCCTGGCCCTCGCCGCGTGGCGCACCGCCGACCTGCCCGAGACCCGGCAGGCGCTCAGGACGGCCGCCGCGCAGAGCGAACAGGACGAGTTCACCCAGCCCGAGGCGGGCGGCCGGGCCCTCGACGCCCCCGTCTGGCTCAGCCGGGACGGCCGGACCCTCTCAACCGTGGTGCACGACAAGGTCCTTCAATGGGATGTCCCGACCCACCGGCACCTGCGCTCGGTGCCGCGCCGCGGGCTGTCCGCGAACGTGATCGACGTCAGCCCGGACGGCCGACTGGTCGCGTACCGGGACCCGGGCGGCCACGGCGTGCTGATCGGCGGACTCACCGACGGCAGCACACGTCGGCTCGGTACCGCCGCGTGGGACAGCTCCGACGGCGCGTTCGGGCGGAGCGGATACACCTTCTTCCAGCGGCGTCCCGGACGTGGTGCGGCCGAAGGGCGCGCGACGCTGGAGATGTGGGACACGCGGACCGGGCGGGTGCTGCTGCGGTACGAACGGGGCGACGACGACGGCGGGTTGCCGGTGCTGAGCCCCGACGAGCGTTACATCGCCTGGTGCACGGACGTCGACGGAGAGCTGCGGGTCCTGGACGCCGCTCGGCGTCGCCTGGTGACGACACCGGTGCCGGCGGCCACCGAACGAGCCCTGTGCCGGGGTGACGAGCTGGTGTTCTCCGCCGACGGCCGGGCCGTGGCCACCGCCGCCTCCGACGGGATCGTGACCTGGGACCTCCGCACCGGCCGGGAACGGCCCCGGCTGCCGCTGTCCGGCGTGAACACCGTGGAGTTCGCCGGTCCCTACGCCCTGACCTGGGGTTCGGACACCGTCGCGCTGTGGCGCACCGACCTGCCCGAGCCGGCGGACGACAGCCTGCGCGAGCCGCTGCTCACCTTTCCCGTCGCCTCCTCGTCCGTCGGCGACATCCGGCTCGACATCGCGGCCGGGGTGGTGCGCTACAGGGAGGGCGGCCGGACCAGCGTCGTACGGACCTTCTCGGCGCAGGGGTTGACCGGCGGGGCCTGGCGGGAGAAGGCGGCGACCGTCGCCGCGTTCGACCGGCGGGGACGGCCGGTACCGCACGCGGCCCGCGCGAAGGGCTCCGGACCCGTCGCCGTCGACCCGACCGGGCACACCGCGCTGACCGAGGAGGGCACGCTCGTCGACGCCGCAACCGGCAAGCGGCGCACGGGAGATGGGGGAGTCAAGGGCGAGGATCTGCTGACCGCCGGTGCCTTCAGCCCCGACGGGCGGTACGTCGCGGTCGCCGACTTCCAGAACCGCGTCACCCTGTGGGACGCGCACGACTGGCGTCGGATCGCCGTGCTGAAGGCCGCCGGCACCACAAGGCACCAGGCCGCGCTGGCGTTCTCCGCCGACGGTTCGCTGCTCGTGGCCGGGGCGCCGGACGGCTCCGTCGAGGTGTGGGAGACGGCGACGCCCACCCTGCCCGCCGCGACGATGCCGGCGGGGGACGGGCCGATCCTCGCCACGGGCCTCACCCCGGGCGGCTCCCAGGTGCGCGTCGCCACGCCTCATCTGGCCGACCGGGCCCGCCCGTTGGCACCGGAGCGCGCCGCGGCCACGGTGTGCGAACGGGCGGAGGGCGGGTTGAGCAGGACCGAGTGGGACCGGTACTTCCCGTCGGCGGGCTACAAGGACACGTGCGGGACCTGAGGCGGGACGCCTGAGGCCGGACGCCTGTGGCGCCCGGTGTCGGACCGGTGCCCCGCCCGGTGTCGGACCGGTACGCGGCCCGATGCAGGGACGGCTGCCGTCCTTGACATCGAGCGCGCTCCAACTGATCTACTCCCCCCGTCACTGAGACACAGGGGGTACGCACATGACCGACTCACCGGTCGCACTCATCACCGGCGGCGGCAGCGGCATCGGCGCCGCCGTCGCGCGCCGACTGCTCGACGCGGGACACAGGGTGGCCGTCACCGGCCGCGGGGAGGCCCGGCTGCGCGGCTTCGCCGCCGAACTCGGCGACCCGGACGGCCTGTTGACGCTCGTCGGCAACGCGTCCGACTACGACGACGTCCAGACGGCCGTCGCCACCACGATCAAGGAGTTCGGGCGGCTGGACACGGTCGTCGCCAACGCCGGCTTCGCCTCCCACGACACGGTGGCGGAGGGGGACCCGGCCGGCTGGACCGACATGGTGCTGACCAACGTGCTCGGCCCCGCCCTCCTGATCCGGGCGTCGATCGACGCCCTCAAGGAGACCCGGGGCCGGATCGTGCTGGTGGGCAGTGTCGCCGGCTTCGTGAACGGCCCGGGCAACATCTACGGGGCGACGAAGTGGGCGGTGACCGGTCTCGCCGAGAACACCCGGCGTCAGGTCACCGACTGGGGCGTCGGCGTGACGCTGATCGCCCCGGGCCGCGTGGAGACGCCGTTCTGGGACGGGAACGGACTGCCGCCGGGGCAGCTGCTGACCGCCGACCAGATCGCGGAGACGGTCGTGTGGGCCGTCCGGCAGCCCGACGGTGTCGACATCAACACCGTCGTCGTACGGCCGCTCGGACAGCCCAACTGACCTACGGTCCTTCCGGGTCGGCGGCTGCTAGTTGTTCGCCAGGAACTGCTTGGCCAGGCTGTCCCCCAGCGTGACCGCCGCGCTGTGGCTCTCGATGGGGGACACCTTGGAGTTCTTGAACAGGATGTAGGTGACGCCGGAGTCGGTGCCGCCGGTCTCGGGGTTGGGGTCGATCCCGAGCGCCTGGGCGGTGGCGTAGGAGGCCTCGCCGATGATCTGCGTGGGACCGGTGTCGCCCACGACGGCGTACTCGACCTTGTTGTTGTAGATCACGGCGACCACGCCGCCGCCCTTGATGCCGGCACTGGAGTAGTTCCAGATGCTGCTGGTGCTGGGCACCACGACGTACGGCAGCGAATCGGCCCGCAGGGGCTGGCCGTTGGACTGGTGGAACGCCGTGTCGTCCTGGTACCAGGGGTCGGTGGACTCACTGCACTTCGCGGTGCGCTGGCCGTCGCAGTCGACGTCCATGTCGGCCTTCCAGAACACGGCGCCGTTCTTGCCGCACACCGGTACCGTGGCCGAAGTCTCCTCGTCCGTGCGGTACTTGCCGTTGGATATCTGCTGACACGACGTCACCTTGGCCAGCAGGGAGGCCGCGCTGACCGAGCCTTCCTGGGTGGACGCCGGACCTGCGGAACCGTTCGCCTGGGCCGGGAGCACACCGGCCGCGAGAAGTGCGGCACCGGAGGCCGCGGCGAGGGTCAGTGTTCGTATGCGCACTGGTGGGGGACCCTTCTGTTAGGAAAGTTTCCTTACCGGGTGCCGTACAAGGTGGCCCCATGGGCGTGTTCGCGTCAACCCCTTCGCGCGTCTTTTGGTACAGACCTGGTCTGCCGTACGGGTGAGGGCGTGACTGATCTACGGGTGAGGGCGCGACTGTCGCGCGGGTGGGGGCGCGCGAAAGGGCCGCCCGTCCTGGGTGGACGGGCGGCCCTTGAGGGGTCGGGTGCGGTCAGCCGGCGTTGAACGTCGTCGGGTCCGGGCCCAGGCGACGGTCCTCGTTCAGTGCGCTGATCGCCGCCAGGTCCTCGGTGTCCAGGCTGAAGTCGAAGACCTCGATGTTCTCCTTGATCCGGGACGGCGTCACGGACTTCGGGATCACGACGTTGCCGAGCTGGAGGTGCCAGCGCAGCACGACCTGGGCCGGGGTGCGGTTGTGCTTCTGGGCGATGGCGATGATCGCCGGGACTTCCAGGAGGCCCTTGCCCGAGCCGAGCGGCGACCAGGCCTCGGTCGCGATGCCCTGCTCCGCGTGGTACTCACGCGCCGCGCGTTGCTGGAGCTGCGGGTGCAGTTCGATCTGGTCGACCGCCGGGATGACCGACGTCTCCGCGATGAGCCGCTTGAGGTGCTCCGGCTCGAAATTGGAGACACCGATCGCGCGGACCCGGCCGTCGGCGAGGAGCTTCTCGAACGCCTTGTACGTGTCGACGTAGTTGTCCTTGGCCGGGGTCGGCCAGTGGATCAGGTACAGGTCGAGGTAGTCCAGGCCGAGCTTCTCCAGCGATGTGTCGAAGGCGCGCAGCGTGGCGTCGTACCCGTGGTCGGCGTTCCAGAGCTTGGTGGTGACGAACACGTCCGCACGGGGGACGCCGGAGGCGGCGATCGCCCTGCCGGTGCCCTCTTCGTTGCCGTAGATCGCCGCTGTGTCGATGCTGCGGTACCCGGCCTCGAGCGCGGTGGCGACCGCCCGCTCCGCCTCGTCGTCCGGCACCTGCCAGACGCCGAAGCCCAGCTGGGGCATCTCGACGCCGTTGTTGAGGATGATCGGGGGGACCTTGCTGCTCACGAGCTCTCGATCCTTACGGTTGCGGTCAGGTGGCACTCCCATGGTCAACGATTACGGGCCGTGATGCATTCCTGACCGCAGAATCCGCGCAGAATCATCTCGAACTGACCGGCGATTCAGTTTCCGAGCCCGAGATTGGCCGGAAAGCATCCGATCTCCTGGGTCCGAACCATTGACCGTGCATCGCCATGCCGGGACTCTGGATCGCGCTGTCGGACGTATCGATGAACCCGGTGCATGCATGTGAACGCTGCCTGTGCTTGGGTTTTGCACGCTCCCAGACCCCCCACTCCCCTGGAGAGCAGGTATGCGCACATGAACGAGAAAGTGTTCGCGGCCTCCCGAACGGAGCCGTCGATCAGGAGAACATCGGATGAAAGCGCCCGCCGGCGCAGGCGTCTACGGGCGGCGCTCACGGCGGTCGCGCTCACCACCGCCACCCTGACCGCGCTGCCGGCGGCCGTACCGGTGTCGGCCGTGGCCGCTTCCGCGCCCTCGGCCACACCCTCCGTCGCCGCCGACTGGTCCACGGCGGTCGTCGACTCGACGATCGCCCGCTACACGCCGAGCACCATCGGCGGCTGGTCCTATCCGGTCGGCCTCTACCTCTACGGCCAGTACCTCACCTACAAGCGCACCCACGACGCGCGCTACCTGACCTACATCAAGAGCTACGTCGACCGCTTCGTGAAGAGCGACGGCTCCATCGACCAGTCGTTCAACAGCCTGGACAGCATGCAGGCCGGACGGCTGCTGGTGATCCTGCACCACGAGACCGGCCAGGACCGCTACCGCAAGGCGGCCAAGAAGATCCGCGACCGCCTGGCCACCTATCCGCGCACGAGCGACGGCGGTTTCTGGCACGCCGACACCAGCAGCCGGGCGCACCAACTGTGGGCGGACGGCGTCTACATGGTGAACCCCTTCCTCGTCGAGTACGGCAAGGAGTTCGGCGACCGCGCGTACACCGACGACGAGGCCGCCAAGCAACTCGCCGTCTACGGCGGCCACCTCCAGGTCGCGAACGGCCTGCTCAAGCACGCCTACGACGAGTCGAGGACCGTGGGTTGGGCAGATCCGCAGACCGGTCTCGCCCCCGAGCACTGGTGCCGGGCGGTCGGCTGGTACTCCATGGCGATCGTCAACGTCCTCGACGCGATCCCCGCGAACCAGCCGCGCAGGCCTCAACTCCTCGGCATCCTCCAACGGTTGGCGGCCGGCCTGGAGAAATACCAGGACCCGGCGAGCGGACGCTGGTTCCAGGTCATGGACAAGGGCGACCGGGCCGACAACTGGACCGAGACCTCCTGCTCCAGCATGTTCACCTACGCCCTCTCGCGCGGCGCCCAACAGGGCTATCTGGAACCGCACTTCGCCACCGTCGCCCGGCGCGGCTACGAGGGCGTGCTGGCGCGGCTGTCGGTCGGCGCGGACGGCCGCACGAACCTGGCCGACATCACCATCGGCACGAACGTCGGCGACTACGCGTACTACATCGCCCGCACCCGGGCCACCAACGACTTCCACGGCCTCGGTGCCTTCCTGATCATGAACGAACAACTGCGGGGTGATTAGTGTCATGAGCACGTCCAGAAGGGCTCTTCTCGGGGCCGCGGTCGGCGGTGCGGCCGGCGCTGTCGTCGGACTGCCCGCACCGCCGGCCTCGGCCGCCTCCTGGCAGCAGAAATGGGCCCCCTCGGCGAGCGCCGTCGGCCTCGGCGCCTTCGAGACGATCGAGGACGACCGCGCCGACTCGCACCCGGCCGGACAGCCCCACATCCGCGCGACGGGCGCCAACTGGCGCTTCGACATGCACACCGTCGACCGCGACACGTCGACCGACCGGCAGCGTCAGGAGGTCACCGGGCTGCGCAACGGCAGCGGCTCGAACTACCTCAAGTGGACCGCGGGCCAGACCTGGCGGCTCACGTACTCGATGTACATCCCGAGCTCGCTGAAGGCGACCACCACCTTCACTCACATCATGCAGATGAAGCAGCCCGGCAGCGGCACCTCGCCGATCGTGGTGCAGTCCCTGCGCCGGGTGAACGGCGTGCAGACCATCGAACTCAAGCTCGCCATCGACGACATCCTCGTCGGCCGCACCGACCTCGCCCCGCTGCACGACAGGTGGACCGACGTCGACTTCCAGATCAAGGTCGGCAACGGCACGGCGGGCTCGGTCCGTTGGATCCTCACGTCCGGCTCCACGACCGTGATCGACGCGTCGAGGACCGGCGTCGACACCTTCCTCGCCGACCGGGTCCGCCCCAAGTGGGGCATCTACCGCTCCCTCGGCGACACCTCCGGCTCGTTGCAGGACACCTACCTGCTGCTCACCAACCTCCGCGGCTACCAACTCGTCTGAGGAGCCGTCATATGCGACCCCCCACCCCCCGCTCCCGTGGCGCGGCGACGATCGTCCTGCTGGTCCTCGCCGTCGTCCTCGGTCTCACTCACCCCACGACCGCTCTCGCGACCCTCCGACAGCCCGCCGCCACCTACGACGTACGCGACTACGGCGCCAAGGGCGACGGCTCGGCCAACGACACCCCGGCCATCAACAAGGCCATCGACGCGGCGAGTTCGGCGGCCGGCGGCGGCACGGTCCGCTTCCCGGCCGGCGCCTACAAGTCCAAGAACACCATCCACATGAAGAGCCATGTGACGCTCCAGGTCGACCGGGGCGCCACGATCCAGGGCTCCAGTGCCGACACCTACGACAAGGCCGAGGCCAACCCGTACGACGACTACCAGGACTATGGACACAGCCACTTCCACAACGCGATGATCTACGGCGACCGGCTGACCGACATCGGCTTCGTCGGCGAAGGCGTCATCGACGGCATGGGCAACCTGATCACCGGCAACCCCAAGTCCGGCGAGGCCGACAAGATCATCTCGCTGACCCGGTGCGACGGGCTGCGGATCGGCGACGGACTCACCCTGCGCCGGGGCGGCCACTTCGCCGCCCTCATCAACGGCTGCAAGGACGTCACCTCGGACCGGCTGACCATCGACACCGCGAGCGACCGCGACGGCTGGAACATCATCTCCACGACGGACGTCACGGTGACGAACGCCAACATCAAGGCCAACGACGACGCCCTGGTCTTCAAGAGCGACTACGCCCTCGGCGCCAAGCTCCCCAACGGCCATGTCCGGGTGAGCGATTCGTATCTCTCGGCCAGGTGCTGCAACGCCCTGATGTTCGGGTCCGAGACCTGCGGCGACTTCTCGGACTACCAGTTCGAGAAGATCCGCATCGAGGGCGCCGACAAGTCCGGCCTCGGCATGGTCTCGATGGACGGTGCGAAGATCTCCGACGTCCACTACCGCGACATCACCATGACCGGCGTCCACTCACCGATCATGCAGAAGATCGGCACCCGGAAACGGTGCGGGAACAGCCCCGGCATCGGCTCCATCAGCGACATCACCTACGACAACATCACGGCCACCGGCAACTCCCCGTCGTTCAGCCCGACTCTATGGGGCGAGACCGGCCACCGGATCCACGGCGTGACGTTCAACAACGTCAACATCACCGTCCCCGGCGGCAACGGCACCATGTCCACCGGCGTGCCGGGCAACGACCCGAACGACTACAACCCCAAGGCCATCGGCACCCGGCCGGCCTACGGCTGGTACCTGCACAACGCCGACGACATCCGATTCACCGACAGCTCCGTGAAGTTCGCGGCGAACGACGGCCGTCCCGCCGTCATCGCCAAC
The DNA here is from genome assembly GCF_053595415.1 of Streptomyces sp. NPDC002499. Taxonomy (NCBI): domain Bacteria; kingdom Bacillati; phylum Actinomycetota; class Actinomycetes; order Kitasatosporales; family Streptomycetaceae; genus Streptomyces; species Streptomyces sp. NPDC002499. The sequence goes on from NZ_JBSFXO010000011.1 coordinate 360,402, forward strand.
GCGGCGAGCGACCTCCGCTTCACCGGCTTCACCGCGCAGCGCGGCACCGACTCGCCCTACGACCTCGGCTTCCAGGACGTGAACGGCTACTGCGTGAGCGGCGCCGGCTCGCCGCGCGTGTCCAGCACCGGCTCCACCGAGAACTGCGCGCCTGCGAACGCCCGCCCGCTCGACCTCGAGAACCCCCGCCAGGACTTCCTCCGCTCCTCCGTCGGCGGCCTGTTCCTGCATTGGGGCCTGCGCACCGCCCCAGCCCACACCAGCTGCACGGGGTGGGAGAGCGATGTCACGGGCGGCGGCTGGACGCCCGACTACTGGGTGAACGAGGCACGGAAGCTGCACACCCAGTACCTCGTCCTCGCCACCTTCCACAGCCGCCTCGGCTACGCCCGCCCCTGGCCCTCGAAGATCCCGGGCTCCTGCGCCACCAAGCGGGACTTCCTCGGCGAACTCATCACCGCCGCCAAGGCCAAGGGCATGAAGGTCGTCCTCTACATGACCGACGACCCCCAGTGGCACGACGAGGGCGGCCACGAATGGCTCGACTCGGCCGCCTACTCCGCCTACAAGGGCGAGAACGTCGACCTGACCACCCGTGACGGCTTCGGGCGGTTCAGCTACGACAACTTCTTCGAGGTCATGAACCGCTACCCCGACCTCGGCGGCTTCTGGATCGACAACGACAACGCGTACTGGGAGAGCCACGACCTCTACCGGCAGATCTACGACAAGCGCCCGAACTACACGATCAGCAACAACAACGAAGACACGCCGATCATGGACATGATCAGCAATGAGCAGAAGACGGGGATGACCCCGGCCTACGACTACCCGCAGGCCGTCTACACCGCCCAACCCCGCCTGACCGAGGCCGACTTCAAGCTGCCCTCGTCCGGCGCCTGGTGGTACGACGGCTCCGATCCGGCCGTCGACAAGAAGCTCACCCTCGGCCGTCTGGTCACCAACGCGGGCTCGTCCGTGAAGGCGTTGATGGCCGAGACCGCCCAGGTCAACGGCAAGTTCCCGGCCAACCAGGCCGCCTTCAACACCTTCGCGGACTCCTATCTCGACCCGATCTGGGAGTCGTTGCACGGCACCGAGGGCGGCGGGTACATGTACGGCGGCCTCAAGCCCGGCTTCTGGAACGACGGCGCGCACGGCGTGACGACGGTCAGCAGGACGGACCCGGACCTGGAGTACGTCCACGTCCTGACCCCGCCGTCCACCAGTACCCTGCGCATCCGTGACAACGGCTACCGCATCGCCTCCGTCACCAACCTCCGTACGGGAGCGACCGTTTCGTGGTCGCAGTCCGGCGGTGTGCTCACCCTGACCGGCCTCGGCTCCTGGGACCCGTACGACACCGTCTTCAAGGTCACGACCGCCGGCCGGCAGGGCATCCTCGGCGGGGTCAAGGTGAGCGCGAGCGCCTCGGCGAGCGGGCATGCGGCGACGGCCGCCGGGGACGGCAGCTACCTCACCTACTGGGACAACGGCAAGACCCTGCCCGTCAACCTCACCTTCGACCTCGGCGCGGCCAGGAAGGTGCAGTACCTCGGGCTCAACCAGCGCGAGGACTCCGTCGCCTACGCCCGCTCCGCCACCGAACAGTCCGCCCGCATCAAGGACTACAAGGTGTTCCTGAGCGACGACGGGACCACCTGGGGGAGTGCGGTCAAGACCGGCCAACTCCCCAGCCGCCGGGGCATCCAGGGCATCGACCTCACCGCCGCGAACGCCCGGTACGTGCGCCTGGAGGTCGACACCACCTGGGCCGAGTCCACCGACACCGCCCGCTACAAGCGACTACGGATCGATGAGGCCTGGATCGGCACGGCGTACGCCACCCCGGCGGCCTTCGGGCCGATGTCGGACAACGGCCAGTCCCTGCGCCCCGCGATGGGCTGGAGCAGCTGGAGCTTCGTCCGCCGTACGCCGACCGAGGCGAAGATCAAGGCGCAGGCGGACGCGATCGTGGCGAGCGGTCTCAAGGACCACGGCTTCGTGTACGTCAACCTCGACGACTTCTGGCAGAAGTGCGACTCCAACGGATTCACCGTGGACTCCTACGGCCGCTGGACCGTCGACACCACCAAATTCCCTTCCGGCATCAAGGCGTTGGCCGACTACATCCACGGCAAGGGGCTGAAGTTCGGCTTCTACGTCACCCCGGGCATCGCCAAGAACGCGGTCACCGCCAACACACCGATCGAGGGGACCTCGTACCACGCGAAGGACATCGCGGACACGTCGAGGACGGAGAAGAACTACAACTGCAAGAACATGTACTACATCGACTACGGGAAGCCGGGCGCGCAGGAGTTCGTGAACTCGTGGGCGAAGCAGTTCGCCTCCTGGGGAGTCGACTACCTGAAGATCGACGGTGTCGGCAGCGCCGACATCCCGGACGTCCAGGCCTGGGACAAGGCGCTGCGGGCGAGCGGACGGCCCATCAACTTCGCGCTGTCCAACAACCTTCCGATCGCCGACGGGGCCACCTGGCGGCAGCTCGCGAACAGTTGGCGCACCCAGGGCGACGTCGAGTGCTACTGCGGGCCGGGTTCCAACGGCAGCGGCTATCCGCTGACCGACTGGTCCCACGTGTCCGCCCGCTTCAACTCGGCCGCCTCCTGGCAGCCGTACGCCGGTCCGGGCGGCTGGAACGACCTCGACTCGCTGGAGCTCGGGAACGGCGACCAGGTGGGCCTCACCGCCGACCAGCGCCGCTCGCACTTCACGCTCTGGGCGATGGCGGCCTCGCCGCTGCTGCTCGGCACCGACCTCACGAAGCTGGACGCCGTCGACAAGGCGATGCTGACCAACGACCGGCTGATCGGGGTCGACCAGGACGGGGTGGCCGCGAAACGGGTTGTGAACAGTGGTGTCAAGCAGGTCTTCAGCAAACGGGAGAACAGCGGTGCCTACGTGGTCGCGCTGTTCAACACCGGGACGTCCGGCAACTCGACGGTCTCCGTGAACTGGTCGCAGGTGGGATTCACCGGCTCCGGTGATGTCACCGACCTCTGGTCCGGCTCCCACAAGGGCGTGATCGCCGATTCATACAGCGCGACGCTGCGGCCGGGCGAAACACGGCTGATCCGTGTGAGCCCGGTCAACAGCGAGCTGAGGGTACTGAGGGGACAATCATGAAACGCGACAGAGTTCTCGCCCGGGCCGTCCCGCTGGCCCTCTCCTTCGCCCTCGCCGTGCCCCTCGTCGGCCTGAGCCAGGGCACCGCGAACGCGGCCACCGACTACCAGGCCGAGGACGCGGCCATCTCCCAGGGCACGGTCGCCACCAACCACACCGGCTACACGGGCACCGGCTTCGTCGACTACACCAACATCAAAGGCTCCTATGTGGAGTTCACGGTGAGCGCGACCGCCGCCGGCAGCTCCGCGCTCACCCTCCGCTTCGCCAACGGCACCGCCGTCGACCGGCCGATGGACATCTCCGTCAACAGTACGGTCGTCCAGTCCGCCGTCTCCTTCCCGGCCACCGCCGACTGGAACACCTGGGCCACCAAGACCCTCAACGTCCCGCTGACCGCGGGCGCCAACAAGATCCGCGCCACCGCCACCACGGACAACGGCGGCCCCAACCTCGACCGCGTCAGCCTCGCCGCCACGGCCGACACCCAGGCCCCGACCCGTCCCGGGCAGCCCAGTTGCTCGGACGTCGGCGAGGACGGGCTCACCCTGGCGTGGGGCGCGGCCACCGACAACGTGGCCGTGACGGCGTACGACCTCTACGAGCACGGCAACAAGATCGGGGAGGCGCCCGGGAGTTCGACGTCGAAGGCGCTGACCGGACTCACGCCGAACACCACCTACAACCTGACGGTCATCGCCCGCGACGCGGCCGGGAACACGTCTGCGGCCAGTCCGGTCGTCGACTGCACCACCGCGCCCAGCTCCGACACCACCCCGCCGACGAAGCCGGGCACGCTGTCCGCGACCGACATCACGGCGAACAGCGCCGCGCTCGGCTGGGGCGCCTCGACGGACGACCGCGCGGTCGTCGCGTACGACGTCCGCAGTGACACCACCGTCTACAAGACCGTCACCGGCGGTACGACGACCACGCTGACCGGGCTCGCCTGCAACAGCCCGTACAGCCTGAACGTCGTCGCCCGGGACGCGGCCGGCAACGTCTCCGCGGCGAGCAACACCGTCACCTTCACCACGAAGGCCTGCGCGACGGACGGCGGGGTGCCCTCCTCGGTCGCGTCCCTCTCCACCGGCTGGACCATCCCGTGGGGCACCTACTGGATGCCCGACGGGACGACCGCGCTGGTCACCGAGCGGGACGACTTCCGGGTCTGGAAGGTCACCAAGGACGGCGCCCGGACACAGGTCGGGACCGTGCCCGAGGCGGTGACCACGAACGGCGAGGGCGGACTGCTCGGCGTCGCCGTCGACCCCAAGTGGGAGACCAACCACTACGTCTACTTCATGCACACCGCGTCCGAGGGCAACCGGGTCGTCCGCATGACCTACGACGGCACGAACCTGACCGGCTACAAGATCCTTCTCCAGGGCATCAAGAAGAACCGCTACCACAACGGCGGCCGCCTCGCCTTCGGCCCCGACGGCTACCTCTACGTCTCCACCGGCGAGGCCCAGACACCCGATCTCGCGCAGGACAAGAACTCCCTCAACGGCAAGATCCTGCGCATGACGACGGACGGCAAGGCGGCCCCGGGCAACCCGTTCGGCACCTACGTCTACAGCCTGGGCCACCGCAACCCGCAGGGCCTCGCCTTCGACCGCAGCGGTCGGCTGTGGGAGGCGGAGTTCGGCAACAGCTCCAAGGACGAGCTGAACCTGATCAAGCCCGGCGCCAACTACGGCTGGCCCACCTGCGAAGGGACGTGCAGCGTCGCGGGCATGACCAACCCCAAGGCCACCTGGAACGTCAACGAGGCCTCCCCGAGCGGCATCGCCATCGTCCGCAACGTCGTCTACATGGCGTCCCTGCGCGGCGAGCGGCTGTGGCGCATCCCGATCAACGGCGACAACGAGAGCGTCGGCACGCCGACCGCGTACTACGTGGGGACCTACGGGCGGCTGCGCACGGTCACCAAGGTGCCGGGCGCCGACCAGTTGTGGCTGTCGACCACCAACTGCGACAACAACGGAGGTGCGGCGGACGGCGCGGACAAGATCTTCCGCGTGAACATCAGCTGAGCGAGCGCCGGCTGACGGGCCGTTGATCGACGGCCCGTCAGCCGGCGGAGCGTCAGGCCTGGTAGAGCGCGTCGACCTCGTTGGCGTAGGCGTTCTCGATGGCCTTGCGCTTCAGCTTCAACGACGGTGTCAGCAGGCCGTGTTCCTCGGTGAACGGCTGCGCCAGTATGCGGAAGGTACGGATCGACTCGGCCTGCGAGACAAGGGTGTTGGCGGCCACCACCGCGCGCCGCACCTCCGTCTCCAGGTCGTTGTCGCGCACCAGCTCGGCGGGGGCCATCTGCGGTTTGCCGCGCATCGTCAGCCAGTGCTCGACGGCCTCCTGGTCGAGGGTGACCAGGGCCGCGATGTACGGGCGGTCGTTGCCGACGACGATGCACTGGTTGACCAGGGGATGGTCGCGGACGCGCTCCTCCAGCAGCCCCGGCGAGACGCTCTTGCCGCCGGAGGTCACCAGGATCTCCTTCTTGCGGCCGGTGATGGTGAGGTAGCCGTCCTCGTCGAGCGCGCCCAGGTCGCCGGTGGCGAGCCAACCGTCGTGCAGGGTCTCGTCGGTGGCCTTCTGGTTGTTGAGGTAGGCCTGGAAGACGTTCGGGCCGTGCAGCCAGATCTCGCTGTCGTCCGCGATGTGCACGGTGACACCCGGGATGGGCTGGCCGACCGTGCCGTAGCGGGTGCGGTCGGGCGGGTTGGCGGTCGCGGCGGCCGTCGTCTCGGTGAGCCCGTACCCCTCGTAGATCTGCACCCCGGCGCCCGCGAAGAAGAGTCCGAGCCGTCGGTCCATGGCCGACCCGCCGGACATGGCATTGCGGATGCGGCCGCCCATGGCCGCTCGAACCTTGGAGTAGACGAGTTTGTCGAAGAGCTGGTGCTGCATGCGCAGTCCGGCCGACGGGCCGGGTCCGATGCCCCAGGCCTTCGCCTCCAGCGCGTCCGCGTACTTCACCGCGACCTCGACGGCCTTCTCGAACGGACCGGCCTTGCCCTCCTTCTCGGCCTTGCGGCGGGAGGCGTTGAAGACCTTCTCGAAGATGTAGGGCACCGCGAGGATGAAGGTGGGCTTGAACGCCTGCAGATCCGGCAGCAGCGCGGCGGCGTTCAGCTGCGGCTGGTGCCCGAAGCGGACCCCGCCGCGGATCGCCGCGACCTCCACCATCCGCCCGAAGACATGCGCGAGCGGCAGGAACAGCAGGGTCGCCGCCTCGTCGCCCCGCTTCGAGTGGAACACCGGCTCCCAGCCCTCGATGACGGTGTCCGCCTCCCACATGAAGCTGCCGTGCGTGATCACACAGCCCTTGGGGCGGCCGGTCGTGCCCGAGGTGTAGATGATCGTCGCGGTCGAGTCCGGGGTGACCGCCTGTCTGTGCCGGTGCACCACCTCGTCGTCGATGGCGGCACCCGCGTCGTACAGCTCCTGCACCGCGCCCGAGTCCAGCTGCCACAGCTGGTGCAGCTGCGGCAGCCGGCCGATGACGGTGGCGATGGTCATCGCGTGGTCCTCGTGCTCCACGATCGCGGCCGTGCACTCGGCGTCGTAGAGCATCCAGAAACACTGCTCGGCGGAGGACGTCGGATAGATGGGCACCACTTGGGCACCGATCGTCCACAGTGCGTAGTCGAACAGGGTCCATTCGTAGCGGGTACGGGACATGATCGCGACGCGGTCGCCGAACCGGATGCCCTGGGCGAGCAGCCCCTTGGCGAGGGCCAGGACCTCGTCCCGGAACTCGGCGGAGGTCACGTCACGCCACTGACCTGCTTCGTCCTTGCGACCGAGGGCGATGTGCAGCGGGTCTTCCTGGGCACGTTCGAAGACGACATCGGCCAGACCGCCCACCGGCGGTGCCGACGCCAACGGAGGATTGGTGAACTCGCGCAAACCCCGCTCCCCGCCTCTGGTGACGCTCCGCAGCGCCGTGAAAGCTACCCCACCCGGCGACAGGGCGGGAGGGGGTCGGAAGCCGAGCAGTGTTCAGGTACCGGCAGGTCACCGCCGGAAAATGCGCCCACATGCGGAAGGGTCGGACACAAAGCTGACGGTTGAGTAAGTTTCGGCACCGTAATCTCCACCGAATCTGTACGACCCGGCTACGGCGCTCCCAGCCGGGTCACAGGGGCTGCTCCACGCGGGTCCCGACCGCCTCGCGCGCGACCGGGCGAGGGGCTTTGACCAAGGTCAGGACCAGTACGCCCGCCACCGTCGCCGTCACTCCCGCGAGCACCGCCGCCGTGTTCAGCCCCGAGGCGAACGCCGTGCGCAGCACGTGCTCGGAGAAGGCACCGCGCAGCGCCCCGGCCGCGCCGCCCGCCAGCGCGTGGGCCGCGTCGTGCGGCAGCGTGTCCTGCATACGGGAGGTCAACACGGTGCCGTACCCGGCGATGCCGAGCGCGTACCCCAGCTGCCGGAAGGTGTTGACCGCGCCGCCCGCCATGCCCGCCCGCTCCTGCGGTACGGCGGCCAGCGCCGCGCCCGCGATCCCGGGCGCCACCAGACCCGTACCGATACCCACGAGCACCAGCCCGGGCACCAGTGCGGACGCCGTCGAGCCCGCGCCCAGGAACGCCATGCAGAACTGCCCCGCACCGATCACGAGCAGCCCGCCCCCGACGGTGAACCGGGCCGGCACCCCGTGCAGCAGCCGCCCGCCGGCCGCCGCCACCACGAACGACGCCAGCGACAGCCACAGGAAGACGAGCCCGCCGCGCACCGGACTCATCCCGAGCAGCGTCTGCAGCCAGATCGAGTCGTACGCCAGGAGACTGAACGCCGCCGCGTTGAAGGCGAGCGCGCCCACCATGACGCCCGAGAACGCCGGCTTCAGGAACAGCCGCGGATCCAACAGCGGGTCGGCGCCGCGCAGTTCGACGGCGAGGAAGCCGGCCAGCGCCACGACGGCCGCCCCGAGGACGGCGAGGGTACCCGTCTCGCTCCAGCCCTGCTGTCCGGCGCGCACGGCCCCGTACGTCAGCGCGGCGGCGAAGGCGGCGAACGTCACCGTGCCCGCCCAGTCGACCTTCCGCTCGCGCGAGCCGTGCGACTCCGGCACCACCCGCAGGGTCAGCCACACCGCGATCACGCTCACCGGCAGATTGACGTAGAAGATCCACCGCCAGCCGGGCCCCGCGGTCAGCAGTCCGCCGAGCACCGGTCCCACCGCGGCCGCGGCCCCGCTGACCGCGCCCCACACGCCGAGCGCCACCGAGCGCTGCCGCCCCTGGTAGATCGAGCCGAGCAGCGGCAGCGTGGTCGCGAACATCGCCGCGGCCCCCAGCCCCTGCACCCCGCGCGCGGCGACCAGCATCCCCGGCCCGGTCGCGAGCCCGCACAGCAGCGAAGCCGCCGCGAACACCACCACGCCCACGACATGGACCCGCCGCCGGCCCAGGATGTCGGCCGCGGCCCCCACCCCGAGCAGCAGCGCGGCCAGCGCCAGCGCGTACCCGTCCATCACCCACTGCAGATCGCTCAATGACGCGTGCAGCGACCGCGCCATGTCCGGCAGCGCGACCACCGCGATCGTGACGTCCAGCAACAACATGAACGTGCCCAGGCACACCGCCGTGAGCGGCCCCCATGTGCGCATGTCCTCAACTCCCTGTTCGACGGATGCGTATCGGTTCGTACGATGAGGAGTGCGCGGTCGATCGGAGCGGTAACCGGTGGCCGGGCGACGGAATCCGACGGGAGCGACCGGCATGCAGATGGAATCCCACACCCTTGACGAGCTCGATCTGCGGGTGCTCAGCGCCCTGGAGGCCGACGCCCGGGCGTCCTTCAGCCGGATCGGCGCGGTGCTCGGTGTCTCCGACCAGACCGTCGCCCGCCGCTACCGCCGGCTCCGTGCCGAGGTCGGGCTGCGGATCGTGGCCGTCCGGGACGGGGTGGCGCTGGGGCAGGACGATTGGACGCTGCGCCTGCGCTGCGTCCCCGACAGTGCCCTGACCATCGCGGACGCGCTCGCCAAACGGCCCGACACCAGCTGGATCGCGATCGCCTCCGGCGGCACCGAGATCATCTGCGGCACCCGGCCGCGCAGCGTCGGCGACCGGGACGACCTGCTCCTGGGCAAGCTGCCGCGCACCCCGCGATTGATGGAGATCCGCGCCCACCAGCTGCTGCACCGCTTCCACGGCGGCCCGGTGGGCTGGCTGCGCAATTTCGAGGCGCTCACCGGGGAGGAGCGGGCGGCCCTGCGCCCCGAGCGACTGCCCGCCCCCGGACCGGCCCGCATCGACCCGGAGGACGAGCCGCTGCTCGCCGTCCTGGAGCGCGACGGCCGCGCCACCTACCCCGAACTCCAGCGCGCCACCGGCCGCTCCGAGTCCGCCGTCAAACGCCGCCTGGCCACCCTGCTCGCCTCCGGCGCGATCTACATCGACGTCGAGATCCGCCCCGAGGCCCTCGGCTACCCGGTCTCCGCCGTCCTGTGGCTGACCACCACCCCGGCCGCCCTCCACTCCGTCGGCGAGGCCCTCGCCACCCACGACCCCATCGCCCACGCGGCCGCCACGGCCGGCCCCAGCAATCTGATCGCCTCGGTGGTCGTGCGGACCACGGCGGACCTCTACGCCTACATCAGCGGCCCGCTCGGCCGGCTGCCGGGGCTCCAGCACGTGGAGGCGACGCCGTATCTGCGCCGGATCAAACAGTTGACGTACGCGCAGTCCCCGCGCTGAGGGCATGCGATCCGACGGCCGCCCGGGAGTCAACGCCGGTGCAGCCGGTCCCCGCCGCCCAGGATCGACTGCGCCAGGGCCTCCGCCGGGCCCGACGCGGACGTACGGCGGTGGCCGTGGACCAGGACGAAGTCGACGCGGCCGAGTTCGGGCAGGGCGAAGCGGTCGGGTACGCGGACCAGGCCCGGCGGGACCAGGCCGCGGGAGTGGGCCATCACGCCGAGGCCGGCGCGGGCGGCGGCGATGAGGCCGTTGAGGCTGCCGCTGGTGCAGGCGATGCGCCAGGACCGGCCCTGGCGTTCCAGGGACTCCAGGGCCAGGGCGCGGGTGATGCCGGGCGGCGGGTAGACGATCAGCGGCACCGGGCGGTCCGGGTCCAGGCGCAGTCGCTCCGCGCCGATCCACACCAGCTCGTCGTGCCAGACCAGTTCGCCCCGCGGATCCTCCGGGCGCCGCTTGGCGAGGACCAGGTCCAGTTTCCCGGCGGCCAGTTGCTCGTGCAGCGTGCCCGACAGTTCGACCGTCAGCTCCAGGTCGACCTCGGGGTGGTCGTGCCGGAAGCCCTCCAGGATCTCCGGCAGCCGGGTCAGCACGAAGTCCTCGGAGGCGCCGAAGCGCAATCGGCCGCGCAGCCGGGTACCCGTGAAGAACGACGTCGCCTGCTCGTGCACCTCCAGGATCCGGCGCGCGAACCCGAGCATCGCTTCGCCGTCCTCCGTCAGCTCCACGGAGTGCGTGTCACGGGTGAACAACTGCCGCCCGGTCACCTCCTCCAGGCGCCGCACGTGCTGGCTGACGGTGGACTGGCGCAGCCCGAGCCGCCGGGCGGCCTGCGTGAAGCTCAGGGTCTGGGCGACCGCCAGGAAGGTGCGCAGGTGAGAGGGGTCGTACACAGGGAACAGAGTAACTCGTTATCGCGAAACATGATGACAGTCAGAGCGGTATGACGGATTCCCGATCAAGGTCCGGAGGAGGACGATGGGCGGGGGACTCCTCGTCCCTGGAACGACCCTGGAACGTCCCCGTACCGCCGACGGCAATGCGCACGCAACGAGCAAGTGGAGCACCGTGAAACGCCTGCAATGGCCGAGTTGGATGCCGATCGACCCGTACATCCTGGTGTTGCTCGGGACGGTGGGTCTCGCCGCCCTGTTGCCGGCACGCGGGACCGGGGCGGACGTGGCCTCCGGCGCCTCCACGGCGGCGATCGCCTTCCTCTTCTTCCTCTACGGCGCCCGCCTGTCCACCCGCGAGGCGATGGACGGACTGCGCCACTGGCGGCTCCATGTCACGGTCCTGGCCTGTACGTTCCTCGTCTTCCCGCTGCTCGGCCTGGCCGCCCGCGGACTCGTCCCGGTCCTGCTGACCCACCCCCTCTACCAGGGCCTGCTCTTCCTCACCCTGGTCCCGTCGACCATCCAGTCGTCCATCGCCTTCACGTCGATGGCCCGCGGCAACGTGCCCGCCGCGATCTGCGCGGGCTCCTTCTCCTCCCTCGTCGGCATCGTCGTCACCCCGCTGCTGGCGGCCGCCCTGCTCGGCAGCAGCGCCGGCGGGTTCTCGGCCGACTCGCTCGTCGAGATCGTGCTGCAACTGCTCGTGCCGTTCCTCGCCGGACAGGTGCTGCGCCGCTGGATCGGCGACTTCGTCGCCCGGCACAAGAAGGTCCTCGGCCTGGTCGACCGCGGCTCGATCCTGCTGGTCGTCTACACCGCGTTCAGCGAGGGCATGGTCCAGGGCATCTGGCACCAGGTGAGCGCGATCCGGCTCGGCGGCCTCCTCGTCGTCGAGGCCGTGCTGCTCGCCGTGATGCTCACCCTGACCTGGTACGGCGGCAAGGCGCTGCGCTTCAACCGCGAGGACCGGATCGCCATCCAGTTCGCCGGCTCCAAGAAGTCCCTGGCCTCCGGACTGCCCATGGCCAGCGTCCTGTTCGGCGCGCACGCCTCCCTGGCGGTGCTGCCGCTGATGCTCTTCCACCAGATGCAGTTGATGGTCTGCGCGGTGATCGCCAAGCGCCGCTCGCACGACCCGCAGGAGGAGGTCACCCCGGCTCCGTCAGCCGCAGCGTCACGAACCGCGGTCGGTACAGGGCCACGTTCGCGTTGATGCTCGCCGAAGCCCCCACCGTCTCCAGCCAGTTGACGTCGTAGCTCAGCACCAGCCGCCCGTCGCCGCTCAGTTCGGGATGCGCCTGCGGGTTGTACGCGGCCACTCCGCCGTGCGGCAGCGCCGGGCTGAAGTCCTTCGTCGGGCCGTGCCAGGGCCCGGTGGGGGAACAGGCCCAGTAGGACGTCACGGTGGTCAGCCCCGCGGCACCCGCGGCCATCGTGAACAGCACGTACGTCCCCTCCGTCCGCACCACCGAGAACGCGCTGCCGACCTTCGCCCCGCGCACCGGCCGCGGCGCGCCGCCCCATCCCGAGCCGTTCCAGTACTTCCAGGCGCCCGGCTCGCCGAGCCGTCCCTCCGGCACCCGGGCGACGTACGCCGAGGAGGCCGGCCGGGACGCGGCCTGTCCGTCGTCGCCGCCGAACACGTACGTCCAGCCGTCCTCCTCGACCAACGTCGTGCCGAACAGCACCCGTTGGGAGGGGTCGGGCACCAGCGACTGGTCCAGCACCTCCACGACCGACTCGACGCGCAGGTCGGGCAGCGAGAGCGTGGCGACCTCGGAGGCGGTGGGAACCCCGTAGATCCACGGCGACTGCCCGGCCGTCCGCACCCACAGCAGCACCCGGACGACCGACTCCGCGGAACCGGGGGAGCGCGGCTCGACCCGGGCGGCCACCGGCCAACGCCACTGATTCGGGGCGGGATCGGCGAAGAGCGGAGCGGGCAGCGTGCGTTCCAGCCGGCCCTCGCCGTCCATCACGACGGCCGAGTTGCGCACCAGCGGGGCGCTCGTGTCCCGCCACGCGTACGACTCGCCGACCGGGTTGGGCGGCCCGTGCACCTGGCCCAGATACGTGTCCGAGAACAGCCACAGCAGCCGCCCGTCCGGCAGCCGCACCGAGTGCGTGCCGTCGCCCCCGGTCCAGTCGTCACTGCGGCTCGCGTCATCGCCGTACCGGGCGAACTCCCCGGTCAGTCCCGCGTCGGCCGACCAGGACCGGATCGCCCGCGCCGCGCACCCGGCCCCGCCCTCCGGCCCGTCACCGCCGGGCAGGGCGCTGAGCAGCACGGCTCCGAGAACCAGCGCCAGCAGCACACCGAGCCCGGCCCCCACTCGCTGTCGTGCTCGTACGTCGTCGGGCACCCAGGGGACGTTAGTGGCTGTCGCTCGCGTGGTCCATGGGGCGATGGCCGCTCTCGGGGTCCGTGGCGCGGGGTCGGTGGAGCGAGGCCGATGGAGCGGCGTCCGTCCGAGTGGTCGGTGGAGCAACGTCCGTCCGCGGCACGACGGTTGCCCGCGGCGGCCGCTCAGGGCACCGGTGCCGAGCCCGTCAAGTCACCGGTGCCGCGCCGGTGTTCGCGAGGACCGGCGTCTCCGAGGACGCCCCGAGGCGCGGCCGGCCCGCCCCTCTCTGCCGGCCCGCCCTTCTCCGTCGCCCCTTCGGCGACCGCGTCTCGTGCGCCGCATCCGCCGACGCAGGACCGGCAGGACCGGAAGCAGCGCCGCGGGCCCTGGACTCGGTGCCGGTGCGACGGTGCCGGCCCTGCGGCAGACCAGGGCGTCGGGGTCGTTCGCGGGGGTCTGGAGGGAGTAGCCGTCGGGACAGTCGGGGCCCGGCCGACCGCGCGGCCCGGGCTCGCCCTGTTCTCCTTTGGGTCCCTGGGCGCCCGGGGCTCCTTGACCGCCTCCGCCGCCCGCGGGACCGGCCGGACCGGTGGCGCCGTCGGTTCCCGCGGGGCCCGGGTCGCCGGTCGGACCGGTCGGACCCGGCGAGCCCTCCGGACCCTCCGGCCCCGTCGGCCCGGAGGGTCCGGGTGCGCCGCTCGGCCCCTGGTCACCGGCGGCGCCGGGCGTCCCGCCCGCGCCCCGGTCCCCCTTTTCGCCCTTCTCGCCCCGCTCGCCGGGCACCGCGGCCGGTACCCGGATCCGGTCGAAGAGGTCGTCGACCGCGTCGGAAGGGTCGGGGGCCGCCGGGGTACCGCCGTGGGCCCGCACCTGGGCCCGCAGCGCGCGCACGTCCCGCGCCAGCGTCGACACGGCCCGGCCCCGACGGTCGGCCTCGGTCTGCATCTGGTCGGCGCGGCGGTCCCCGGCGTCGATGCGGGCCCACAGGATCACGGCGACGCCGGAGAGGGCGATCAGCACACAGACGAGGAACACGCTGCGCCAGCGCGACGCGAGCAGCCGCTCGAAACGGGACCTCACCGCGCACCTCCGAGCCGGTCGATGTCGATCCTGAGCCGCGCGATCTCGGACTGGTCGGCGGCGTGCAGGGTGGCCAACTCGGTGATGCGCGTGTCCCGTTCGGCGACCTGCCGTTCGAGACGGTCCCGCTCGGACTGCAGCTTCTCGGTCAGGCTGGAGTAGCCGCTGAGGGCGTTCTCGCCGCGCTTGCCCAGATACGCCACCACGGCCGCCCCCAGCACGCCCGTGGCCGCCAGCAGCGAGCCGAGCAGGGTGGTGCCGGCATCCAAGTGACTGCCTCCTACTCGTACGACGGGTCGCACACGACGCGGCCCGTTGAACTCAACAGAGGTAACGAGCCATGTGCCGGACGGGTGTGCCGGGGGTACGGACTACGCCGGACGGGTGGTGAAGGGGTGTCTGAGGTGACGCATAGATGCAGATTTCCGCTGTGGAGGCGTGAGAGAACACGGTTCACCGCAACCCGGTTGATCAACTGAAAGATCCGTCAGATCGGTCGATAGTCACCAATCCGCACGGGCGGCCGTTCCGAATCCTCCAGCGTCAGGGAAGTTGGCATGGAGGACGGACGGAATGACACCTAACTCAAGGAGCGGTGCGGGGCGCAGGAGCCTCGCCACCCTCATAGCGGGTGCGCTGGCCGCCGGGGGACTCGCAGCCGCCGGTGTGGCCACGCTGGAACCGGGGGCGGCCTCCGCCTCCAGTCACCGGGAGGCCCCGCTGATCGCAGGAAACCCCCGGTACGACAACACGGACGTGTACGCGTTCGTGAGTCCGGACAGCCCGAAGACGACGACGATCATCGCGAACTGGATCCCGTTCGAGGACCCCTCGGGCGGCCCGAACTTCTACACGTTCGCGGACGACGCCCAGTACGACATCCACATCGACAACAACGGTGACGCGCAGGGCGAACTGCTGCTGCGCTACACCTTCAAGACCCACACGAAGAACAAGAAGACGTTCCTGTACAACACGGGCCCGGTCACCAGCCTGGACGACCCGGACCTGAACGTCACGCAGACCTACGACATCGAGTTGCTCAAGCTGCACAACCAGCAGGTCGTGTCGAAGAAGAAGCTCGCCGACGACATACCGGTGGCTCCGTCGAACGTCGGCAAGGCGTCCATGCCGGACTACGGCACGCTGCGCGGGCAGGCCGTCCGCCAACTCGCCGGTGGGGGCCAGACGTTCGCCGGCCAGGCGGACGACCCGTTCTTCCTGGACCTGCGTGTCTTCGACCTGCTGTACGGCGGGAACCTCTCCGAGGTCGGCAACAACACCCTCAAGGGCTACAACGTCAACTCGGTCGCCCTGCAACTGCCCACCGACATGATCACCCAGTCGAAGCAGCAGCCGGTCGTGGGCATCTGGTCGACCACCCAGCGCAAGAACGCCCAGGGCTCCTACGAGCAGGTCTCGCGGCTGGGCAACCCGCTGGTCAACGAAGTCGTCAATCCGCTGAAGGACAAGGACAAGTTCAACGCGGACTCGCCGTGGAACGACGGCCAGTTCCTGAAGAACGTGACCAATCCGGAGCTGCCGAAGCTCCTGGAGGCCATCTACAAGATCAAGGCGCCCGCGGAACCGCGCAACGATCTCGTCGACGTCTTCCTCAAGGGCGTCAAGGGCCTCAACCAGCCGCCGAATGTGCGGCCGGCGGAGATGCTGCGCCTGAACACCTCGATCAAGCCGACCGCGAACCCGAAGCGGCTCGGTGTGCTCGACGGCGACAACGCGGGCTTCCCGAACGGGCGTCGGCTCACCGACGACGTCGTGGACATCTCGCTCCAGGTCGTCGAGGGCGAACTGGTCGGCGCCAAGAACGACTTGGGGGACGCGGTCGACGCCGACGACCAGAAGTTCGGTGACTCCTTCCCCTACCTGGCCCAGCCCGTCTCGGGTTCGCGAGGTCCGCTCGCCAAGGGCGCGACCGGTGGCAATGACGTCCGCAACCAGCTGGGCGACAGCCTGGAGCCGGCCGGCTCCACGGACGGCACGCCCAACAGCGGCCTGATCGCCGCATCGGCGGGCGCGGGCGCCGCGGGCATCCTGCTGATCGGCCTGGGCCTGGCGTGGTGGCGCCGGCGCATGCAGCAGACGAACTGACCGTCAGGGAGAGCGAGGAAGGGCGGGGGCCGGCGAGACCGGCCCCCGCCCGCTGCCGCGCCGGGCCGCCCTCTTCCGTACTAGGTGCGCAGCACGACCTTTCCCAGATTCCCCCGCGACTCGATCACCGCATGCGCCTTCGCCGCGTCCTCCAACGCGAACTCCCCGTGCACGGCGGGCCGTAGCGCCCCCGCCGCGAACAGCGCCCACAGCTCGCGCCGCCATCGTTCGTACAACTCCGGCCGCCCGCGCGCGATCCGCGCCATCTGGAAGCCGATCACGGACTTGGCGCCCACGAGCAGGTCGTACGCCTGGATCGTGCCGCCGCCCGAGCTGTACGCCACCAGTCGCCCGCCGGGGGCCAGGGCGCCGATCGCCGGGGTGAGCAGCTCGCCGCCCACCGCGTCGAGGGCGTAGTCGACGGGTTCGCCCCAGCTCTCGTCGGCGTAGGCGATCACCTCGTCCGCGCCGAGAGAGCGCACGAAGTGGGCCTTCCCCGGGTCGGACACGGCGGTCACCACCCGGGTCGCGCCCCGAACGCGGGCCAGCTGTACGGCGAGGTGACCGACCCCGCTCGCCGCGGCCGTGACCAGGGCCGACTCGCCCGGCTCGGGGTGCGCGGCGGCGAGGGCGCCGAGAGCGACCAGGCCGCTGCGGACGAGGGCGACCGCGTCGACGGCGGAGGCGGTCTCGGGGATCGGGGAGGTCATCGCCTCGTGCAGGAGTGCGAAGTCGGCGTAGCCGTGCCCGAAGCACAGGCCCGTGACCCGGTCGCCGGCGCCGAAGCGGGTGACGCCGGCGCCCACCGCCACGACCTCGCCCGCGATCTCGCCGCCCAGCGGGATCGGTTCGGCGGCCTCGGTGACCTTACGCACGACCGGGAGCGTGACGCCGATCGCCTCGCTGCGGACGAGGAGTTCGCCGGGGCCCGGTTCGGGGGCGGGGGCGTCCTCCAGGAACAGGGGGCCGCCGGTGGACTCGTAGCGGACGCGGCGCATCGCACCTCCGGGTGTCGCGGGTCGACAGTGTCGCGGGGATCGTTGGGGCTCCCCATGGTTTCGTTGGGAGTCCCAACGGTAGACATGATTCATTGGGAAGTCCAACGACTTCTCGCTACCCTGTCCCCATGCCCGAAGCGCCCCTCGTCGCCATCCGCTCCCTGCCCAGCTGGCTGCTCGGCCGTGCGGCCGCCCACGGGCGGACCCTGGTGGCCCGGGCGCTGGCCGCCGAGGGGCTGAAGATGTGGCACCACGTCGTGCTCTCCGCCGTCCGCGACCTCGCCCCCGTGGCCCAGGCCGACCTCGGCCGCGGTGTGGGTCTCGACCCCAAGGACCTGGTCGGCGTCCTCAACGACCTCCAGGCCGCGGGCCACATCGTGCGCGAGCCCGATCCCAAGGACCGGCGCAAGAACGCGGTGTCCCTCACCGTGCAGGGCGCCTGGCTCCTGGAGCGCTGCGAGCGGGCCGCCCGCGCGGCCAACGACGAGCTGCTCGCCCCGCTCTCGGCCGCCGAACGCGACCAGTTCATGGACCTGTTGATCCGGATTTCCGGTACGGACGGCTGACGACGGATAACGTTCCGTCATGACCGCACCCCTAGCGCTCGACCCCGCGCGCAGCGCCCTCGTGCTCGTCGATCTGATGGACCGGATCGTCGCGCTGCCCCTGGAGCCCCGCAAAGGCACCGAAGTCCTGCACGCCGCCGAGGAGTTGACGACCGCCTTCCGAGCGGCCGGCGCACCCGTCGTGCTGATCCGGGTCGAGCGGCCCGGCGTCGCCGAGCAGCCGGCCGGCAGCGAACTGGTGGCGGGGCTCGCCCAGGACGGCGACATCGAGGTCGTGAAGCGGACCATCGGCGGCTTCCAGGGCACCGACCTGCACGACCGCCTCCATGAACGCGGCGTCCGCACGCTGGTGTTCGGCGGTATCGCCACCAACCTCGGCGTCGAGTCCACCGCCCGCGCGGCCGGAGACCTCGGCTACGACCTCGTCTTCGTCGAGGACGCCATGGCCGCGCTGACCGGCCCCGAGCACGACGCCTCCGTACGGCTGGACTTCCCGCGCCTGGGGACCGTGGTCACGGCGGCGGAGGTGCGGTTCGTGGCCTGAGCCCCCCGAAGCGCGGACCGCGACTCAGACCAGCGTCCCGCCGCCGTCCACCGTGACGACCGAGCCGGTGCTGTAGCCGCCGCGCATCAGGTACAGGTATGCCTCGGCGATGTCCGCGGGCTCGCCCACCCGGCCGACGGGAAGCGACGCGGCGGTGGACGCGTACAGCCCCTCGCGGTCCTCCTGGGCCAGGTCCCGCCACAGCTCGGTGCGGACCACGCCGGGGGAGACCACGTTGACGCGGACCGGGGCCAGCTCCAGGGCCAGGGCCCGGGTGAGCGACTCCATCGCCCCGCACAGGCTCGCCGCGACGGTCGTGCCCGGCATCGGACGCTGCCCGGCCGTACCCGTCGTCAGGACGACGGAGCCGCCCGGACGGATCGACGGGGCGCCGTGCTTCACGGCCGTGTACGCGCCCCACAGCCGCGTGTCCAGGAAGCGCCGGGCCTGCCCCAGGTCCGACTCGGCGAGACTCCCCATGAGGATGGACTCGCCGGCCGTGTAGACGAGGTGGTCGAAGGCGCCGACCCGCGCGAAGAAGCCGCGTACGGAGTCCTCGTCGGTCGCGTCCAGGACGTGTCCCTCGGCACCGCCGGGCAGCCGCTTCAGCGCCGCGTCCACGCTCTCCTGCCGGCGCGAGGCGACGACCACGTCCGCGCCCTCCTGGGCGGCGGCCTCCGCGACGGCCAGCCCGATCCCTCCCGTACCCCCGATGACGACGATCCGCTGTCCCTGCACGCTCATGACGTGTTCCTTCCGTGGTGTCGGGACTCCTGACGTCCTGACGTCGTCCAGCCTGTGGCCGACCGGGTCCCGCCGTCCAAGACCTCTTTCAGCTGTGGCGATACCCTGGAGGCATCGCCGAGGGAAAGGGCGGGCGGCATGGATCTCGACCTGCGCAAGGTCCGCTACTTCGTGGCGGTGGCCGAGCAACTGCACTTCGGTCGGGCCGCCGACGGGCTGCACATCGCGCAGCCCGTGCTGAGCCGGCAGATCCGGGCGCTGGAGAAGGACTTGGACGCCACGCTCTTCGAACGCGACAGCCACGGCGTCACGTTGACCGGTGCCGGACGCCAACTCCTGGAAGACGCACGCACGTTGCTCGCCGCCGCTGAGGCCACCCGCCGCCGGACCCACCGGGCCGCGCGCGGACCGCGCCGGTTCGTCGTCGGCTTCCGGGCGGGTGTCGTCGTGTCGCACGCCGTGCGTGCCTTCGGTGCCGCGCATCCCGATGTCGCCGTCGAGGCCCGCCGGGTCGAGTGGGACGACCAGGAGGAGCTGATCCTCGACGGCACCGTCGACCTCGCCTATCTGCGCCGGCCGATCCGGGAGCGGGGACTGAAACTGCTGCCGCTGTTCACCGAGGCGCGGGTGGCGATGCTCCCCGCCGATCACCGGCTGGCCGGCAAGCAGGAACTGTTCACGGCCGACCTCGCGGACGAGCCCCGGCTGCGTTACGTCGACGCCGGTCCCGACCAGGTGCCGATCCGCACGATCGAGGAGAAGTTCGAGCGCGTGGTGGCGGGCCGGGGCATCACCCTGGTCCCGGTCTCGGTCGCCGAGCAGTACTCACGGCCCGACATCACCTATGTGCCGGTCGCGGACGCGGAGCCCGACGAGGTGATCCTCGCCTGGGACGCGTCCCGCCGGTCACCGCTGATCTCGGCGTTCGCGCAGGTCGCGAACGTCTGAGACGGGGCCCCTGCGGCGCAGGGGGCGCTCCCCGCCGGTCGGGGCCCCGCCGCCGTGTCGCGGAGAGCCGGTCACGCCTGGGCGGCCGCGGTCCGCAGGGCGATGCGGTGCTCGCCCGCGTACACGTTCATGGAGCTGCCCCGCAGGAAGCCCACCAGGGTCAGACCGGTCTCCGCCGCCAGATCCACCGCCAGCGAGGACGGTGCCGAAACCGCCGCCAGGACCGGTATCCCGGCCATGACCGCCTTCTGCGCCAGCTCGAAGGAGGCCCGCCCCGACACCAGCAGGAGCGTCCGGGACAGCGGCAGGTTCCCCTGCTGGAGGGCGCGGCCGACCAGCTTGTCGACCGCGTTGTGCCGGCCCACGTCCTCCCGGATGTCGACCAGCTCGCCGTCCTCGGTGAACAGGGCCGCCGCGTGCAGACCCCCGGTCCGGTCGAAGACCCGCTGGGCCGCGCGGAGCCGGTCGGGGAGGCTCGCGAGCAGGTCGGGCTCCACCCGGACCGGGGGAGTGTCGGCGATCGGCCAGCGGGCCGTCGTCCGCACCGCGTCGAGGCTCGCCTTGCCGCACAGGCCGCACGACGAGGTCGTGTAGACGTTCCGTTCCAGCGTGATGTCCGGGATCCGCACACCGGGGGACGTGCGGACGTCCACCACGTTGTACGAGTTCGAGCCGTCGACGGTCGCGCCCGCGCAGTACACGATGTTCTGGAGGTCGCTCTGCTCGGCGAGGACGCCCTCGCTGACCAGGAAGCCCACGGCCAGCGCGAAGTCGTCGCCCGGGGTGCGCATGGTGATCGCGAGCGGTTTGCCGTTCAGCCGGATCTCCAGCGGCTCCTCCGCGACCAGTGTGTCCGGTCGGGTGGAGACCGCCCCGTCCCGGATGCGGATCACCTTGCGTCGTTCCGTGACTCGTCCCATGTCGTGCCTCAGTCCCGGTTCTGTACGTGCTGGTAGCCGAAACGGCCCTTGATGCAGAGGTTGCCGTGGGTCACCGGGTTGTCGTGCGGCGAGGTGACCTTCACGATCTCATTGTCCTGCACATGGAGCGTGAGGTTGCAGCCCACTCCGCAGTACGCGCACACGGTGGTCGTCTCGGTCTGCTCGGACTCGTTCCACGTACCCGCCGCCCGCATGTCGAACTCCGACTTGAACGACAGCGCGCCCGTCGGGCACACCTCGATGCAGTTGCCGCAGTACACGCACGCGGAGTCGGTCAGCGGGGCGTCGTGCTCGACCGCGATCCGGGCGTCGAAACCGCGCCCGGCGACGGAGATCGCGAAGGTGTTCTGCCACTGGTCGCCGCACGCGTCCACGCACTTGTAGCAGAGGATGCACTTGTCGTAGTCACGCACATACAGATCGTTGTCGACCCTCGGCTCCTCGGCGAGACGGGCCGCGTCCGGGCCGAAACGGTCCGGTTTCGCCTCGTACTCCTTGATCCACCCGGCGACCTGCGGGGTGGTCGACAGGTCGACCGAGGAGGCGAGCAGCTCCAGGACGATCTTGCGGCTGTGCCGGGCGCGTTCGGTGTCGGTCCTGACCTCCATGCCGGGCTCGGCCTTGCGCGAGCACGCCGGGACCAGGGTCCGGGAGCCCTCGACCTCGACTACACAGACCCGGCAGGCGTTCTTCGGGGTGAGCGTGTCGCCCAGGCAGAGGGTCGGCACGTCCTTCCCGGCGGCCCGGCAGGCGTCGAGGATCGTCGCGCCCTCGGGTGCGCGGACGCTCTCCCCGTCGATCGTGAACTCCAGCAGCCGGCGCGGAATCCCCAGCGGTGTCACGGTCATTCGTACGCCCCCAGACGGTCGATGGCGGATTCCACGGCGTTCCACGCGGTCTGTCCCAGACCGCAGATCGAGGCGTCCCGCATCGCGCGGCCGACCTCGCGCAGCAGGGCGATGTCGTCGGCGGCTGCCGCGCCCGTGCGCTCGGCGATCCGGTGCAGCGCCTCCTCCTGCCGCACGGTCCCGACCCGGCACGGCACACACTGCCCGCACGACTCGTCGCGGAAGAACTCGGCGATGCGCAGCAGCAGTCGGGGCAGCGGGACCGTGTCGTCGAAGGCCATGACGACCCCCGAGCCGAGCGTGGTCCCCGCCTCGCGGGTACCTTCGAAGGTGAGCGGGATGTCGAGTTCGTCCGGCCGTACGAAGCCGCCGGCCGCGCCGCCGAGCAGCACCGCTCGCAGCCGCTCGCGCACGCCGGCCTTCGTCAGCAGCTCACCGAGCGTGGCGCCGAAGGGGAGTTCGTAGACGCCCGGCCGCTCCACGCTCCCGGAGACGCAGAACAGCTTGGGTCCGGTGGACCGTTCGGTGCCGATCGCCGCGTACGCGGGTGCGCCCATGGTCAGGATCGGCAGTACGTTGACCAGGGTCTCCACGTTGTTCTCGACCGTCGGCTTGCCGAACAGGCCCTTCTCCACCGGGAAGGGCGGCTTGGCGCGCGGCTCGCCCCGGTAGCCCTCGATGGAGTTGAACAGGGCCGTCTCCTCGCCGCAGATGTAGGCGCCGGCACCGCGCCGGATCTCGATGTCGAAGGCGTAGCCCTGACCGAGGACGTCGTCGCCGAGGAAGCCACGCGCGCGTGCCTGCGTGATCGCGTGCTCCAGGCGGCGCAGGGCGCGCGGGTACTCGCCGCGCAGGTAGAGGAAGCCTCGGTGCGCGCCGGTCGCGTACGCGGCGATCGTCATCGACTCGACCAGCGCGTACGGGTCGCCCTCCATGAGGACGCGGTCCTTGAAGGTGCCCGGCTCCGATTCGTCCGCGTTGCACACCAGGTAGTGGGGGTGGTCGGGCTGCGACGCCGTGGCCTGCCATTTGCGGCCGGTGGGGAAGGCGGCGCCGCCCCGCCCGACCAGGCCGGAGTCGGTGACCTCGCGGATGACCCCGGCCGGACCCAGCTCGAAGGCCCGGCGCAGGGCGGTGTAGCCGCCGTGGGCGCGGTAGTCGTCGAGGCTCGACGGGTCCACGACACCGATGCGGCCGAGCAGGACCAGTTCCTCATTGCCCGCTTGCGGTACGGCCAGTTCGGCCGACGGCTCCTCGTGCGCCGAGTCCGGAGCGCTCGCGGCGAGCACGGCCTCGTGGACGGTCGCCGGTGCCGAGACCGCCGTACGCACCGGGTCGCCCGCCTTGATCGCGAGGGCGGCCGGGGCCCGTTCGCACAGGCCGAGGCAGGGGCTGCGCTCTACGTGGACGCCGCTGCCGGGGCCGAGGCGGGACTCGATCCCCGCGCACAGGTCCGCGGCCCCGGCCGCCGCGCAGGCGAGGTCCGTGCAGACGTGCAGGACGGTGGCCGGGCGGGGCTTGACGGAGAACATGGCGTAGAAGGTGGCGACCCCGTACGCCTCCGCCGGCGGCACCGTGAGCCGGCGGCAGAGGTAGTCGAGGGCGCCGTCGCTGATCCAGCCGATCCGGTCGTTGATCGCGTGCAGCCCCGGCAGCAGCAGGTCGCGGCGGTCCCGGGCGGCGCGCCCGCCACGGGCCCAGCGCAGGTCCGCGTCGGAGCGGTCCGCGCCCTCCCAGGAGGACTCGGGAGGGCCCAACAGGGCGTCCACGGCCGCCCGTTCGTCGTCCGTCGGTTTGCTGTCACCGAAGTGCAGGTCCACTTACGTCACCTCACGATCGTCGCCACGGGAAGCTTCTCGATCCGGATCGCCGAGGCCTTGAACTCCGCCGTCCCCGCGATCGGGCAATTGGCCTCGATCGTCAGCTGGTTGGTGTCCACCTCGTCGGGAAAGTGCATGGTCATGAAGGCGAGCCCGGGCCGCAGCGCGGTGTCCACCCACACGGGTGCCCGCACCGAACCGCGCCGCGAGGACACCTGGACCTCCTCGCCGACCACGACCCCGTAGCGCTCGGCGTCCTCCGGGCACAGCTCGATGTACTCGCCGCGCCGCAGCGGGGAGGCGAAACTGCCGCTCTGCACGCCGGTGTTGTAGGAGTCCAGGCGCCGCCCGGTGGTCAGCCGGATCGGGTACCGCTCGTCCGTGAGGTCGACCGGCGGGTCGTGCAGCACGATCCCGAAGGGCGCGAGCCGACCCCGCGCGGCCGGGTCCGACGCCCACAACCGGCCGTGCAGATAGGTCGGTTCGATGTCCTCGGTGCTCGGGCACGGCCACTGGATGCCCTGGTGCTCGGCCAGCCGCTCGTACGTCATCCCGTAGTGGTCCGGGGACACCGAGCGCAGCTCGTTCCAGACGGCCTCGGCGTCGGCGTACTTCCAGTCGTGGCCGAGGCGCGCGGCCAGCTCGCAGAGGATGTCGATGTCCTCGCGGGCCTCGCCGGGCGGGGTGACCGCACGCCGGACCCGCTGAACCCGCCGCTCACTGTTGGTCGTTGTGCCGTCGGTCTCCGCCCAGCCGGCGGTGGCGGGCAGGATCACGTCCGCCAGCTCGGCCGTCTTCGTGAGGAAGATGTCCTGTACGACGAGGAAGTCCAGCTCCCGCATCCGCCGTACCGCCTGCTCGCTGTCGGCCTCCGACTGCGCCGGGTTCTCGCCGATGCAGTAGACGGCCTTGAGCGTGCCCTCCTCCATCGCCTCGAACATCTCGGTGAGGTTCAGCCCGTAGTGCGGCTGGATGACGGTGTCCCAGGCCGACTCGAACTTGAGGCGGGATTCCGGGTCGAGGATGTCCTGGAAGCCGGGCAGGCGGTTGGGGATCGCGCCCATGTCGCCGCCGCCCTGGACGTTGTTCTGCCCGCGCAGGGGCTGCAACCCGCTGCCGTAGCGGCCCACATGGCCGGTCAGCAGGGAGAGGTTGATGAGCGCGCGGACGTTGTCGGTGCCGTTGTGGTGCTCGGTGATGCCGAGGGTCCAGCACAGCTGGGCACGCTCGGCGCGGGCGTAGGCGTGCGCCAACTCCCTTATGGCGGCGGCCGGTACACCGGTCACTTTCTCGGCGAGGGACAGCGTCCACGGTTCGACGAGCGCCTTGTACTCCTCGAAGCCGCTGGTCGCCCGCTCGATGAACGCCTCGTTGGCCAGGCCCGCGTGGATGATCTCGCGGGCGATCGCGTGTGCCATCGGGATGTCCGTGCCGACGTTGAGACCGAGCCAGCTCTCCGCCCACTCGGCGGTGGAGGTGCGGCGCGGGTCGACGGCGTACATCCGGGCGCCGTTCCTGATCCCCTTCAGGACGTGCTGGAAGAAGATCGGGTGCGCGAAGCGGGCGTTGGAGCCCCACATCACGATGACGTCGGTGTGCTCGATCTCCTCGTACGAGGAGGTCCCGCCGCCGGAGCCGAACGCGGCCGTCAGGCCCGCCACGCTCGGGGCGTGACACGTCCGGTTGCAGGAGTCGACGTTGTTGGTGCCCATGACCACGCGGGCGAACTTCTGGGCCACGTAGTTCATCTCGTTGGTCGCACGGGCGCAGGAGAACATGCCGAACGCGTCACGGTTGCGGGCGAGTCCTCGGGCGGCCCGGTCCAGGGCCTCCTCCCAACTCGCCTGCCGGAAGGGCTCGTCACGGGAGTCCCGCACGAGCGGGTGCGTGAGGCGGGTGTAGGTCTTCGGCTGCCGCTTCCTCATACGACGCTCCTCATGGGGCGCTCCTGGCTCCTCATGCCGCGCTCCTGAGCGCGAGCAGGTCCGAGATGGCGTGCACGGTGCGCAGGGTGGGCACCTCCACGCCGGTGATCTCCGCCAGCTCGACGACGGCCGCGAGCAGCACGTCGAGTTCGAGCGGCTTGCCGCGCTCCAGGTCCTGGAGCGTGGAGGTGCGGTGGTCGCCGACCTTCTCGGCGCCCGCGAGCCGGCGTTCGATGGAGACGCCGACCTCGCAGCCGAGGGCCTCGGCGACGGCGAGCGTCTCGGCCATCATGGTCTCGATGACCTTGCGGGTGCCGCCGTGCAGACACATCTGCCGCATGGTGGCGCGGGACAGCGCGCTGATCGGGTTGAAGGAGATGTTGCCGAGCAGCTTGAGCCAGATGTCGTTGCGCAGATCCGGCTCCACCGGGCACTTCAGGCCGCCGGCCACCATGGCCTCGCCGAACACCGTGCAGCGCGTCGAGACGCTGCGGTCGGGCTCGCCGACGGAGAACCGGGTGCCTTCCAAGTGCCGTACGACACCCGGTCCTTCGAGCTCGGTGGCCGCGTACACCACGCAGCCGATGGCCCGCTGGGGCGCGAGCACCGCACTGACCGCGCCGGCCGGGTCCACGCTCTCGACGCGGTGGCCGTCGTAGGGGCCGCCGTGTCGGTGGAAGTACCACCAGGGGATGCCGTTCTGGGCGGCTATCACCGCCGTGGTGTCGTGCAGCAGTGGCTCGATCAGCGGCCCGCACGCCGCGTACGAGTTGGCCTTCAGGCCCAGGAAGACATAGTCGACCGGGCCGATCTCGGCCGGGTCGTCGGTGGCGTGCGCGTGCGCGGTGAAGTCGCCGCGCGGGCTGAGCACTCGTACTCCGTGCTGCCTCATGGCCGCCAAGTGCGGTCCACGGGCGACGAGATGGACGTCGGCACCGGCGCGGTGGAGCGCGGCACCGACGTAGGCGCCGATCGCACCGGCGCCGAGAACTGCGACTTTCATGACGGGGGAGCTCCGTTCGGTCGAGGGTACCGAGGAACTTTTGATGTCTGTCGACGGAATATTGTCTACAGTATGGGACTTGGGGCGGCAAGGGTTCGCGCACGACCTGACCGAGCCTTGGACACCGGCTGCCGGTACGACCGTTCGTCGCGTGTCGCATACCGCTCACCGCATACGGTCGACGCGCGGCTTTTCAACTACCGCCGTACTGCTTACCGTCCGGGATCATGAGTCCCCCCGTCGCACCCGCCGGCTGGAGCCGGTGGCTCGTTCCCCCCGCCGCTCTCTCCGTCCATCTCTCCATCGGCCAGGCCTACGCCTGGAGCGTGTTCAAGCCGCCGCTCGAATCCTCGCTCGGGCTGAGCGGCACGCAGAGCGCGCTGCCCTTCCAGCTCGCCATCGTCATGCTGGGTCTGTCGGCCGCGTTCGGCGGCACGTTCGTGGAGCGCAACGGGCCGCGCTGGGCGATGACCGTCGCCCTGGTCTGCTTCTCGTCCGGCTTCCTGATCTCCGCGCTCGGCGCGGCCACCGAGCAGTACTGGCTGATCGTGCTCGGCTACGGCTTCGTCGGCGGCATCGGCCTCGGCATCGGCTACATCTCGCCCGTCTCCACCCTGATCAAGTGGTTCCCGGACCGGCCCGGCATGGCCACCGGCATCGCGATCATGGGCTTCGGCGGCGGCGCGCTCATCGCCTCGCCGTGGTCCACACAGATGCTGGAGTCCTTCGGCAGCGACAGCTCCGGGATCGCGCAGGCGTTCCTCGTGCACGGTCTGGTGTACGCCGTGTTCATGTCGCTCGGGGTGCTCCTCGTGCGGGTCCCGCGCACCGAGAAGCCCGTCGAGGGTGCGCCGAGCGCCCTCCAGGGGCCGCAGGTCTCCGCCCGCAACGCCGTACGCACCCCGCAGTTCTGGTGCCTGTGGGTGGTGCTCTGCATGAACGTGACCGCGGGCATCGGCATCCTGGAGAAGGCCGCCCCGATGATCACGGACTTCTTCGCGGACACCTCCACCCCGGTCTCCGTGTCGGCCGCCGCCGGCTTCGTCGCGCTGCTGTCCGCCGCCAACATGGCGGGCCGCATCGGCTGGTCGTCGACCTCCGACCTGATCGGGCGCAAGAACATCTACCGCGTCTACCTGGGCGCCGGCGCCGTGATGTACGCGCTGATCGCGCTGTTCGGCGACTCCTCCAAGCCGCTGTTCATCCTGTGCGCCCTGGTGATCCTGTCCTTCTACGGCGGCGGTTTCGCGACCGTCCCGGCCTACCTCAAGGACCTCTTCGGCTCCTACCAGGTCGGCGCGATCCACGGGCGGCTGCTCACCGCCTGGTCCCTGGCCGGTGTCCTCGGACCGCTGATCGTGAACTGGATCGCCGACCGGCAGGAGGACGCCGGCAAGCACGGCTCCGCCCTGTACGGGCTGTCCTTCATCATCATGATCGGCCTGTTGGTCGTCGGTTTCGTCGCCAACGAACTCGTCCGGCCTGTCGACGCCCGCCACCACATCCCCGCCCCGAGGGAGGAGACCGTCGATGTCGAACGACAGCAGTCAGAGTCCGCCTGACCGGCGCCCGCTGATCGCCTTCGCCTGGCTGTGGGTGGGGGCGCCGCTCGTGTACGGACTGTACGAACTCGTACAGAAAGCGACACAATTGTTCACCAAGTGAGTGCCCCGCTCACCGGGTGATTGTTCGGGAAGGGTTCGGGCGTCCGGCTCTAGGCCATGCGGCTGACAGAAGCCGACAACAGGGGCGCCCGAATCCTGTCGCCTTGGCTGCCGTCGTACCGGTGAGTCACTCCCCAGACTGGAGGATCCCGCAACTCAAGGCGACAACGAGGGGGACCACCCAGATGAACGGCACGCGCATCGCCGCCGTCGGTCACTACCAGCCCGCGAAGGTACTCACCAACAAGGAACTCGCGGGCATGGTGGACACCAGCGACGAGTGGATCACGTCCCGGGTGGGCATCCGCACACGACACATCGCCGGTCCCGACGAGCCCGTCGACGAGCTGGCCGCGCACGCCGCCGCCAAGGCGCTCGCCGGCGCCGGGCTCTCGCCCGCCGACATCGACCTCGTCCTGGTCGCCACGTCCACCGCCGTGGACCGCTCGCCCAACATGGCCGCGCGCGTCTCCGCCCGGCTCGGCATCCCCTCGCCGGCCGCGATGGACGTCAACGTCGTGTGCGCGGGATTCACCCACGCCCTGGCCACCGCCGACCACGCGGTCCGCGCGGGTGCCGCGACCAGGGCCCTGGTCATCGGCGCCGACAAGATGTCCGAGGTCACCGACTGGACCGACCGCACCACCTGCGTGCTCGTCGGCGACGGCGCGGGTGCCGCCGTGGTCGAGGCGTGCGGGCCGGGCGAGGAGGCCGCCATCGGGCCGGTGCTGTGGGGCTCGGTGCCCGAGATGGGGCACGCCGTGCGGATCGAGGGCCAGCCCGCCCGGTTCGCGCAGGAGGGGCAGAGCGTCTACCGCTGGGCCACCACCCAGCTGCCCGCGATCGCCCGCAAGGCCTGCGAGAAGGCCGGGCTCGCGCCCGAGGAACTGGCCGGAGTCGTCCTCCACCAGGCCAACCTGCGGATCATCGAACCGCTGGCCGAGAAGATCGGCGCGGTGAACGCCGTAGTCGCCCGGGACGTAGTGGAGTCTGGGAACACCTCGGCGGCCAGCATCCCGCTCGCTTTCTCGAAGCTGGTCGAACAGGGCGCGCTCAGCACCGGCGACCCGGTCCTGCTGTTCGGCTTCGGCGGAAACCTGTCGTATGCCGGTCAGGTCGTCCGCTGCCCCTGACCTGGAAGTTCTCGCTGATGTGACGCAGTCGACGCCCGAACTCCCTGGCCGCTGTGCGCCGTAGACTGTAGACGAAAGACAATTCATACTGGCTTTCCGGCTGCAGTTGCCCCGCGCTGCCCAGGAGGGGGACGGACCGATGTTGTCGACAGGACTGCCGCAAGGCGCGGTGCCCAAGCTCGAACGGCCCGGCCCCTTGCGCGACCGCGTCTACGAGGCGCTCCTCGAACTGATCACCACGCGCGCGCTCCAGCCCGGCCAGCACCTGGTCGAGAGCGAACTCGCCGGGCATCTCGGCGTCTCGCGGCAGCCGGTGCGGGAGGCGCTGCAGCGGCTGAACACCGAGGGCTGGGTCGATCTGCGGCCCGCCCAGGGCGCGTTCGTGCACGAGCCGACGGAGGAGGAGGCCGACCAACTCCTCACCGTCCGCACCCTGTTGGAGGCCGAGGCCGCCCGCCTCGCCGCCGCCAACGCGGGCAGCACCGGCATCAAGGTCCTCGAAGAACTGTGCGCCGAGGGCGAGAAGGCCGTCGCCGCGGACGACGTGGACGGCGCCGTCGCGATGAACGCCCGCTTCCACGCGAAGGTGATGGAACTGGCCGGCAACACGGTCCTCGCCGAACTGGCCGCCCAGGTCGACCGCCGGGTCCGCTGGTACTACACCCCGATCGCCCGCCAGCGCGGCCACGAGTCGTGGATCGAACACCGGGCGCTGATCGCGGCGATCTCGGCGCGCGACGAACAGCGGGCGACGGCACTGATGCGGGAGCACACGGAGCACACTCGGCGGTCGTATCACGCGCGGAGCAAGTGAGCGGGGCGGGGACAGGCCGCCGCCGGATTCAGGCGGTTCAGGTGTTCGGCGGGGTGATCCGGTAACCGAGGCCCAGGACCACCTTGATGGTCTCCAGGGCGAGTTCCCGGTCGTACTCCTTCTCGGACTCCGGCAGCTCCGCGTAGGGGATCAGCAAAGGGTGCGTCCGCTTGACGTCGTCGCGCTTTCGGCCGTACCGCCAGTGTTCGGCGAGACGGCGCAGACCCCAGCGGGCATGTGTGTTCTCCGCCAACAGCTCGACCAGGCCCAGCAGTTCAGGACCGAGCCGCACGGCGCTCGTGTCGATGGGCGTGGGCTGCCACGCGCCCGGTTCGGTCATGCCTCTGCTCCTGAAACGGGGTCCTCGGCGGGGCGGTCGGTGAAGTGGGTGTCCATGTCGCCGACGATCCGGCTCACCCGCTCCGCCTCCGTCAAGTCGGCTATGTCCGTGCCCTGTTCGGGAATCGTCTCTCCGGAACTGCCGTCGAGGAAGTAGGGGATGATCGTCAGCCGCCCCGCGTCGCTCAGCTTGCGCGCGGTGACCAACTCGCGTCTGCACCAGTCGCTCCGCCAGTACGCCTCGCTCACGAGCGGCACGAACACCTGGCTGGCGGTGAGCTGTTCCTCCAGCCGCACCTGCCAGTTCGAGCCCTTCGGGATCGTGTTGTTGTAGACGTAGTGGAAGAAGTCGAAGTTGTGCAGCTTGAGCACCCGGCCCACCTCCCGCGAGAGCGCGTTGTCCGGTCCGGCGGTGCTCAGGAAGATCCGGCCGTGGGCACGCCCGGTGCTCCGGATGTACCCGATCCCCTCGTCCATGGTGCGGAACTGGTGCCTCGGCAGGTCGAACCGGGCCAGCTGGCGCTCGAGTTCGGCGGCGAGTCGCGCAGGATCCCGCCACCACAGGACGGGATCGTAGGGCTGGGTCGCGTCGCGCAGCACCTCGCCCACGACCATCTCGGGAACGCGCCGGTCACTCCGGTCGGCGGCCTCGTGGTGGACGAGGTTGAGCGTGGGGATGAAGCGGCCGAACAGCAGCGGGTAGAGCCACTTGGGCAGGCGGCTGGCGGCCACGTCGATCATCACGAAGTCGAAGCGGTCCAACTGGAAGGCGATGCCGCCCGGGTCCCGGAAGTCGAGGTCCACCTTGCTGACGGCGTACCCGAAGCGTTGCAGGGCCTGGGTGAGCAGCGGCATCGCCCTGCGGTAGGCGGGTGAGTCGGGCAGCGCGAGACCGACCTCGCCGATCAACTGGTCGCCGGCGGCCGAGTACCCCTGCGCCTGCAGCAGCAGCTTGCGCACCGGTCCCTCGAAGCCGCCGTACGTGTCCAGGTCGTCGCGGTCGAACACGAAGCGTTCGGTCGCGTCCGGGAAGAGGTGCGCCGGGACCCCCTTCTCCGCGAACACCAGCCGCGGCTTGCGCGCCCGCACCGCAAGCCCGTACTCGTAGACGATGAACGGCGAGCACTTGTAAGTGTGTTGCTGGCGGCGCAGGGTCACCACGGCGACGAAGCAGGCACTGCGCCGCATCACCATCTCCAGATGGCATGTCGACAGCGGGCCGGACTGGGGGTCGACGGTGAACCCGAAACGGTGCGCGTCGAAGGTCCGCCAGAAGAACTCGTTCACATCCCGGTCCGCACGCCGGTAGCTGTGGCTGAAGTACGTAGGGATCCGTCGTGCCGCGTTCATGAACCCGTCCGTCACTTCCCCTGGGACTCGGTCCGCGCGCTCGCGAGCTGCACCCAGGTGCCCATCTCCCGCTGCTCGATCCGGGTCACGCCGGCGGCGAGCACCTGGTCGCGGGTGGCGGGGTCGTCGTACGGCTCGGCGCCCGTGCGGTAGAGCCTGCGTTCTGCCTCGACGGCCTCGCGGGCCTCGCTGAAGCGCAGGTAGTCGTCCTGCCAGTGGAAGACGGCGCGCAGGCCGGTGATCACCACCACGACACCGCCGAGGACGGCGGGGACCTGAGCGTTCGAGGGGGCGATGACGGCGGAGACCGGGATCGCCGCGGAGAGCAGGAGTTGCAGAGCCTCGGTGAGCCGGAAGTAGCGGCGGGCCTTGATCGCCGCCGAGCGGTACCAGTCGTACGAGCCGTTCGCCACCTTCATCGCGTAACCGGGCTCGGTGTCGACGACGGTTCCGGCGTCGGCCTCGCCGGTGCCGATCCGTCCTGGCGATGGTTCCTGAGTCATTCGCGCTCCCCCCAAGCACTCCTGCACCGCAGCCAAAGGGTAGCCAACAACGGCCCTTTTCAACCCTCTTGGGGCCGGGAGACGTCCGACTTCCCTTTGTCCTCTCAGTGGAGAAAGTCGTAGCTAATTCGTGCACAGCTTCTTCCCAGGTTCGGCGCCCGCTGCTACGTTCCCCTCGAAAGCCCGAACAGAGGCGGCCGATTGAGGCGGGGAGGGGCCAGTGAGACGCATGACGGCACGACCCGCCAACGCCCATCAGGCCAGGCTCCTCAAGCTGTTGCGTGACGGAGGTCCCAACTCCCGTGCGCAGCTGGGCGATCAGATCGATCTGTCACGGTCGAAGCTGGCCGTGGAGGTGGACCGGCTGCTGGAGACGGGCCTGATCGTGGCCGACGGACTCGCCGCCTCGCGCGGTGGCCGGCGGTCCCACAACATCCGGTTGGCCCCGAACCTGCGGTTCCTCGGCGTGGACATCGGCGCGACCTCGGTCGACGTCGCCGTCACCAACGCCGAACTGGAGGTGCTGGGCCATCTCAACCAGCCCATGGACGTGCGCGAGGGCCCGGTCGCGGTCTTCGAGCAAGTCCTGTCCATGGCCGCGAAGTTGAGGGCCTCGGGGCTCGCGGAAGGGTTCGACGGCGCCGGTATCGGCGTCCCCGGACCGGTCCGCTTCCCCGAGGGCGTCCCGGTGGCGCCGCCGATCATGCCGGGCTGGGACGGCTTCCCGGTACGGGAGGCGCTCAGTCAGGAACTCGGCTGTCCGGTCATGGTCGACAACGACGTGAACCTGATGGCCATGGGGGAGCAGCACGCGGGCGTGGCCCGTTCCGTGGGCGACTTCCTCTGCGTCAAGATCGGTACCGGCATCGGCTGCGGCATCGTCGCCGGCGGTGAGGTCCACCGCGGGGTGACGGGCAGCGCGGGCGACATCGGGCACATCCAGGCCGTGCCCGACGGACGTCCGTGCGCCTGCGGCAACCGGGGCTGTCTCGAAGCCCACTTCAGCGGCGCGGCCCTGGCCAGGGACGCGCTGGAGGCGGCCCAGCAGGGGCGGTCGGTGGAGCTCGCGACCCGGCTGGAGGCGACCGGCACCCTGACCGCCGTGGACGTCGCCGCCGCGGCCGCCGCGGGTGACGCCACCTCCCTCGACCTGATCCGCGAGGGCGGCAACCGCACCGGCGAGGTCATCGCCAGCCTCGTCTCCTTCTTCAACCCCGGCCTGGTGGTGATCGGCGGCGGGGTGACCGGCCTCGGCCACACCCTGCTCGCCGCGATCCGCACCCAGGTCTACCGCCAGTCACTCCCGCTGGCGACCGGCAACCTGCCCATCGTCCTAGGTGAGTTGGGCCCCACCGCCGGAGTCATCGGCGCGGCCCGACTGATCAGCGACCACCTGTTCTCACCCGCGTAGACACGTTCCGCACCGCGTGGACGCGCGGTCCGCAACGGCCCACCCGTACAGCGCCCTGCTTCGCCCTGCCCAGAAGCTTCGCCCCGCGTGGACTCTCCTCCCCGCGCCGAATCTTCGCCCTGCCCTGAAACCGGCCCGCACGCCAGCCAAGGGGAACACCGATGGCACCAGAACCACCGCTGCTCAGCATGTCCGGCATCACCAAGTCGTTCCCCGGAGTCCGGGCCCTCGACGGCGTCGACCTCGACGTCCAGGCCGGCGAGGTGCACTGTCTGCTCGGCCAGAACGGGGCCGGCAAGTCCACGCTCATCAAGGTCCTGTCCGGCGCCCACCAGCCCGACACGGGCACCATCCACTGGCGCGGCGAGCCGGTCACCCTGCGCTCGCCGATCGCCGCCATGCGCCTCGGCATCGCCACCATCTACCAGGAACTCGACCTGGTGGAGCACCTGTCGGTGGCCGAGAACGTCCACCTGGGCCATGAACCCACGGCGGCCGGTTTCGTCGTACGGGGGAAGGCCGCCAAGGCGTCAACTGCCGCCCTGCTGAAGCGACTTGGGCATCCGGAGATCGACCCGGCGCGGCTCGTCGGGGCGTTGTCCGCCGCCCAGCAGCAGATCGTCTCCATGGCCCGCGCGCTCTCCCACGACGTACGCCTCATCGTGATGGACGAGCCGTCCGCCGCCCTCGACCCGGACGAGGTCGACAACCTCTTCCGGATCGTCGGCGACCTGACGGCCGACGGGGTCGCCGTCGTCTACATCTCGCACCGCCTGGAGGAGATCCGCCGGATCGGCGACCGCGTGACCGTGCTGAAGGACGGGCGCGCGGTGGCGGTCGGACTGCCCGCCGAGTCGACGCCGACGCGCGAGGTGGTCGCCCTGATGACCGGCCGCAACGTCGAGTACGTCTTCCCCGAGCGGCCCACGGCACAGCCGCAGGGCACACCCGTCCTGGAGGTCCAAGGACTGGCCAGGGAGGGCGAGTTCGAGTCGCTCGACCTCAGCATCCAGCCCGGCGAGATCGTCGGACTGGCCGGACTCGTCGGCTCGGGGCGGTCGGAGATCCTGGAGACGATCTACGGCGCCCGCAAGCCCACCGCCGGTCAAGTCCGCGTCGAAGGACGGGCGTTGCGGCCCGGCAGTGTGCGCGCCGCGGTCCGGGCCGGGCTCGGGCTCGCCCCCGAGGAGCGCAAGGCACAGGCCCTGCTGATGCTGGAGTCCGTCACCCGCAATGTCTCGGTCTCCTCCATGTCCCGCTTCTCGCGGGCCGGTTGGATCGACCGGGGAGCCGAGACGGGCGCGGCCCGCGCCGCCACGCGCGAACTGTCGCTGCGGCCCGACAACCCGTCCGTCCCGATCCGCACCCTGTCCGGCGGCAACCAGCAGAAGGCCGTCCTGGCCCGCTGGCTGCTGCGCGGCTGCCGGGTGCTGCTCCTCGACGAACCGACCCGGGGCGTCGACGTCGGCGCCCGCGCCGAGCTGTACGCGGTGATCCGCCGGCTCGCCGACGAGGGCCTCGCCGTGCTCCTGGTCTCCAGCGAGGTGCCCGAGGTGCTCGGCCTCGCCGACCGCGTACTGGTGCTCCGCGAGGGCCGCGTCGTCCACACGGCGCCCGCCCGGGAGCTGGACGAACACCGCGTACTCGACCTGGTCATGGAAGGAAGCCCGGCGTCATGACGCAGCATGCCTCCCCACCGCGGGACAACACCGACAAGGTGCCGACGGTCGGCCAACCCCCTGTGTGGCGGGGCGTGTTCGCCCACGCCGACGTCCGCACCCTGTCCCTCCTCGGCGTGTTGGCCGTACTGGTCCTGATCGGCGGGATCACCAAGCCCGACGAGTTCCTGGACACCCGCAACCTCCAACTCGTCCTCACCCAGGCCTCGGTGATCGGCGTCGTCACCGTCGGCATGACCTTCGTCATCACCTCCGGCGGCATCGACCTGTCGGTCGGCGCGATCGTCGCCCTGTCCTCGGTGTGGGCGACGACGCTGGCCACGCAGGACTACGGCTTCGCCGGCGTCCTGTTCACCGCGGTGCTCGTCGGCGTCGGCTGCGGCCTGGTCAACGGACTACTCATCGCGTACGGCGGGATGGTCCCGTTCATCGCCACCCTCGCCATGCTGGCCTCGGCGCGCGGACTCGCGCTGCAGATCACCGACGGCAAGACGCAGATCGTCACCATCAACAGCATCCTCGACCTCGGCGAACGCGACGCCTACGTGCTCGGCATCCCGCCGCTGGTCATGGTCTTCGCCGTCGTCACGATCATCGGCTGGCTGATCCTCAACCGCACCACCTTCGGCCGCCGCACGGTCGCCGTCGGCGGCAACTCGGAGGCCGCCCGCCTGGCCGGCATCGACGTCCGCCGCCAACGCCTCTACCTGTACCTGCTGTCCGGACTGTGCTGCGGCATCGCCGCGTTCCTGCTGATCATCCTGTCCGGCTCAGGCCAGAACACCAACGGCAACCTCTACGAACTCGACGCCATCGCCGCCGCGATCATCGGCGGCACCCTGCTCAGCGGCGGCCGGGGCACCATCACCGGCTCCGTGCTCGGCGTCCTGATCTTCACCACGATCACCAACATCTTCGCCCTGAACAACCTGCAGAGCGACGTCCAGCAGATCGCCAAGGGCGCGATCATCGTCGCCGCCGTGCTGGTCCAGCGCCGTACCGCGAGCACGACCTGAGGAAAGGGTTCACCGCCATGCCAGAGCCGACGCCTTTCACGAGCCGCAGAGGACTCCTCTTCGGGGCCGCCGCCGTATCCACCGGTGCCCTCCTCGTGGGCTGCACGAGCAACGACCCCAAGGACGAGGCAGCCGCCTCCGACAACCAGCCGGCCGCCTCCGACACCCCCGGCAAGCACGTCACCATCGGCTTCGCCGGACCGCAGGCCGACCACGGCTGGCTCAACGCGATCAACGACAACGCCAAGAGCCGCGCGAAGAAGTACTCGGACGTCTCCCTGGAGATCACCGAGGGCTCCAACGACACCGCCCAGCAGATCGGGCAGATCGAGACCCTCATCAACAAGAAGGTCGACGTCCTGGTGGTGCTGCCCGCCGACGGCAAGGCGCTCACCCAGGTCGGGCTGAAGGCGATGCGCGCGGGCATCCCGGTCGTCAACCTCGACCGCATCTTCAACTCCCCGCAGGCGTACCGCTGCTGGATCGGCGGCGACAACTACGGCATGGGCCTCAACGCCGGCACCTACATCGGCGAACAGCTCAAGGACACCAAGAACGCCCGGGTCATCGAACTCGCCGGGCTCGACAACCTGGAGCTGACCAAGCAGCGCACCCAGGGCTTCGACGACGCCCTGAAGAACTACCCCAACGTCAAGAAGGTGGCCCGCCAGGCCGCCGAGTTCACGGTCGAGTCGGGCCAGGCCAAGATGGCCCAACTTCTGCAGGCGCAGCCCAAGTTCGACGCTCTGTGGAACCACGACGACGACCAGGGCGTGGGCGCGCTGCGCGCCATCGAGCAGGCCGGACGCGACGACTTCCTGATGGTCGGCGGCGCGGGCGCGCTCTCCGCGTTCCAGGCGATCAAGCAGGACAACGGCGTGCTCAAGGCGACGGTCCTGTACCCGCCGACGATGGCCTCCTCCGCGATCGACCTGGCCCGCGCGCTCGGCCAGGGCAAGGGCATCGGCGGTCTCTCCGAGTTCGAGATCCCGGCCTCGCTGACCCTCTACTCCGCCGTCGTCGACAAGGACAACGTCGACCAGTACATGTCCACCGGCTTCCGCTGACCGTGCCGGCCCCGCACCCCCCACGGCGCATTCACCACGAGGACGAGGAGGACATCCCTATGGGACAGCCGCAGCAGTCGGACGGGTCACCGGGAGAACAGCCGCCGCTACGGGTCGGCATGGTCGGCTACGCCTTCATGGGTGCCGCCCACTCCCAGGGCTGGCGCACCGTGGGCCGGGTCTTCGACCTGCCGCGCCGCCCGGTCCTGGCCGCCATCTGCGGGCGCGACGCCGCCGCCGTACGGGCGGCGGCGGACCGGCACGGCTGGGCGGCGGCCGAGACCGACTGGCGGGCGCTGGTCGCGCGGGACGACATCGACCTGGTCGACATCTGCACGCCGGGCGACAGCCACGCCGAGATCGCCCTCGCGGCCCTCGCCGCCGGCAAGCACGTGCTGTGCGAGAAGCCCCTCGCGAACACCGTCGAGGAGGCCGAGTCGATGACGGCGGCGGCCGAAGCGGCCTACCAGCGCGGGCAGTTGGCGATGGTCGGCTTCAACTACCGCCGGGTGCCCGCCACCGCGCTCGCCCGGAACATGGTGGCCGAGGGCCGGATCGGCGCCCTGCGGCACGTGCGGGTGACGTACCTTCAGGACTGGCTGGTAGATCCCGAGTTCCCGCTCACCTGGCGGCTGCGCCGGGAGACGGCGGGCTCCGGCTCCCTCGGCGACCTGGGCGCGCACATCATCGACCTCGCCCAGTACCTCGCGGGCGAGCCGCTGGCCGGGGTCTCCGCCCTGACCGAGACCTTCGTACGCCAACGACCGCTGCCCGGCGGTCCCACGAGCGGCCTGTCCGCCGTGTCGACCGCGGGCACCGGCACGGTCACCGTCGACGACGCCGCCCTGTTCACCGGCCGCTTCGCCTCCGGCGCCCTCGCCTCCTTCGAGGCCACCCGCTACGCGACCGGCCGCAAGAACGCCCTGCGCATCGAACTCAACGGCGCGGACGGCTCGTTGGCCTTCGACCTGGAACGCCTCAACGAACTCTCGTACCACGACGGTACGGAGCCCGGGGCGCACGCCGGCTTCCGCCGCATCCTCGTCACCGAACCCGACCACCCCTACCTGGACGCCTGGTGGCCGCCGGGCCACGGCCTCGGCTACGAGCACACCTTCGTCCACCAGGCCCGCGACCTCGTCCACGCGATCTCGGAGGGACGCCAGCCCAGGCCCTCCTTCGCCGACGGGCTCCAGGTGCAGCGGGTGCTGGCGGCGGTCGAGGAGAGCGCCGAGAAGAACGCCGTCTTCACGCCCATCGCCGTCTGAGGAGGATTGAGAGAGATGCCGCGTCAGTTCACGCTCTTCACCGGTCAGTGGGCCGATCTTCCCCTGGAGGAGGTCTGCCGCCTCGCCCGCGACTTCGGCTACGACGGGCTCGAACTCGCCTGCTGGGGCGACCACTTCGAGGTCGACAAGGCGCTCGCCGACTCGACGTACATCGAGTCCAGGAAGCAACTCCTCGACAAGTACGGCCTCAAGTGCTGGGCCATCTCCAACCACCTGACCGGCCAGGCCGTCTGCGACGCCATCATCGACGAACGCCACCAGGGCATCCTGCCCGCCGAGGTGTGGGGCGACGGCGACCCGGAGGGCGTACGGCAACGCGCTGCGGAGCGGATCAAGGACACCGCGCGCGCCGCGGCGGCCTTCGGCGTCGACACCGTCATCGGCTTCACCGGCTCCGCCATCTGGCACCTGGTCGCCATGTTCCCGCCCGCCCCCGAGGCGATGATCGAGCGCGGCTACGAGGACTTCGCCGAGCGCTGGAACCCGATCCTCGACGTCTTCGACGCGGAGGGCGTGCGCTTCGCCCACGAGGTCCACCCCAGCGAGATCGCCTACGACTACTGGACAACCCACCGCGCGTTGGAGGCGGTTGGCGGGCGCCCCGCCTTCGGCCTCAACTTCGACCCCTCCCACTTCGTCTGGCAGGACCTCGACCCCGTCGGCTTCCTGTGGGACTTCCGCGACCGGATCTACCACGTCGACTGCAAGGAGGCCCGCAAGCGCCTCGACGGACGCAACGGCCGGCTCGGCTCCCACCTGCCGTGGGGCGACCCGCGCCGCGGCTGGGACTTCGTCTCCGCGGGCCACGGCGACGTGCCCTGGGAGGACGTCTTCCGGATGCTGCGCTCCATCGACTACAAGGGCCCCATCTCGGTCGAGTGGGAGGACGCCGGCATGGACCGGCTCCAGGGCGCACCCGAGGCCCTGACCCGCCTCAAGGCCTTCGACTTCGAGCCGCCGACGGCGTCCTTCGACGCGGCGTTCGGCAACTGACCCCTACCCCCCACCCCCCACCGCTCAGCTCTCCGGGATGACGGCGCATCCCGGCGTACCCGCACCCGCCCGTACAACCAGCCCCACTCTGGAGGCATTCGTGCACGGGAACGACCGCACCACCAGCACCGACAGAATCGAGACCCACAGACGACGCCCGTCCTTCCGCAAGGCGGTGGCCCTCTTCAGCGGGGCACTCCTGGCGGGCGCCACCCTCACCCTCACCGCCCCGCAGGCCGGCGCAGCCGTCGCCGACCCGGGAGCCGCCCCGGCTGTCGCCGCCGAGGACTTCCAGCAGGTCACCCTCGCCAAGGGCGAGCCCGAGGTCGGCGAGCCCATGTCGCTCGCCGTCCTCCCGGACCGCTCGGTCCTGCACACCTCGCGCGACGGCGAGTTGAGGCTGACCGACGCGGCCGGCAACACGCGGCTGGTCGGCAAGCTCGACGTCTACTCCCACGACGAGGAGGGCCTCCAAGGCGTCGGCGTGGACCCGGACTTCGCCACCAACCGGGCCATCTACCTCTACTATGCGCCCCCGTTGAACACCCCGGCGGGCGACGCCCCCGAGACGGGCACCGCGGCCGACTTCGCGCCCTTCGACGGCGTCAACCGCCTCTCCCGCTTCGTCCTGAACGCGGACGGCACCCTCGACAACGCCAGCGAAAAGAAGGTCCTCGACGTCCCGGCCTCGCGCGGCCTGTGCTGCCACGTCGGCGGCGACATCGACTTCGACGCGGCGGGCAACCTGTACCTGTCGACGGGCGACGACACCAACCCCTTCCAGTCGGACGGCTACAGCCCCCTCGACGAGCGCGCCGACCGGAACCCCGCCTTCGACGCCCAGCGTTCGGCCGGCAACACCAACGACCTGCGCGGCAAGATCCTGCGCGTCAAGGTCGCCGCCGACGGCTCGTACACGGTCCCCGAAGGCAACCTCTTCGCTCCCGGCACGGACAAGACGAAGCCCGAGATCTACGCGATGGGCTTCCGCAACCCGTTCCGCTTCAGCGTCGACAAGAAGACCGGCATCCTCTACGTCGGCGAGTACGGCCCCGACGCGGGCGCCGCCGACCCGGCGCGCGGTCCGGCCGGACAGGTCGAGTTCGCCCGTGTCACCGGCCCCGGCAACTTCGGCTGGCCGTACTGCACCGGCGCCAACGACGCCTACGTGGACTACGACTTCGCGACCAAGACGTCCGGCGCGTCCTTCGACTGCGCGGCCCCGAAGAACAACTCCCCGCACAACACCGGGCTCACCGACCTTCCCCCGGCGCAGCCCGCCTGGATCCCCTACAACGGCCCGTCCGTACCGGAGTTGGGCGACGGATCCGAGTCCCCGATGGGCGGCCCGGTCTACCACTACGACGCCACGCTCGACTCGCCGGTCAAGTTCCCCGAGGCGTACGACGGGAACTTCTTCGCGGGTGAGTTCGGCCGGCGCTGGATCAAGCGGATCGTGAGCGACGGCAGCGGCAGCGTGCAGTCGATCAACGCCTTCCCGTGGACCGGCACCCAGGTGATGGACATGGCCTTCGGTCCGGACGGCGCGCTGTACGTCCTCGACTACGGCACCGCGTGGTTCGGCGGCGACGAGAACTCCGGTCTCTACCGGATCGAGAACGCGACCGACGGCCACTCCCCGGTGGCACAGGCCGCAGCCGACCGCACGTCCGGACAGGCCCCGTTGAAGGTCAAATTCTCCTCCGAGGGCAGCAGTGACCAGGACGGCGACGCGCTCACGTACAGCTGGGACTTCGGCGACGGCGGCACGTCGACGGCGGCGAACCCGACGCACAAGTACAAGAAGAACGGCACCTACACCGCGACCCTGACCGCCAAGGACGCCTCGGGCCGTACCGGCGGCGCCAGCGTGCAGGTCGTCGTCGGCAACACCGCGCCCACCGTGGTCCTCGAACTGCCCAAGGACGGACAGCTGTTCAGCTTCGGTGACGCGATCCCGTTCAAGGTGAAGGTCACCGATCCCGAGGACCGCAGGACCATCGACTGCGCCAAGGTCAAGGTCACCTTCGTCCTCGGCCACGACACCCACGGCCACCCGCAGACCTCGGCCACCGGCTGCACCGGCACCATCCAGACCAGCGCCGACGGCGGCCACGACGAGGACGCCAACATCTTCGGTGTGCTGAACGCCGAGTACACCGACAACGGAGGCGGCGGCCAGGCCCCGCTCACCTCGCACGACCAGAGCGTCCTGGAGCCCAGGCACCGCCAGGCCGAGCACTTCAACAGCAACTCCGGCATCTCCGTCATCACCAAGGACACCGCGCACGGCGGAAAGACCGTCGGCGACATCGACAACGGCGACTGGATCTCCTTCACGCCGTACGTCCTGAACAACGCCAAGTCCGTGACGGCACGCGTCTCTTCGGGCGGCGCGGGCGGCACGTTGGAGATCAGGTCGGGCTCCGCGAAGGGCACGCTGCTCGGCAAGGCGACCGTCCCGGTGACCGGCGGCTGGGAGACCTTCCAGGACGTCACCGCGAACCTGTCCCGCGCACCCAAGGGCACGACGACGCTCTACCTGGTCTTCAAGGGCGGCACGGGCGCGCTGTTCGACGTGGACGACTTCACCTTCACGACGAGTTGAGGGGAGGCGACATGATGCGCTCAACGAGCCGACTGGCGACCGCAGTCGTGGGCGCCGCCCTGCTCCTCGGCTGCGTCTCGGGCCCGGCCTCCTCGCACCCCGGGGACGGGGGGCACGGCGGTGCCGACGGGAAGCGGGTGCTGGTCTTCTCCAAGACGGCCGGCTTCCGGCACGACTCCATCCCGGAGGGCATCGAGGCGGTACGGCAACTCGGCGCGAGCGGCGGCTTCACCGTCGACGCGACCGAGGACGCGGGCAAGTTCACCGACCGCAACCTGCGGCGGTACGACGCGGTCGTCTTCCTCTCCACCACCGGTGACGTCCTCGACGCGGCCCAACAGCGGGCGTTCGAGGGCTACATCAGGCACGGCGGCGGCTATGTCGGCGTCCATGCCGCCGCCGACACCGAGTACGACTGGGCGTTCTACGGCGGCCTCGCCGGCGCCTACTTCCAGTCGCACCCGGCGATCCAGCCCGCGACCGTGGACGTCGAGGATCGCGGTCACCCGGCGACCGCGGGCCTTGCCGACACCTGGACCCGCACCGACGAGTGGTACAACTACCGCTCGAATCCCCGGGATCGGGCCCATGTCCTGGCCTCGCTCGACGAGTCGTCGTACACCGGCGGCACGATGAACGGCGATCACCCGATCGCCTGGTGCCAGAATTACCAGGGCGGCCGCGCCTTCTACACCGGCGCGGGTCACACCAAGGAGTCCTACGCCGAACCCGCCTTCCGCACCCACCTGTTGGGCGGGATCCGCTGGGCCGTCGGTGACGCCCAGGCCGACTGCCGCGCGGAGAACGGGTATCGCCCGCTCTTCGACGGCACGGCCGCGTCGCTGGCGGACTGGCAGCAGGCGGGACCGGGCTCCTTCACCCTCTCCGACGACGGCACGCTGACGTCGTCGGGCGGGATGGGCCTGCTCTGGTACGCGACGTCGGGCTTCACCTCGTACTCCCTGAAGCTCGACTGGAAGATGGCCGGCGCCTCGGGCGACGACAACTCCGGTGTGTTCGTGGGCTTCCCGCCCTCGGACGACCCGTGGTCGGCCGTGGACAAGGGCTACGAGATCCAGATCGACGCCACCGACGTGCCCGAGAAGACCACGGGTTCCGTCTACGGCTTCCGCTCCGCCGACCTCAAGAAGCGCGACCGCGCGCTGAATCCGCCGGGGGAGTGGAACACGTACGAGATCCGCGTGGAGGGTGAACGACTCCGCGTCTATCTCAACGGCGTTCAGATCAACGATTTCCGCAACACCGACCCGGCCCGGAGCCTGCGCGACGGACACCTCGGCATCCAGAACCACGGAGCCGACGACCAGGTGTCCTTCCGCGACATCCGGCTCAAGGAACTGCCCGCCAAGGGCAATTGAGCGGCGGTGGGCGGGAGACGCCGGACTCTCGCCCACCGTCTTCCGGCCGGCCCTCTTTCAGGGGTCATCCGGCCGCCCCGCCCTGGGGTGCGCGCACGAGGCGTTCGATGCCGACGCGTTCGACAAGGAGGCTGCCCATGTCCGCGTCCGTTTCCGTTTCCGACTCCGTCTCCTCACCACGCGTCGGCGTCTGGCTGATCGGGGCCCGCGGCTCCGTGGCCACCACGGTCGTCGCGGGCTGCGCCGCCATGACCGCGGGACTGCACCCACCGACGGGGCTGGTCACCGAGACCCCCGCCTTCGCGGAGAGCGGCCTGCCACCCCTCACTTCCCTCGTCTTCGGCGGCCACGACACGGTGGACTGCCCCCTCCCCAAACGCGCCGAGGCCCTCGCGGCCGGCGGTGTCCTCCCACCCGGCCTCCCCACGGCGGTCGCGGCCGAACTGGCCGCCGCGGACCGGGAGATCAGGCCGGGCGGCCCGGCCCCGGGCGACACCCGCACCGAACAGGAACTGATCGAGGCCTTCGCGGCGGAC
This sequence comes from Streptomyces sp. NPDC002499, assembly GCF_053595415.1. Classification (NCBI taxonomy): domain Bacteria; kingdom Bacillati; phylum Actinomycetota; class Actinomycetes; order Kitasatosporales; family Streptomycetaceae; genus Streptomyces; species Streptomyces sp. NPDC002499. Next base: position 404,816 of record NZ_JBSFXO010000011.1, read on the forward strand.
ATCACCGACTTCGTACGACGGTCCGGCCTGGCCCGCGCGGTGGTGGTGAACGTCGCCTCGACCGAACCCCCGGCCCAGGGACGCGCGCTCCCGCCCAGCTCCCTGTACGCGGCGGCGGCCCTGCGTGCCGGCTGCCCGTACGTCAACTTCACCCCGTCGACGGGCCTGCACCACCCGGAGCTGGCGGATGCGGCCGCATCGAGCGGGCTGCCGTACGCGGGCCGCGACGGCAAGACCGGCCAGACACTGCTCCGTTCCGTGCTCGGCCCGATGTTCACCCAGCGCGCCCTCGCGGTCCGCGCCTGGTCCGGCGCCAACCTCCTCGGCGGCGGCGACGGCGCCGCCCTCGCGGATCCGGCCGCGGCGGCAGCCAAGAACGCCGGCAAGGAACGCGTCCTCGCCGACACCCTCGGCACGACCCCCGAGGGCGAGGTCCACATCGACGACGTCCCGGCGCTCGGCGACTGGAAGACCGCCTGGGACCACATCGCCTTCGACGGCTTCCTCGGCACCCGCATGATCCTCCAGACCATCTGGCAGGGCTGCGACTCGGCGTTGGCCGCTCCACTGGTCCTGGACCTGGCCCGCCTGACGGCACGGGCCCAGGAGACGGGCCTGTCCGGCCCGCTCGGCGAACTCGGCTTCTTCTTCAAGGACCCGGTGGGGGAGGGGCCCGCGGGGTTGGGGGAGCAGTACGAGGTGTTGATGGGGTTCGCGGGGCGGTTGAGGGGGGCCGAGGGGGCTGCGGGGGGTGGCGGTGGGCGAGCTCAGGATGTCGATGGGCGCGAGAAGGGATCGTCCGGGGCAGGCCGTTCGGGGGAGCTGTGGTGACCGGGGGTCCCGCGCTGACGGACGGATCCACAACTAGGGGCGCGAAGAGGCCGATCGAAACGTCGACTTCAGCACGTGGCAACGCGGACCGCCGCCCGAGCCGTCGCCTCGCCTGGGCCGAACTCCTGCGCCTCCCCGCCCTGTTCACCGTCCCCGGCGACGCCCTCGCCGGCGCCGCGGCGACCGCCACCGCCCCCAACTCCCGCACCCTGCTGGCCATCGGCTCCTCCCTCTGCCTCTACGAGGCCGGCATGGCCCTCAACGACTGGGCGGATCGCGAGGAGGACGCCGCCGAACGCCCCCACCGCCCCCTCCCATCAGGCCGCATCCACCCGGCCGCCGCCCTGTCGACGGCCTGCGTCCTCACCGGCGCCGGGCTGGCCCTCGCCGCCCGCGCCGGCCGCCCGGCCCTCGCGGTCGCCGTACCTCTGGTAGCCACGGTCTGGGCGTACGACCTCACCCTCAAGCACACCGCCGCGGGCCCCCCGGCCATGGCCGCCGCACGCAGCCTCGACCTCCTCCTCGGCGCCGCCGCGACAGCGGGCCGCATCCACGACGCGCTCCCCTCCGCGGCCCTGCTCGGCACCCACACCCTCGCGGTGACGACGGTGTCCCGCCGGGAGACGACGGGCGGTTCCCCCGTACCGCCGCTGGCGGCCCTGGCCACCACGGCCCTCTTGACCCGACTGCTCACGCAGCATCCCCTGGCAGGTCTCCGGGAAGCAGCCACCCACGACTTGCCGGACACGGGCACGGGAACGGCCACGGCTCCGCCCGCCCGAACCGTCGACCACCCTTCCCGTTCCGTCACGGGCACCCTGCGGCTGGCCCTGGCCGCCGGTTACGCCGCCACCGCCGGTCGCCGCTACTTCCACGCCGCCCTCAATCCATCACCCCCGCTCGTCCAACGAGCCGTCGGCGGCGGCATCCGCGCCACCATCCCTCTCCAGGCGGCCCTCACCGCCCGCTCCGGCGCCGGCACTTCGGCCCTGCTCATCGCGGCTCTCGCCCCACTCGGCAGAAGGTTCGCGAGGAAGGTGAGCGTCACGTGACCCCCCACACGACCCCTGCGACGCGGCACCCGGACGGCCCGGCGACCACCGCCCCCACCGCTTCAACCTCCGTGCCTCCCACCGACACCCCCTTCCGCTTCGGGTACGGCACCAACGGCCTGGCCGACCTCCGCCTCGACGACGCCCTCTCCCTCCTCGCCGACCTCGGTTACGACGGCGTCGGACTGACCCTCGACCACATGCACCTGGACCCGCTGGCGCCCGACCTCGCCGCCCGCACCCAGCGCCTCGCCGGCCGCCTGCACGCGCTCGGTCTGGACGTCACCGTCGAGACCGGGGCCCGGTACGTGCTGGACCCGCGCCGCAAACACGGCCCGTCGCTCCTCGACCCGGACCCGGACGACCGCGCCCGACGCGTCGACCTGCTGATCCGCGCGGTCCAGGTCGCCGCAGACCTCGGTGCACACGCCGTGCACTGCTTCAGCGGCGTCACCCCGGACGGCACCGACCCCGACACCGCGTGGAAGCGCCTGGCCGAGGCGCTCACGCCCGTCCTGAAGGCCGCCGCCGACGCCGGCGTCCCCCTCGCCGTCGAGCCCGAACCAGGCCACCTCCTCGGCTCACTCGCCGACTTCCACCGGCTCCGCCACACCCTCGGCGACCCGGAGCACCTCGGTCTGACCCTCGACATCGGCCACTGCCAGTGCCTCGAACCCCTCTCTCCCGCCGACTGCGTACGTGCCGCCGCCCCCTGGCTGCGGCACGTCCAGATCGAGGACATGCGCCGCGGCGTCCACGAACACCTCCCCTTCGGAGACGGCGAGATCGACTTCCCGCCCGTCCTCGCGGCCCTCGCCGCGACCGGCTACCAGGGCCTGACGGTCGTCGAACTGCCCCGCCACTCCCACGCGGGCCCCTACTTCGCCGAACACTCCCTCCCGTTCCTCCGCCGCGCGGCGACCCAGGCAGCGGCGCTGCGTGAGCGGCAGTCCGGCTCCGCGCTCGCCGTCGACACCGGTCCCGACCCCGCCCCACCACCCGGCGATCCCTCCGCCACCCCCGAAGGGAGCAGCACCTCATGAGGCAGCCGACGAGCGGACCCATGAGGCCACCCGTGGAAAACCCCACGACGGGCCCCACCCCGCACCCCCACTCCGCACCGGAGACCCCGGCCGCAGACGTCACGACCTCCGACCCGACGACCCTCGACCCGACGACCCCCGACCCGACAACGCCCGCCGCTACGACCCCCGCCTCCACGACCCTCGACCCGACGCCCGCCGCCTCCACAACGCCCGCCTCCACGTCCTCCGCCCCGACGACCCCCGACCCCAGCACCCTCGCCCCCACCACCCCCGATCTCCCGGCCACCGACATGACAACCCCAGACCTCACGGGCGCCCCCCTCGCCCGCACCCCACCAGCCGACCTGCACCGCCTCCTCACCGCCCGCCTCGGCGGAGCCGCCCGTGCCTGGCTGGACCAGGCCCTCGAAGAGGCCGCCACTCATCCCGGCATCCACGGCCCCATCTCCGTCTGGGAGTTGCGCCTGGCCGAGGCCGGACGACGATGCGGCCCGGAGCACGCCGATGTCGCCCGCGTGCTGATCCTGCACGCCGCCCGCGCCGGCACGGACGCCGTCACCCGCGTCTACTTCCAGGGCACCGCCGCCGAACGCCGCGCCGTCCTGCACGCGTTGCCCCATCTCGTGGCCGGCCCCGACGCCCTGCCGCTCGTCGAGGACGCCCTGCGGACCAACGACACCCGGCTCGTCGCCGCAGCCGTCGGCCCGTACGCCGCCCGGCACCTCGCCCCCCACCACTGGCGCCACGCCGTCCTGAAGTGCCTGTTCACCGGTGTGTCCGTGGACGAGATCGCCGACCTGGACCGCCGCGCACGCGACGACGCCGAACTCGCCCGCATGCTCGCCGACTACGCCGCCGAACGCACCGCCGCGGGCCGTCCCGTGCCCGAAGACCTGTACCGCGTCCTGACCTTGACCGACCCCACGGCCACCCCACCCGCGCCCGCCGCCGAACGCGACCCCGGCCCGCGCGGAACCGACGGCGAGGAGTCCTGATGCGCATCTTCGACCCCCACATCCACATGACCTCCCGGACCACCGACGACTACGAGGCCATGCACGCCGCAGGCGTCCGCGCCGTCGTCGAACCCTCCTTCTGGCTCGGCCAGCCCCGCACCTCACCCGCCTCCTTCTTCGACTACTTCGACTCCCTCCTGGGCTGGGAGCCCTTCCGCGCCGCGCAGTACGGCATCGCCCACCACTGCACGCTCGCCCTCAACCCCAAGGAGGCGAACGACCCGCGCTGCGCGCCCGTCCTCGACGAACTGCCCCGCTATCTCGTCAAGGACCAGGTCGTCGCCGTCGGCGAGATCGGCTACGACTCGATGACCCCCGCTGAGGACAGCGCCCTCGCCGCCCAGCTCCAACTCGCCGCCGACCACGGGCTGCCCGCGCTCGTCCACACCCCGCACCGCGACAAGCTCGCCGGCCTGCGCCGCACCCTCGACGTGGTGCGCGAGTCCGCGCTGGCCCCGGGCCTCGTCCTCGTCGACCACCTCAACGAGACGACCGTCAAGGAGGCCAAGGACAGCGGATGTTGGCTCGGTTTCTCCGTCTATCCCGACACCAAGATGGACGAGGAACGGATGATCGCGATCCTGCGCGAGTACGGGCCCGAGCAGGTCCTGGTGAACTCCGCCGCCGACTGGGGAAAGAGCGACCCGCTGAAGACCCGCGGGGTCGGCGACCTGATGTTGGCCGAGGGCTTCTCGGACGACGACGTCGACCGGGTGCTGTGGCGCAACCCCGTCGCCTTCTACGGACTCAGCGGCCGGCTGGACCTGGATCTGGACCTGGACGTCACGGCCACGGGCGCCACGCATGAGGGCAACTCCATCCTCCGCGGCGGAGCGTGAGCCATGCGCTTCCGCCACCCCGACGGCTCGACCGTCCACCTCGCCTACTGCACCAACGTCCACCCGGCCGAGACCCTGGACGGCGTCCTCGCCCAGCTCCGCGACCACTGCGAGCCCGTCCGCCGCCGCCTGGGCCGCGACCGCCTCGGCATCGGCCTCTGGCTCGCGAAGGACGCCGCCCACGCCCTCGTCACCGACCCCTCCGCCCTGCGCGGCCTGCGTACCGAACTCGACCGACGCGGCCTCGAAGTCGTCACCCTCAACGGCTTCCCCTACGAGGGCTTCGGCGCCGAAGAGGTCAAGTACCGCGTCTACAAGCCGGACTGGGCCGACCCCGAGCGCCTGGAGCACACCACCGCCCTGGCCCGCGTCCTCGCCGGACTCCTGCCCGACGACGTCACCGAGGGCACCATCTCGACCCTGCCGCTCGCCTGGCGCTCCGTCTATGACCTGAGCCGCGCCGAGAAGGCCCGTACCGCCCTCCGCACTCTCGCCGAACGCCTCGACGCCCTGGCCGAGTTGACCGGCCGCTCCATCCGCGTCGGCCTGGAACCCGAACCGGGCTGTGTCGTCGAGACCACCGGCGACGCGATCGCCCCGCTGACCGCGATCGCCCACGACCGCATCGGCATCTGCGTCGACACCTGCCACCTCGCCACCTCCTTCGAAGATCCGCACACCGCCCTGGACGCGCTCACCGAAGCCGGCGTCCCCGTCGTCAAGTCCCAGCTGTCGGCGGCCCTGCACGCCGAACACCCCCACCTCTCCGAGGTCCGTACCGCCCTCGCCGCCTTCGACGAGCCCCGCTTCCTGCACCAGACCCGCACCGCCTCGGCCGCCGGCCTGCGCGGCACCGACGACCTCGGCGCGGCGCTCCGGTCCGACGCCCTGCCCGACGCGACCCCTTGGCGCGCCCACTTCCACGTCCCGCTGCACGCGGCCCCCGCCGCGCCCCTCACCTCCACGCTCCCCGTACTCCAGGCAGCCCTGACCCGGCTGGTCGGCGGCCCGCATCCGCTCACCCGCCATCTGGAGGTCGAGACCTACACCTGGCAGGCCCTCCCGCCCGAGCTGCGCCCGCGCGGCCGAGCCCAGCTCGCCGACGGCATCGCCGCCGAACTCACCCTCGCCCGCGACCTGTTGACCGACCTCGGCCTGAAGGAACTCCCATGAGCGACCGACCGGCCGAACCACATGCCACCGGGGACTCCGTCCCCCCGGTCACCGCGGACCGTGCCTCGCACACCACCCCGCTCCCCGTCCCGCACAGGGAGTCGCGCCCCACCCCCCTCCTCGTCCTCGACGTCGTAGGCCTCACCCCCCGTCTCCTCGACCACATGCCCCACCTCAAGACGCTCGCCCAGTCCGGCTCCCGCGCCGCCCTCGGCACCGTCCTGCCCGCCGTCACCTGCGCCGCCCAGTCCACCTTCCTGACCGGCACCCACCCGTCCGAGCACGGCATCGTCGGCAACGGCTGGTACTTCCGCGAACTCGGCGACGTACTCCTGTGGCGCCAGCACAACGGCCTCGTCGCCGGCGACAGACTCTGGGACGCCGCCCGCCGCGCGCACCCCGGCTACACCGTCGCCAACATCTGCTGGTGGTACGCCATGGGCGCCGGCACCGACTTCACCGTCACCCCCCGTCCCGTCTACTACGCCGACGGCCGCAAGGAACCCGACTGCTACACCCGGCCCCCGGCCCTGCACGACGAACTCACCGAGAAACTCGGCACCTTCCCCCTCTTCCACTTCTGGGGACCCGGCGCGGACCTGGTCTCCAGCCAATGGATCATCGACGCGACCCGCCACATCCTGCGCACCCGCCATCCCGACCTGGCGCTCTGCTACCTCCCTCACCTCGACTACGACCTGCAGCGCTTCGGTCCCGACGACCCGCGCTCCCTGAAAGCGGCCGCGGACCTGGACGCCGCCGTGGCCCCGCTCCTGGACGACGCCCGCGCCGAGGGCCGTACCGTCGTCGCGCTGTCCGAGTACGGCATCACCCGCGTGGACCGCCCCGTCGACATCAACCGGGCCCTGCGCCGCGCAGGACTCCTCGAAGTGCACACGCAGGACGGCATGGAGTACCTCGACCCGATGGCCTCCCGTGCCTTCGCGGTCGCCGACCACCAGATCGCCCACGTCTACGTGCGCCGCCCCGAGGACCTCGACGCCACCCGGGCAGCCCTGGCCGACCTGCCCGGCATCGAGCAACTCCTGGACGACGAGGGCAAGAAGACCCACCACCTCGACCACCCGCGCTCCGGTGAGCTCGTCGCCGTCGCGGAGCCGGACGCCTGGTTCACGTACTACTACTGGCTCGACGACGCCCGCGCGCCCGACTTCGCGCAGCTCGTCGAGATCCACCGCAAACCCGGTTACGACCCGGTCGAGTTGTTCATGGATCCGCTCGACCCCTACGTCAAGGTCAAAGCGGCGACGGCACTGGCCCGCAAGAAACTCGGCATGCGCTATCGCATGGCGGTCGTGCCGTTGGACCCGTCACCTATTCGCGGCAGCCACGGCCGCCTTCCGGCGAGCGACGACGACGGTCCGCTCCTCATCTGCTCCACCCCCCGTGCTGTCGGCGACCGCCTCGCGGCCACCGATGTGAAGTCACTGCTGCTCCAACTCGCCGGTCTCACCTGACCGACCGGCCCCATCGACCCGTCCGATCGCTGTGATCCGACTGGTACCGAGTGAAGCACTCACCACTGACAACGCCCTCCGAATCCGAGGAGTTCCAGGCATGAGCCGCATCTCCCAGCCCGATCCCGAACTCACCCACCGCCTCAGCAGACGAGGCATGCTCGGCGTGGCCGCCGGTGCCACCGCCGCCGCACTGCTGGGCGCCGCGGCGACCCCGGCGACGGCCGCAGAGAGCACGTCCGCCGCTGCCGCGTCCGGCGGCCGGGGCCGTCCCGTCCTGCCGCCCGGCCGGCTCGGCATCCAGCTCTACAGCCTGCGCGACAAGGTCTCCACGCTCGGCTTCGCCCCCGTCTTCGCCGAGTTGGAGAAGTACGGGTACGACGAGGTCGAGTTCGCCGGCTACACGCAGGGCTCCGCGGGGCCCATCACCCTCGCCCAGCTCAAGCGTCTGGCGCACAGCCACGGGCTGAACCCGATCGGCAGCCACGTCGGCTACTACTCCGACGACCCGAACGCCTACACCTTCGCCCAGAACCTGACCAAGGTCCTCGACGACGCCCAGGCCCTCGGCCTCAAGCACATCGGCACCGCGTCCGGTCCCTTCCGCTACGGCTCGACCGTCGACGCGTGGAAGCGCGCCGCGGCGGAGTTCAACACGTACGGGGCGGCCGCCAAGAAGCGCGGCATGAAGTTCTACCAGCACAACCACTCCGACGAGTTCGGCTTCGCCTCCGACAATCCCAAGGTCCGGCTCTACGACGTGCTGCTCGCCGAGACCGACCCCGACCTGGTGTTCCTGGAGATGGACATCTTCTGGGCGTACGCGGGCCAGTTCCGCTTCTCGACGCGGCCCGACGGCAAGCCGGCGCCGTTCGACCCCCTGCGCTACGTGCTCAAGCAGCCGCACCGCTACCCGCTCTTCCACGTCAAGGACGGGGTGAGCGACCCCTCGAACCAGTTCGGCTACCGGATGGTGGACGTCGGCGACGGCGACATCGACTACGAGAAGTTCATCTCCGCCGTGAGCCGGCTGCGCGGCGAGCGCCTCGCCCACCACTGGCAGGTCGAGCACGACCAGCCGACCGAGTCCTTCACCTTCGCGCGCCGCTCCAGCGCCTATCTGCACTCCCTGCGCGAGAAGAAGTGCTGAACCACCGCTAGACACACGTGAGGAGGCCCTCCCCGCACCCGGGGAGGGCCTCCTCACGCGCGCGTGGCCGTCAACCGGCCGGTTGCGGCTGGGGAGTCGACGTCACCTCCCGGCTGCGACCCGGCTGCCGCAACAGCAGCGCTATCGCCGCCGCGGCCATCGAGACGCCGCCGGCCAGCGCGTACGCGCCGTCGTAGCCCCAGGACGCGACCACCATGGAGCCGAGGCCGCCGCCGAACAGACCGCTGATCAGCTTTCCGCTGTACACCAGTCCGTAGTTGGTGGCGTTGTAGTTCTCACCGAAGTAGTCCGGGGTCAGCGCCGCGAACATCGGGTAGAACGCGCCGCCGCCGAAGCCGGACAGGAAGGCGAAGAACAGGAACAGCCACTCGCTCTTCAGCTCGCCCGCCAGGATCACGCCGAACTGCGCGAACCCGAGCACCAGGATGACGAACACCAGGGTCGGCTTGCGGCCCCACTTGTCGGACAGCCAGCCCACGACACCGCGCCCGATGCCGTTGATGACCGCCATGACACCCATGGAGGACGCGGCCACCAGCGGACCGAAGCCGACCTCCTTGGCGTAGTCGACCTGGAAGGAGATCCCGAAGATCGACACACCGGCGGTCATCACGATGGCCACCCACATCAGGGGCAGCATGCCTGTCCTGATGGCCTCCTTGGGCGTGTACTGCTTGGTCGCCGGAGGGTTCTTGGCGAGGCTCTGCGCGTTCTTCTCGTTGCCGGCGAACGTCAGCGGGTCGATGTCCGCGGGCCACCAGTTCTTCGGCGGGTCCTTGAAGAAGAACGCGCACCCGAAGACCACGATCATGATGTAGCAGCCGATCAGGTCCAGGACGCGGTGGTAGTTCCCGGTGTCGAAGGCGTAGTTGAAGATGAAGATGAACGGCAGCGACCCGTACGCGAAGCCGCCGTTGACGAAACCGGTCCGGGCGCCCCGGCGTTCGGGGAACCACTTGCCGACCATGTTGATGCAGGTCGCGTAGACCAGGCCGGCACCGATGCCGCCGATGACACCGAAGCCGAGGATCGCCAGCAGGACGTTGCTCAGGTGCGACAGGGCGAAGAACCCGATCAGGCACATCACGGAGCCGATGTACATGGCCTTGCGGGCCGTCAGGATGCCCTTCTCGCGCATCCAGCCCGCCGGGAACGCGATGCCGGCCTGGAAGAACACCCAGACGCTGAGGATCCAGAAGGTGTTGCTCTGCGTCCAGCCGTGCGCGCTGGACAGCGTGTCCTCCGCGGAGCCGTACGCGTACTCGAAGACGCTGATCGCCATCATGGCGATCCACGGGAGGTAGATCATGAACTTGCGGGAGTGGCCGAGGATGGCCCGGTCGGTCTCGCCCACGCGGTAGACGCGGCCTCGGGAGTCGGTCACTTCACGGTAGGGACGGTGCGCGGCGTCGGGGTCTGCCGACGAGTTGCCGGCTGCGATGGGGTCCGCCGTCATTCAGGCCATCTCCTCGCCGAGCGGTTGCGGGTTGGGGACGATGCGTTGGGCCTTGGGGCGGCCCGGGGACTTCAGGAAGAGCGCGAGCACGGCGGAGGCCAGCCCGACGGAGCCGGCGAGCACGAAGGCACCGTGGTAGTCCCACGCGCCGACGACGACCGCGCCCATGCCCGAGCCGACGAGTCCGGAGATCAGCTTCGAGCTGTAGACCATGCCGTAGTTGGAGGCGTTGTTGTTCTCACCGAAGTAGTCCGCCGTCATGGCCGCGAACAGCGGGAAGATCGCGCCGCCGCCGAAGCCGGAGACCATGGAGCAGAACAGGAAGAACGGCATGCTGCCCATCTGGCCGGACACCAGCACACCGAACTGCGCCGTACCGAGCACGAGGCACACGATCACCAGCGTGTTGCGGCGCCCGTAGCGGTCGGAGATCCAGCCGATGACACCACGCCCGGTGCCGTTGACGATCGCCTTGAGGGACATCGCCGTGGCCACGATCCCGCCCGCGAACCCCATGTCCTTGCCGAACGGGACCTGGAAGGCGATACCGAAGATGTTGATGCCGGCGGTGCACAGGAGACAGAACCACATCATCCACAGCACTGGCTGACGGGCGGCCTCCTTGGGGGTGTACTGCTTGACGGCCGGCGGGTTCTTCTGCAGCGCCCGCCGGATCTTCGGGTCGTCGGTCATCCGCAGCGGGTCGACGTTCGCCGGCCACCAGTTCTTCGGCGGGTCCTTGAAGAACCAGCCCGCGGACGCCACCACGAGGCACAGCCCGACACCCACACAGGCCAGCACGACCTCGTAGTTGCTCAGGTCCATGTACGAGGTGAACAGGAACACGAAGGGCACGGATCCGTAGGCGAAACCGCCGTTGACGAAGCCGGTCTTGCCGCCCTTGCGCTCCGGATACCACTTGCCGACCATGTTCACGCAGGTCGCGTAGACCAGGCCGGCGCCGATACCGCTGCACATGCCGAAGCCGAAGTAGGCGACGAGCACGTTCGGCGCGTACGCCAGTGACAGATAGCCCAGCAGGGTCCCGACGGCGCCGATCATCATCGCCGTACGGGCCGGCAGCCGGCCGCTCTCCCGCAGCTGCCCGGCAGGGAAGGCCACGGCCGCCTGGAAGAAGATCCAGACGCCCATCAGCCAGAAGATGTGTCCGCTGCTCCACAGATGCGCTTCGTGGAGCGTGTCCTCCGCCGACGTGAACGCGTATTCGGCGGAGCTGATGCCCATCATGCCCACCCAGGGCAGGATGACCATCCACTTACGTGGTCGGCCCATGATGTCGACGTCCGACTCGCCGATCCGGTACATGCGGCCGTTTCGGTCCGTCACCTCCCTGTACGGGACGGACGTCGAGTAGTCGGTGGTTGTCATCGTTCAGTACCCCTAGCGTCGAAAGCTCTGGCCAGCGCCCCCTGTCCAATGCCTTTCGTGCGCGCACGGGTCCCGGGGCCGGCCGACGCGCACCGTCGGCCGCCCCCTCGTCCACCTAGGTCATGAGCCGCCCCCCAACAGGCCTGCCGCACGGGCCCAGCGGTACTTCGCCCCGAGCACGGCCACCGGCTTCTCGGTCGTGTACGGGTACGCCACGACCCCCCGCTCGTAGAGGTACTGGCAGGCCTCCTCGACCTCGACATCGCCCGCGAGAGAGGCCACCACGGGCTTCTCGATGCCGCGCTCCCGGAACTCGGCCACCACGCGCGCGGTGAGCTCCGCGAAGACCATCGGGGGAGTGACGATCGTGTGCCAGTAACCGAGGACGAGCGCGTGGATGCGCGGGTCCTCCAGACCGAGCCGGATCGTCGCCTCGTACGTCGACGGCGGCTCGCCCCCGGTGATGTCCACCGGGTTGCCCGCGGCCCCGAAGGGCGGGATGAACTTCCGGAAGGCCTCGTCGAGGTCCGGGGGGATCTCCATCAGCGTCAGGCCGTTGTCGGTCACCGCGTCCGACAGCAGCACGCCGCTGCCGCCGGCCCCGGTGATGATCACGACGTTGTCGCCCTTGGGGGCGGGCAGCACCGGCAGCCCGCGCGCGTACTCCAGCATGTCGTTGAGACCCGGTGCCCGGATCACCCCGGCCTGCTTGAGGATGTCGTCGTACACGGCGTCGTCGCCCGCCAGGGCGCCGGTGTGCGAGCCCGCGGCTTTCGCGCCGGCCGCCGTACGGCCCGCCTTGAGGACCACGACCGGCTTCTTCGGTACGGTCGCCCGCGCGGCCTCCACGAAGGCCCGGCCGTCCTTGAGGTCCTCCAGGTGCATCGCTATGCAGTCGGTGTGCGGGTCCTCGCCGAACCAGGTCAGCAGGTCGTCCTCGTCCAGGTCCGACTTGTTGCCGAGCCCGACGATCGCCGACACACCCGTCTTCGTGGTGCGCGCGAAGCCCAGGATGGCCATCCCGATGCCACCGGACTGCGAGGTCAGCGCGACCCCGCCCTTGACGTCGTACGGCGTGCAGAACGTGGCGCACAGGTCCTGCCACGTCGAGTAGTAGCCGTAGATGTTCGGGCCCAGGAGCCGGATGCCGTACCGCTCGGCGATCTCCACGATCTCGTCCTGGAGCGCGACTTCACCGGTCTCCGCGAACCCCGAGGGGATCAGTACGGCGTTGGGGATGTTCTTGCGTCCCACCTCCTCCAGGGCCGAGGCCACGAACTTGGCGGGTATCGCGAAGACCGCCACATCCACCTCACCGGGAACGTCGGTGACACTCTTGTACGCCTTGCGGCCGAGAATGTCATCGGCCCGGGGGTTCACCGGATGGATCTCCCCGGCGAAGCCGCCGTCGACGAGGTTGCGCATCACCGAATTGCCGATCTTGCCCTGCTCGTTGGAGGCACCGATCACGGCGACCGAGGTGGGCTCCATCAGACGGCGCATCGAGGTGAGGATCTCCGCGCGCGTGTACTTGCGGCGCGGGGGTGGCTGCTTCTCGGCGAGGATCACGCGGATGTCGGCGGCGACCGCGCCCTGGGGCGTCGCGATCACCGGGTTGAGGTCGACCTCCGCGATCTCCGGGAAGTCCGCGACCAGTTGGGACACCCGACGGATCTGCTCGGCGATCGCCCACCGGTCCACACCCGCCTGGCCGCGCACCCCGCGCAGGATCTCCGCCGACCGGATCGAGTCCAGCATCGACAGGGCCTCGTCCGCACTCACCGGCGCGAGCCGGAAGGTGACGTCCTTGAAGACCTCGACCAGCACCCCGCCGAGCCCGAACGCGACGATCTTCCCGAACGTCGGGTCCGTCACCGCGCCGACGATGACCTCCTGCCCCTGCGGCAGCAGCTCCTGCACCTGCACGCCCTCGATACGGGCGTTGGCGTCGTAGGCACGCGCGTTCTCGATGATCTTGCAGAACGCGGCCCGTACGTCCGCCGCGCCCTCGACACCGACGACGACTCCGCCGGCGTCGGTCTTGTGCAGGATGTCCGGCGACACGATCTTCATCACCACCGGCCCGCCGAAGCGCGCCGCGTACGCCACCGCCTCGTCGACGTCGGTCGCCAACTCCTCACCCGGTACGGCGATCCCGTACGCGTCGGCGAGGATCTTGCCCTCGGGCGCGGTCAGCGCCGCCCGTCCCTCGGCGCGCACGGCGTCGAGGAGCGAGCGCACCGTCAGCTCCCGGTCTTCGGCCATCACGTCAGATCACTCCGTTCGACTTGAGCAGGCGCAGTTCCTCGTCGCCGAGGCCGAGCTCGCCGACATAGACCTCTTCGTTGTGCTCGCCGAGCAGCGGCGAACTGGTCACGTCCACGGGGGAGTCGGAGAGCTTGAGCGGGCTGCCCACGGTCACGAACTCGCCGCGCTCGGGGTGCGGCACGGTGACGACCATCTCGTTGGCGACCAGCGAGTCGTCCTCGATGATCTCCCTGGTGGACAGGATCGGGCCGCACGGGATGTTGTGGGCGTTCAGCCGCTCCAGCACCTCCCACTTGGGCAGGGTGGCGGACCACTCCTCGATCAGCTGGAACATCTTGCCGAGCTTGGGCAGCCGGGCCTCCGGCGTCGCCCACTCGGGGTCGGCCGCCAGCTCGGGGCGGCCGATCAGCTCGCTGAGCGGCTGCCAGCCGACGGGCTGCACGATGACGTACACGTAGTCGTTCGGGCCGCCCGGCGCGCACCTGACCGCCCAGCCCGGCTGACCGCCGCCGGACGCGTTGCCCGAGCGGGGAACTTCCGTGCCGAAGTCCTCGTTCGGATATTCAGCGAGCGGCCCATGTGCCAGGCGTTGCTGATCCCGCAGCTTCACCCGGCACAGGTTGAGTACGGCGTGCTGCATGGCCACGTTGACCCGCTGCCCACGCCCGGTGTTCTCCCGCTGGAACAGCGCCGCGAGAATCCCCGCCACGGCGTGCACACCCGTCCCGGAGTCCCCGATCTGGGCCCCCGTCGCCAGCGGCGGCCCGTCCTCGAAACCGGTGGTCGACATCGACCCGCCCATGGCCTGAGCGACGACCTCGTACGCCTTGAAGTTGGTGTACGGGCCGTCCCCGAACCCCTTGATGGAGGCATAGACGATCCGCGGATTGATCTCCTGGATGCGGTCCCAGGTGAAGCCCATACGGTCGACCGCGCCCGGTCCGAAGTTCTCGACCATGACGTCCGAGCGCCGGATCAGCTCGGTGAGGATCTCCTTGCCGCGCTCGGTCTTGGTGTTGAGGGTGATGCTCCGCTTGTTGCAGTTGAGCATCGTGAAGTAGAGGGAGTCGACGTCCGGGAGGTCGCGCAGCTGCTTGCGCGTGATGTCACCGGTCGGGGCCTCCAGCTTGACCACGTCCGCACCGAGCCAGGCGAGCAGCTGGGTGGCGGAGGGCCCGGACTGGACGTGCGTCATGTCGAGGACTCGGATGCCTTCGAGAGCCTTGGTCATGGCCGGCTCACCTCACTTGTACATCGTCTGGTTCATGGTTCCGGGGGCGTACGCGTCCGGGTCGACCCAGACGTTGATCAGCGACGGCTTGCCCGACTCACGGGCGCGCTGGAGAGCGGGGGCGATGTCGGCGGGGTCGCGGACCTCCTCGCCGTAACCGCCCAGCATCTGGGCGAACTTGTCGTAGTGGACGTCGCCGAGGGTGTTGCCGACCCGCTCGCGCTCCAGGCCGTACTTCTGGGCCTGGCCGTAACGGATCTGGTTCATCGAGGAGTTGTTGCCGACGATGCCGACGAAGGGGAGGTCGTAGCGGACGAGGGTCTCGAAGTCCCAGCCGGTCAGGGAGAACGCGCCGTCGCCGAAGAGGGCGACGACCTCCTTGTCGGGCCGCGCCTGCTTGGCGGCGAGCACGAAGGGGACGCCGACGCCGAGGGTGCCGAGCGGGCCCGGGTCCATCCAGTGCCCGGGCGACTTGGGCTGCACCACCTGCCCGGAGAAGGTGACGATGTCGCCGCCGTCGCCGATGTAGATGGAGTCCTCGGTGAGGAAGTCGTTGATCTCGCTCACCAGGCGGTACGGGTGGATCGGCGAGGCGTCCGACTTCAGGCTCGGCAGCCGCTTCTCCAGGGCGGTCTGCTCGGCGGCGCGCAGCTCGTCGAGCCACTCCTTGCGCTTGGCGGCCCCGCCGTTGACGCGCCCGGAGGCGGCCTCGGTGACCGACTTCAGGACGAGCCCGGCGTCGCCGACGATGCCGAGGTCGATGTCGCGGTTCTTGCCGACGGTCCGGTAGTCGAGGTCGATCTGCACGACGGTCGCGTCCGGCGACAGCCGCTTGCCGTAGCCCATGCGGAAGTCGAAGGGCGTGCCGACGATGACGATGACGTCGGCGTTGGAGAAGGCGTACCGGCGCGACAGCTGGAAGTGGTGCGGGTCGCCCGGCGGGAGGGTGCCGCGGCCTGCGCCGTTCATGTAGGCGGGGATGTTGAGAGTGCGTACGAGGTCGATGGCTTCCTCGGTGCCGCGCGTCGTCCACACCTGGCTGCCGAGCAGGATGGCCGGCTTCTCGGCGTGGACCAGCAGGTCGGCGAGCTTCTCGATCGCCTCGGGGTCACCGGCCGAGCGGGTCGAGGCGCGGTAGGCGCCGGGCTTCGGCACGCGCGCCTTGCTCACCGGGACCTTGGCGTCCAGCACGTCACGCGGGATCTCCAGGAAGGAGGGGCCGGGCGCGCCGTGGTAGCACTCGCGGAACGCCATCGACACCATGTCGGCGGCGCGCGCGGTGTCCGGCACGGCCGCCGCGAACTTGGTGATCGGCGTCATCATGTCCACGTGCGGCAGGTCCTGGAGGGACCCCATCTTGTGCTGGGTGAGAGCCCCTTGGCCGCCGATCAGCAGCATGGGGGACTCCGCGCGGAAGGCGTTGGCGACACCGGTGACGGCGTCGGTCGTCCCCGGTCCCGCGGTGACGACCGCGACGCCGGGCTTGCCGGTGATGCGGGCGTAACCGTCGGCGGCGTGGGCGGCGACCTGCTCGTGGCGGACGTCGACGACCTCTATGCCCTCGTCGACGCAGCCGTCGTAGATGTCGATGATGTGGCCACCGCACAAGGTGTAGATGCGGTCGACGCCCTCGGCCTTGAGTGCCTTGGCAACGAGATGACCACCGGAAATCACATCCTGGGTGTCGTCGGGCATGGCGAAGTCCTGTCCCTTCGTAGGGGGTTGGAACGCTCTCGCGGTACATTGCATACAGTCGACGAATACTGTATGAAGCTTGTTATCCCGCATCCAGTGGGTGGTGTCCAGGGGGCGTGCGGCACTTTTAAGAGGGAGCCGAGATGGACCTGTACGAACACCAGGCAAGGGAACTCTTCGAGGAACACGGCATCTTGGTGCCGAGGGCGGAGGTCACCGGCTCGTCCAAGGAGGCACGCGAGATCGCCCGCAGGCTGGGCGGGCGGGTTGTGGTGAAAGCCCAGGTGAAGACCGGTGGCCGCGGCAAGGCGGGCGGCGTCAAAATCGCCGCCGACCCGGCCGCCGCCGAGCTCACGGCACGGCAGATCCTGGGCATGGACATCAAGGGCCACACCGTCGGCAAGGTGATGCTGGCCCAACCGGTCGACATCGAGAGCGAGTTCTACGTCTCCTACGTGCTCGACCGCGCGGCGGGCACGTTCCTCGCGATCGCCTCCGCCGAGGGCGGCATGGACATCGAGGAGGTCGCCGCGACCCGGCCCGAGGCCGTCGCCCGCATCCCCGTCGACCCGGCCGAGGGCGTCACCTCGGCGAAGGCGGGCGAGATCGCCGAGGCGGCCGGGCTGCCGCCGCAGACGGTCGACGTCCTCGTACGGCTGTGGGACGTGCTCGTGCGCGAGGACGCCCTGCTCGTCGAGGTCAACCCGCTCGTGCGTACCGCACAGGGGCAGATCCTCGCCCTCGACGGCAAGGTCACCCTCGACGACAACGCCCGCTTCCGCCAGGCCCGTTGGGGCGCGGACGACGTCGAGCACGACGACGCGCTGGAGGCGGCGGCCGCCGCCAAGGGCCTCAACTACGTCAAGCTCGACGGCGCGGTCGGCATCATCGGCAACGGCGCCGGCCTCGTCATGTCCACCCTCGACGTGGTGGCCGGCTGCGGCGCCCGACCCGCCAACTTCCTCGACATCGGCGGCGGAGCGTCGGCGCAGATCATGGCGGACGGCCTGTCCGTCATCCTCTCCGACCCGGCCGTGAAGTCGGTCTTCGTCAACGTCTTCGGCGGCATCACCGCCTGCGACGCGGTCGCCGAGGGCATCGTCCAGGCCCTGGACGCCGTGCAGTTGACCAAGCCCCTGGTGGTCCGGCTCGACGGCAACAACGCGGCCCGCGGCCGGGCCGTCCTCGACGACCGCGGCCACCCGCTGGTCCAGCAGGCCGCCACCATGGACGGCGCCGCCCGCCGCGCCGCCGACCTCGCCAACGCACGCTGAGGAGCAGGGACATGGCGATCTACCTCACCAAGGAGAGCAAGGTCCTCGTCCAGGGCATGACCGGCGGCGAGGGCATGAAGCACACCCGCCGCATGCTCGCGGCCGGCACGGACGTCGTCGGCGGCGTCAACCCGCGCAAGGCGGGCTCCACCGTCGACTTCGACGACCGGATCGTCCCCGTCTTCGGCTCGGTCCGCGAAGGCATCGAGGCGACGGGCGCCGACGTCACCGTCGTCTTCGTGCCGCCCGCCTTCGCGAAGGCGGCCGTGATCGAGGCGGCGGACGCGGGCATCGGCCTCGCCGTCGTCATCACCGAGGGCATCCCGGTCCACGACTCCGTCGCCTTCACGGCGTACGCGAAGTCGAAAGCCACCCGGATCATCGGCCCCAACTGCCCCGGCCTGATCACCCCCGGCCAGTCCAACGCGGGCATCATCCCCGCCGACATCACCAAGCCGGGCCGCATCGGCCTGGTGTCCAAGTCCGGCACGCTCACCTACCAACTCATGTACGAACTCCGGGACATCGGCTTCTCGACCTGCGTCGGCATCGGCGGCGACCCCGTCGTCGGCACCACGCACATCGACTGCCTGGCCGCCTTCCAGGAGGACCCCGACACCGAACTGATCGTCCTCATCGGCGAGATCGGCGGCGACGCGGAGGAACGGGCGGCCGCCTACGTCCGCGAGCACGTCACCAAGCCCGTCGTCGGCTACATCGCCGGCTTCACCGCCCCCGAGGGCAAGACCATGGGGCACGCGGGCGCCATCGTCTCCGGCTCGTCCGGCACGGCGGAGGCGAAGAAGGAGGCGCTGGAGGCGGTGGGGGTGAAGGTCGGAAGCACCCCGACGGAGACCGCACGGCTGGTGCTGGACGTCCTCGAAGCAGCACGTGACGTCACTCATAGTTGACGTGACGTGACTGTCGCGCTCCTTCGAGCGCAACTAGCGTCATCTGTACGGCCGTTCCTGCCGGAGCGCGACAGCCGCTGCCGGACCACTATGGCTGCTGCCGGATTACGGCAACCGCTGCCGCAGCCGCGACAGTTGCTGCCGCGCACAGGACAGTTGCCGCCGTACACACGACAGTTCCTGCCTCACCCCGCCCCGACTGTGCACCGAGAGCGGAGCAGAAGCATGGCATCAACCCTCATTCCCGCCCCTCCCCACCTGACCCTCAAGGCGGGCACGTCCTGGAGCGACGCCTGGCGGCGCTGTCAGGCCGTGGCCCCCGAGGCCTTCCAGGACGACCGCGTCCTCAACCTCTGGGGCTCCGCCTGGCGGGCCGACGGCCGGGCGCTGCCCGCCACCAGTCCCGTCGACGGCAGCCCCATCGCGGGGCCGCCCCGCCTGGACCGGGACACCGCCCACCAGGCCGTACGCGCCTCCCTGGACCAGCACCGCGCCTGGCGGCACATCCCGCTCGACGAACGCCGAGCCAGGGTCGCCGCCACTCTCGACGCCCTCACCGAACACCGCGAACTCCTCGCGCTGCTGCTGGTGTGGGAGATCGGCAAGCCCTGGCGGCTCGCGCAGGCGGACGTCGACCGGGCCATCGACGGCGTGCGCTGGTACGTCGACGGAATCGAGCCGATGCTTGCCGAACGGGCCCCGCTGGACGGCCCGGTGTCCAACATCGCGAGCTGGAACTATCCGATGAGCGTGCTCGTTCACGCAATGCTGGTACAGGCACTGGCAGGCAACGCGGTGATCGCCAAGACCCCGACCGACGGCGGCGTCGCCTGTCTCACCCTGGCCTCGGCACTCGCCGCCCGCGAGGGGATTCCCGCCACCCTCGTCAGCGGCAGCGGGGGCGAGCTGTCCCAGGCGCTCGTGCGGGCGCCCGAGATCGGCTGCGTCTCCTTCGTCGGCGGCCGCGACACCGGCGCCGCCGTGGCCACGGCCGTCGCCGACCTCGGCAAGCGGCATGTACTCGAACAGGAGGGACTCAACACCTGGGGCATCTGGAACTACTCGGACTGGGACGCGCTCACGGCCGTCGTCCCCAAGCTCTTCGACTACGGCAAACAGCGCTGCACGGCGTACCCGCGCTTCGTCGTCCAACGGCAGCTGTTCGACGAGTTCCTGGCGGCGTACCTCCCGGCGGTCCGCACACTCAGGATCGGCCACCCGCTCGCCGTCGAGAAGCCGAACGACCCGTACCCGGAGCTGGACTTCGGGCCGGTGATCAACGCGGCCAAGGCCAAGGAACTGCGTGACCAGGTCGCCGAGGCCATCGACCGCGGTGCCGTCCCGCTGCACCGCGGCCATGAGGCCGACGCGCGCCTCCTGCCCGGCCAGGACACCTCGGCGTACGTCCACCCCGTCACGCTCCTCAACCCGCCGCCGTCCTCGCCGCTGCACCACGCGGAACCCTTCGGCCCGGTCGACACCATCGTCCTGGTCGACACCGAGGCGGAGCTGCTGGCCGCGATGAACGCCTCCAACGGCGCGCTGGTGGCCACGCTGTCCACGGACGACCGTGCCACCTTCGACCGACTGGCCCCGCAGATCCGGGCGTTCAAGGTCGGCCACGGAAAACCCCGCTCCCGCGGCGACCGGGACGAACTGTTCGGCGGCTTCGGCGCGTCCTGGAGCGGGGCGTTCGTCGGCGGCGAACTCCTCGTGCGCGCCGTGACGCGGGGTCCCGAGGGAGAGCGGCTGCCCGGGAACTTCCCGGACTACCACCTCATGGCCTGACCGAGGGTCGGGTGGCGTGACCGCTTCGGTGGCGTCACCCGACGATCACTTCGGGCGCTACGAGGTGATCACTCCGGGCGGCACCCGGCGATCACCTCAGCGGCCAACCACCGTGCCACGCCCCGCGGATAGGGGCGCGGCAGACCGAGTACGACGTGGTTCGCGCCGGCGTCGACGAGCGCACGCACCGCGGCGCGCGTCGACGCCGGGTCGTCGTAGGACACCAGGACCTGGACGGACCGGGTGATCTCGGCGGGGTCGCGCCCGAGGTCGGCGCAGTGAGCGTCCAGGACGCGGGCGCGCTCGGCGACGAACTCCACGCTGTTGTGCGGCGGCCCGGGCACGTTCCACACGTCGGCGTGCTCGGCGACCAGCCGCAGCAGCCGGGTGCCCCAGCCGCCGATCAACAGCGGGGGACCGGGGCGCTGCACGGGCTTGGGCTCGTTCCGGGTGCCCTTGAGCCGGTAGTGGTGACCCGAGAAGTCGAACACGTCCTTCGTCCACATCAGCTTCAGGATCTCGACCGTCTCGGCGAGCCGCGCGACGCCCTCGCCCGGCGGCACCAGCGTCAACCCGTACGCCTCGTACTCCTCGATCGCCGGATTGGCGCCGGCGATCCCGCCCGCGCCCGGCGGCTGATGGGTGCCGCCGACGCCGAGCCCCATGATGAGCCGCCCGCCCGAGATCACGTCCACGGTGGACGCCATCTTGCCCAGCACGGCCGGGGGACGGATGCGGTTGCTCGTCACCAGCAGCCCGAGCCGCAGCCGTCGGGTCTGCGCGGCCAACGCGCTCAGCAGGGTCCACCCCTCGTGTATCTGTCCGTCCTTCGGCCCGGCGACCGGCAGCAGGTGGTCCCACAACCAGGCGTCCTCGATCTCCGGCACGGCATCGGCTTCCAGCCAGACGCGGCGGATGTCCTCGTAGGAGACGTGCATGGGGGTGGTCTTGATGCCGAAGCGCACTCTCGTCATGTTCGTCAGCGTACTAAATCATCAGCAGAGCTGACGATCAGTCGCCGATACGGCGCGGATACAGTCGGGGGATGGCTACTGAGGCGAGACCCGCACCCCTCGAATCCCGGCTCGGCTACCTCCTCAAGCACGCGCAGGCCAGGTTCGCCCGGGTGTCGGCGGAGGCGCTCGCCCCGCACGGGGTGGACGGGCACGAGCTGGCCGTGCTGGTGGTGCTCTCCGGTGACGAGCCGCTCTCGCAGGTCGAGGCGGCCGGACGGCTCGGCGTCGACCGCACCACGATGGTGTCGCTGATCGACGGGCTCGAGGACCACGGCCTGGTGGAGCGCCGACGCAGTCAGCGGGACCGGCGCAAGAACATCGTCGAGCTGACCTCCGACGGAACGGAATGCCTGCGGCAGGCGGAGAAGGCCCGCCGGGCCGCCGAGGCCAGGTTCCTCGCACCGCTGGGGGAGGAGACGGCGGCGGTGCTGGTCCGGGCCCTGCAGACACTGCTGGCGGACGAGTACCCCGCTCCCGAGGCGGCCGGAACGGACCGCCGGGCGTAGCGGTCGGGTCACTTCCGGTAACGGCCGGCGGCGTCCCTCCGCGGGTACGTCGGGGCTCCGCCCGGGGGTGGATATGCAGGTGAAAGGCACCCCGAAACCTTGGTATTGTTGTGCATGTCGCCGCGGGGAACACCCCCGGCCAGGCGGCAGACACCTAGTCCGGGTGGCGGAATGGCAGACGCGCTAGCTTGAGGTGCTAGTGCCCTTTAACGGGCGTGGGGGTTCAAGTCCCCCCTCGGACACAGACCATAACCCCAACTTGTGCGGGTCGAGCTGAGCCTCGGCCCGCACGAGCTGTTTTGCGGGGTCGTAGGTGAGCTTGAGTCCGAGGTTCTTGTACGCATCGGCCTTGTCTTGAGGTTCGGCGTCGGCAGGCACGTCAGGGATGCTGCCGCCTCTGGGCGATCGCCTGGGTGCGGCGGGCCTGGACTTCGGTGATCCACTTGGCGACCAGTGCCCGGATCGGCGCCTACTTCGAGAGCCTCGCGGTAACGGGCGATCTTCGTGTCGCAGCCGGCGATCAATCGGCTCGCCTCCGCCTCCGCTGAGGTCTCGAGGGCGGGTAACTGGGCGGCGTACCTCTGCGCGATCGTGTCCTCCAGCCGGTGCGGGGCTAGGGCCCGCCTGAGCCACTTGTCTAGTGGAGTGACCGCGTCAACCCCTGGGAAGCGGCCCGTACGCCAAGGGTGCCTCACACCCGTGCGCGTCCGTCGAGGATTTCGCTGTCTCTACGGGAACGCCCCTCGGCCAGCTCGCAGCCACGACAACCCACGGCGGCGCTCTCGCTGCCTACCGTCTGGCTCCGAGGCTGCTCGTGTGAACGCATCCGCAAAGTGCTTGAGGCCCCTTGGAAGTTCAGGGTAGGCCTGGTGTGTGAGGGCGCGCGGGATCCGCGCAGGTCAGCACTCATGTCTCTCGATCTTCTTTGCGGGCCCTTAAGCCGATGGCTGTTGTTCTTTGAAGTAGTTGATCCTTACGCTCCTCCGAACTCGGACATGGATCCCATCAGGGATGAAGTCCGTAAATGCGCGGGGGGGTTCAGAGGTGTTGCAAGCCAGACGCACTCGGCACAGACGTCTGACGCTCGCCGTCGTGCTCTTCTCGGTACTCGCATGGCTCGGCTTGGGGAGCCTGGCACACGCGGGTGCCACCACCGCCTCCAGCGGTGACTTCTTCCCCGTCTCACCGTCTTCCAAGATCGTCGACACGCGATCGTCTCTCGGTGTCAGCACGCCTCTCGGCGCAGCGTCCACGACCTCCTTCCAGGTTGCGGGTGTGGGTGGCGTGCCTGCCTCCGGAGTGTCCGCCGTATCGCTGGTGGTCAAAACGGTGAACGCCACGTCCTCGGGCAGCTATCTGGAGCTGTGGCCGGACGGAACGACCAAGCCCGCTCCAGGTTCCATGGTCAACTTCTCGAGCGGCGACACCACGAGCAACGCGGCGATCGTCGCGGTTGGGGCGGACGGGAAGATCGACGTCTACAACTCCAGTGGCAGCGTTGACCTGGTCGTGGACGTGAGCGGGTACTTCACGTCCGGCGACGGCACCACCCCCCAAGGCGGGTACATCCCCGTCACGCAGTCGCGGCTCGTCGACACCCGCAACGGAACGGGAGCTCCGGAAGCGCAAATCGCCCCCGGCGGAACGCTGAACGTCCAGATCGACGGCATGGCCGCTATCACCGACGAAGCGTCCGTCTACGCGAACCTCATCGTCCCGGCATCCGGCGACGATGGAAGCCTGTACGCCTACGCCACCGGCGGTTCGACCGGGCAGCCGGTCATGGACTACAAGAGCGTCACCACCTCGCAGGGCGCGGTCATCCCGGTGGGAACGGACGGCCAGATCACCCTGAAGAACGGGTCGTCCACGCAGCCCATCGATGTCGTTCTGGACGTCTACGGCTACTTCGCCGAAGCCTCTTCGGACGGCTCGGGCATCTTCACCGCTGTCCAGGACCGTTTGCTGGACACCCGCTCGTCCACGGCGATCCCAGCCGGCGGCAGCACCAGCGTCGAGGTGGCCGGCAATGACGGCATCCCGACGTCCTTCGGCGCCGCGGTGCTCAATCTGACGACGACCGGCCAGCAGAACTCCGGCTATCTGCGGGTGTGGCCAACCGGGGAGCCGATGCCGTCCATCACGTCGGTAGACACCTTCCAGGCCAGTACGTCAACCTCCGACCTGGTGATCGCCCAGCCCGGCGATCAGGGCGCGGTGAGTATCTATAACGGGAGTTCCGGCACCATCCATCTCATCGTCGACCTGCAAGGATGGTTCTCCCTCGACGGCAATGGCGACGACGGCACTCTGACGACGGTACCGCCGATCGGTCCCGCGGAGACGGACCTGACCGATGCGCCGACGGACCCTGCGGCTGTCACCTCCGAGCCGGCAGATCCCACGGACGCTCCGAGCGTCAACGCGGCCGACCCTCATCTCTGCGACTCGAGCAAGGTCTACAAGCCCACCTCCAAGAAGGGCAGATACATCCATGCTGTCGGCCCTTACCAGTCCAACTACAACAACACCAGCAACAAGGAAAGCACCACCTTCACCGCCAAGGCGTCAGGGACCGTCGGGATCAGCCTGACTGGATCACTGAAGGTCTCACTCAACGAGCTCGTCTCGAAGCAAGAAGCCACCTACGGCATCAACTTCTCAGCATCACTGACCGCGGAACTCGGCAACTCAGTAACCGCCACCATTCCACCGCACAAGACGGTCAACGCCAAATACGGTGTTTGGCGACGACGCATCATCGGCACCAGCTACTACGTGCTCCCCAGCTGCTCGCACTACAAGGTTTCAACTATCGTCTCCTACACGCCTTACACCGTCGGCTGGTACACATGGGAAAGCTGACCAAGTCCCTCACGGCCGTGACGATCACCTTGACCATGAGCCTGCCCTTCATGGCAGGCTGCACGTCGCACAACGGTCAGGGCTCATCAGACACCAGCTCGAACACCCCCTCGCCCCGTTCCAACTCCACCTCCGCCATTGACCTGACGAAGACTCCCCCCGACATATCCGGCTCGACCAAGGCCCTCATCCGCTTGGCAGACAAAACGGGCTCGGAAGAAGTGGCCGTGATCAAGACCATCAAGGCCGGGACAGTTGCTGTGGCGACCGAATGCACCGGCGACGGGAAAACGACCATGGTCATCGGAAAATTGGCGACCTACACCATCCCGTGTACGGCCACGTCCTCGACGACCTACAACGAGATAGGTCTGGGCAGCAGTAGGCAACAAGTCGCGATCTCGGTCACCGCCAGCGCCGGGATTCACTGGGGCCTCTCAGTCGGATGGCGTCCCGGATATCGAAACCCGTCCTAGTCTCAATACGCTCTCTTCGAGTTTTACCTGCTGGCTTACCCAGGACCGCCACGCGACGGTGCGTAGCCAGGCGCGCGGGTGGGCGATGGACACGTCAGGGGCGCACATCTGGGTAAAGGCGTCCTGGGCGGCGTCCTGAGCCTCGGTCCAGGACGCTCCGTTCAGCAGCAGGAAGCGGACCGGCGCAGGATATTGCCGACCGTGCAGCGCCTCCGCAAGCTGGATTCCCGGCCTTGGATCGGTGGCTGTCTCCGGAGGCAGAGGCTCGGCAAGATCGAGGTCAGCGCCAAGGGCGTCCTCCATGAACCTCACCTCCCCATCCGGCCGGCTGGGCCGGCATCGCGACGGTGGCCTGGCGGGGACCCGGTGCGGCGGCGTGCCGTTGACGACGCTGACGACCACAGTCACTACCGCCCTAATGATCACAGGCTCCATGCCGTGTTCTTCCTTTCCGGATGTATGGCCAGTCCGCCCTCACGCACCACAACAGTGTTTGTTTTCCTCGGAGTTGTGACATCCGGCAGGTCAGGCGGCTGTCGCCTGAGGCCGAAGCGGCCGCATGAGCAGGGGCCCGCGCCGGCCTGCGTGACTTCCTCACCGAACTCCCGCCGCCGGGCGACATCGAGCGGCGCGAGGCGTTCCGCCACCGCAGGGCGGAACTTGAGGACGCGGAGGAGGAGTTGCGCCGGCTCTCCCCGCGCCGGTGGGTCCGCTCCCAAGTCCGGACGCTGAAAAGGGGGATCCTCACAGGGCCCTCGCCGGTCGACCGGCCAGGCCGGCTCGGCGATGGCTGAACCCCCTCCGGCGGAGGCTCTAAAACGTTCCCTTCCGGTGCCAGTCGGTCGGAAAGGGGCACTTCTGTGCGTGGGTGGTTGACTAACTGTCTTCTCTGAGAACTTGTTGCCCTGTTGTTCTTAGGGTGGTGCTGCGGTAATCCCTTGCCCCCGGTTCTTCCGCGCCATGCAGTCTCCGCGCTTGTGCCGGTTGGAGTTGGTCCATCGTGGACGTTCAGGGCCCGATATCGCTGCGACAGTGTCGGGTGGTTCGCCCGTCCGGCGAAATCGATCTGTGCACCGCTACGGGTTTCGCCACCCTGATGAATGCTCCCTCTGGGGAGCTGGTTTCGTTCCTGCTGGTCGTGGACCTGCGGGGCGTGTCGTTCATGGACTCCAGCGGGGTGCACGAACTTTCCGTCGCCCGTACCAGGTGCCTTGGCCATGGCGGTTGGACTCGTGTGGTGTACAGCCAGCGCAGCATTCATGTCCTACTGACGGCGCTACGCCTCAACGAGCACTTCCCGCGCTACGCCACCACCCTGGACGCCCGTATGGGCCGCTCTCGGCCAGTTGGCCCGTGGCCACGTCCAGACCAGTACATGCCTCCAACAACCGTGAGTCTCTCCGCTTGCGGACCAGCACACCCCGGCCCGGGCACGCTGTCGCGGCAGGCGTCCGGAATTCACGGTCCGCTTCGGAAGAACGTGCCCTAGCGTGGGAGGCGACGGTAGGCGCGATCGGATGTCCGGCCGTGCCGCCTTTCCTGGCCCCCTGCCCCTGGGTCGTGGTCGTGTCCGACCTGGAGCAGGCTGGAGCCGCATCGCCGACTACGCAGCTCCAGCCCTTCGTCCTCTCCAGCCTTCTTCGAGGCCGGGGTGTACTCCTGCACACCCCGGACGGGTGGTGAGGACGGTCAGTGCGAGACGGAGACAGGAGGGGAGTCTGCGCCGTCTTCGCGCTCTCAGCCGCCGCCCGCGCTCACCTGCGCAGGCGGCGGCTGTCGACCACTCCACCACCGCTGACCCCAGCTGGAAGGCTCCATTGACAACCAACGTCGGCAGGGAAGCGACATGGCTCCAACAGGAGACATGAGGGGCACCACCGCACTCATGGCCCGCATCCTGCGCGACCTTCCCAGCACAAGCGTCGTCAGCCCCCTTGGCGGCGACCCGGCACGCTGCGCATGCGTACTCGGAGTGGACGGCATCGCAGTCTCCCTGGGCACCGACGGGGCCCTGGCGGAGATGGTGTGGTCCACCCCCGGTCGCAGCACCGACCTGGAAGACGCACAGTTCACCCTCGGTGAGGGACCGGGGCTCGACGCCTACCGCCACCGCACCCTGATCGCCGTACCGGATCTGGAACGGAGCGACCCGCACCGATGGCCGGCCTTCCTGCCCGACGCCGGACGGCTCGGCGTGCGAGCCCTCTTCTGCTTCCCCCTGCGCCTCGGCGCCGCCTCCCTCGGCGTCCTCACCGCGCAACGCGCCGCTCCGGCCCCACTGGATCCCGACCAGACCGACGACGCGCTCGTGATGGCCGCCGCCATCACCGCGGCACTGATACTCCACGGCGAGTGGCGGGACTCCTTCGCGCAGGCGGAACCGCACACCACGCTGCACCGTGCGGCCGTCCACCAGGCCGCAGGCATGATCAGCGTTCAGGCCCGCGTCTCCCTCACCGAGGCCATGGCCATCCTGCGCGCCCACGCCTACCGCACCGAACGACCGCTGCTCACAACCGCCGAAGACGTGGTGTCCCGGCACCTGCATTTCCGGGACACTGAAGACGGGACGGCCACCCCGTCCGGAGACAGGGACTGATGACGATGACAGGTCAACAACGCGTGCTGAACGTCTTCGTGGAGGCCGTGGACACCCTCACCGACGACTTCGACCTCATCGACTTCCTGCACCGCCTGTCCATCCGCTGCGTCGAACTCCTCGACGTCGACGCGGCCGGCGTGATGATCGTCGACCAGCACGGCGAACTCCAGCTCATCGCCGCCTCCGACGAGAACACCCGCCTCCTGGAACTCTTCGCCCTCCAGCACAACCAGGGCCCGTGCGTTCGCTGTTACCGCACCGGTCAGGCCCAGCTGAACATCAGCCTCACCTCGCCTGTCGCCACCGTCGGCTTCGGTCCTTTCGCCGCCCGCGCCCGCGACGCCGGTTTCGTGGTCACCCACGCCCTGCCCATGAAACTGCGCCACCAGGTCATCGGTGCGGTCAACCTCTTCCGCTCCCGGCCCACCCACCTCAGCGACTCCGACATCCAGATCGGACAGGCACTCTCCGACGTCGCGACCATCGCCATCCTCCAACAGCGCAACATCGAACAGAGCTACATCGAGAAGACACAGCTCCAGGCCGCGCTCGCCAGCCGCGTCATCATCGAGCAGGCCAAAGGTGTCCTCTCCGAACGCCACAACCTCGGCCTCGACGAAACCTTCGACGCCATGCGCGCCTACGCCCACCCCCGCCACCTGCGCCTCACCGAACTCGCGCAGCAGGTCATCGACAACACCCTCGACGCGGAGTTCAGGCCGACCGACAGCCCGTGAACCGCCGCTCTCCCGGCCCCAACGGGTTTCGTACGCGTGACTTCGCACCGGATACCGACGCGATGCAGCTGGTCAGGGGTACTGGCAATACGGCGCGGCGGGCCTCGTCGAGTGATCCTGCGATGTCCACACGGAGCATGCGGTCACCTTCGGCGGCATGACCAACCTCGCCCAAGCGACCTGCTCTCGGTCCGACCGTCTCGCGCCCAGGACGCATCGGCGCCCGGGGCGGGAGACGTTCATGCTGCGTGGTCCTGTTCCAGTTCCCGTTTGAGGTTGTGCAGGGTCTTGGAGATGTTTCGGGCCTGGTAGTCGGCGAACGTCTTGCCCGAGGTGGCGATCCGGTCGAAGACGTTGGCCACGAAGGTGGGCCAGGCCCGCCGGTCGTCCGTCCAGGTCTCCGTCACCCGCGTGCCCTCGTCGGCCGGCTCGAAGCGGTACTCCCAGGTGGCGATCGGACCACGCAGACGCGGGCGGGTGCGCCCGATCGCGTGGACACGGAACGCGAAACGGCGCCCCGGATCGGCCGCCGTGACCGTGCAGCGCGTCACCCAGCGGAACCCGCCCCGCTTGTTGCGCCCGACGAAGGTCGTGCCCAGTGTGGCGTTCCCGTCCGGTCCCGATGTGGTGCCCAGGTTCTCCGGACTCCACCGACCCATGTCTCCGGGGCGGCTCACGGCCTGGTAGGCGGCATCGGGCGAGATGCCGATGACGATGCTGTCGCTCACGGTGAACACCCTGGTCACTGCGTCGCCTCCCGCCGGGAACACAAATTACTGCCGAGTAGCAATCATGGCATGCGACCGGGCGAAGCCGAAGGGGCGGCCCGGCGGAGAAACCTCAGGGGGACAGTGTGGACCACGCCTGCCAGGCGGCCCGGAGGTCGGTGTGCCAGTGCAGGCGTGCGTCGTCGGCCGTGCGGGAGTGCAGCAGGCTCGGGGCCAGCAGGTGGATGGTGTGCGGGCCGTCCGGCCACGGCGCCAACGGCAGGAACTCGTCCACGGACAGCTGCAGTTGCAGCTGGCGCAGGTCGAGTACGACCACCGTCGCCTCACCGCACCGGGCGGTCAGCTCCGCGCGCAGCACACCGCTCGTGACCGTGGTCAGCCGGCCTGCCGCGGCGCACCACACCTGCGTACCCGAGACCGCGAGGACGCGGACGCGGAAGAGTGCCGACATGTACTCCGTCCTCTCTCGACTGCGTACAGCACGGGGGTGACACCGCGGGCAGCACAGAGGGGCGGGGCAAGTGCCCCGCCCCTCTGCGTCTCCCCGTAACAGGAGTTCGGCGGTCCGTCAGCTGGTGGGCATGAGGACGGTGTCGATGATGTAGACGTTGGCGTTGGCGGTCTTGACGTTGCCGCAGACGACCTTGGCGGAGTCGTTGACGGTGTA